>NZ_JACKSY010000113.1:0-158788 GCF_025821985.1 Mycobacterium timonense | reverse complement strand
AGGAGACAGCCGAGATGGCAACACGTTTTATGACCGACCCGCACGAAATGCGGGCGATGGCGGGCCGCTTCGAGGTGCACGCCCAGACCGTGGAGGACGAGGCCCGCAAGATGTGGGCGTCGTCGATGAACATCGCCGGTGCGGGCTGGAGTGGTCAGGCCCAGGCGACCTCGTACGACACGATGGGTCAGGTCAACCAGGCCTTCCGCAACATCGTCAACATGCTGCACGGGGTGCGTGACGGGCTGATCCGCGACGCCAACAACTACGAGCAGCAAGAGCAGGCTTCGCAGCAGATCCTCAGCAGCTAGCCCAGAACTGCTGCCGTCCAACACTTTTAAGGAGCAATCGCTATGAGCATCAACTACCAGTTCGGCGATGTCGACGCCCACGGNGCGCTCATCCGCGCCCAGGCCGCGTCCCTGGAGGCCGAGCACCAGGCCATCATTCGTGATGTGCTGGCTGCCGGTGACTTCTGGGGCGGTGCCGGTTCGGTGGCCTGCCAGGAGTTCATCACCCAGTTGGGTCGCAACTTCCAGGTGATCTACGAGCAGGCCAACGCCCACGGCCAGAAGGTCCAGACCGCGGGCAGCAACATGGCCAGCACCGACAGCGCCGTCGGGTCCAGCTGGGCCTGACAACCCAGTTGGGTCGCAACTTCCAGGTGATCTACGAGCAGGCCAACGCCCACGGCCAGAAGGTCCAGACCGCGGGCAGCAACATGGCCAGCACCGACAGCGCCGTCGGGTCCAGCTGGGCCTGACAACCGTCTCGAAACAAACGGGGCCGCGCCTGGTGCGCGGCCCCGTTTTTCGTCGGTAGAGCACACTAATACGCCTGTGCGGCAAGGCTTTTAGATCCGGTCGCCGCCGCGCGGAAATAGCCGCGCCGGCCGCGACACCCCGGCTCCCACATTTGAGAACTCTATGAACTCGGTGACAGTCCTATGTGTGCGTCGCCAGAATGTAGGAGCATGACCGTAATGTCGGGACAATCAGCCGCGCAGCGGCCACGCCAGGCCATCCTGGGGCAGTTGCCCAGGATCTACCGCGCCGACGGGTCACCGATCAGGGTTTTACTGGTCGACGACGAGCCGGCGCTGACCAACCTGGTGAAGATGGCGTTGCACTACGAGGGCTGGGTGGTCGACATCGCCCACAACGGACGCGAGGCCATGGCCAAGTTCGACCGGGCGGCCCCCGACGTGCTGGTGCTCGACATCATGCTGCCCGACGTGGACGGCCTGCGGATCCTGGAGCGGGTGCGCCAGTCCAACGCTTACACGCCAACGCTTTTCCTCACCGCGCGCGACTCGGTGATGGACCGGGTGACCGGCCTCACCGCGGGCGCCGACGACTACATGACCAAACCGTTCAGCCTCGAGGAGCTGGTCGCCCGGCTGCGCGGGCTGTTGCGCCGCGCCAGCCAGCAGCCCGCCCCGACCGCCGAAACCCTCAAGGTCGGCGACCTGGTGGTGGACACCGCCAGCCGCGAGGTCACCCGCGGTGACACACCGGTGTCGTTGTCGTCCACCGAGTTCGAGCTGCTGCGCTTTTTGATGCGCAACCCCCGCCGCGCGCTCAGCCGCACCGAGATCCTGGACCGGGTGTGGAACTACGACTTCGCCGGGCGCACCAGCATCGTGGACCTGTACATCTCGTACCTGAGGAAGAAGATCGACTCCGGCCGCGAGCCGATGATCCACACCGTCCGCGGTGTCGGATACATGCTGCGGCCGGCGGAATGACCCGAGACCGCGACACCGCATCCGGGGGATTTCCCCGGTGGTTTCCCTCCTCGCTGCGCCGCCAACTGCTGTTCGGCGTGCTGGCGGTGGTCAGCGTGGTGCTGGTGACGGTCGGCTTCGTCTCGGTGTTGAGCCTGCGCGGCTACGTCAACGCCATGAGCGACGCCGACGTCGCCGAATCGTTGGACGCGTTCAGCCACCAGTACACCAAATACCGCAACGGCGAACATGTTTCGCCACATCCGGGCACCCCGCCGATCCAACAGGCCATCCTGGAATTCACCGGCCAGACGCCGGGGAACCTGATCGCGGTGCTGCGCAACGGCGCCGTGATCGGCTCGGCGGTCTTCTCCGAGGACGAACCCCGGCCCGCACCCCCCGACGTCGTCCGCGACCTCGCCGCCCAGTCGTGGAAGGACAGCCCGCCGCGCACCGAAATCCTGGGCAGGCTGGGGCCGTACCGGGTCAACAGCACCGTGAACGGCTCGGACGTGCTGGTGGTCGGGGTGTCACACAACCTGGCCGACCGGATCATCGCGCGCAAACAGCTCACCACCGTGGCGCTGACCGCATCGGCGCTGCTGCTCACCGCCGGGCTGACGGTGTGGGTGGTCGGCTACACGCTGCGCCCGCTGCGCCGGCTGGCGGCGATCGCCGCCCACGTCGCCGCGATGCCGCTCACCGACGACGACCACCGGATCACGGTCCGGGTGCAACCGCAGGACACCGACCCGCAAAACGAGGTCGGGATCGTCGGGCATGCGCTGAATCGGTTGCTGGACAACGTGGATAGCGCCCTGGCGCATCGGGTCGACTCCGATCTGCGGATGCGCCAATTCATCACCGACGCCAGCCATGAGCTCCGGACACCGCTGGCCGCCATTCAGGGCTACGCCGAACTGACCCGTCAGGACAGCTCGACGCTGCCGCCCACCACCGAATACGCGCTGGCCCGCATCGAGTCGGAGGCGCGGCGGATGGCGCTCCTGGTCGACGAGCTGCTGCTGCTTTCCCGGCTGGGTGAGGGCCAGGACCTGCAGTCCGAGGACGTCGACTTGACCGAGGTGGTCAGCGACGCGGTGAACGACGCGATGGTGGCCGCCCCCACCCACCACTGGGTCAAAGACGTGCCCGACGAACCGGTATGGGTGCGCGGCGACCAGGCCCGGCTGCATCAGTTGGTCAGCAATCTGCTCGGCAACGCCCGCGTGCACACCCCACCCGGGGTCACGGTGACGACCGCGATCCGCTGTCACCGCGGCGGCCGCGAGGCGCCGTTCGCCGAGCTGACCGTCACCGACGACGGCCCCGGCATCGACGCGGACCTGCTGCCCAACCTGTTCGAGCGGTTCGTCCGGGCCGACAAGTCAAGGTCCGACGGCTCGGGCCACGGGCTGGGGCTGGCCATCGTCAGCTCGATCGTCAAGGCCCACCACGGCTCGGTGGGCGTCGAATCCACCGCGGGCAGGACGGTGTTCCGGGTCCGGCTCCCGCTGATCGACGGACCGGGAACCCTTGGCGTAGCGGGTCTTTGACGGCCCCTGCGCAAGGGGCGTTAACAAACCGTAAAGGTGCACTACGGCCCCGTTAGGAAACCGTCAACCAAAGGCCCTGGCAGCGCGGGCCCGATTAATTTCAAGCTGACTTCGCCTCGAGAGCCCCGCTTCGGGCCGGCTCGACGGAGCCCTTTTCGTATGCAGGTGATCGGCGCGGAACGGAGACGCAGATGGGCGTGGTGGTGTATCTGGCGCTGACCGTGGCGGTGTTCGCGGCGCTCGGCGTGGCCCAGAAGCTGGTCGAACGGCTATGAACTACCAAAACACGGTCGGCTTGGTGCTTTCCATTCTCATCGCGCTCTTTCTCGCGGGCGCGCTGTTGTTCCCGGAGAGGTTCTAGGTGAGCAGCACAACCGCGGGACTGATCTTTCTCGCCGTCCTCGTCGCGGCGTTGGTCGTGGTCCATGTTCCCTTGGGCGACTATATGTTTCGTGTCTACACGACCGACAGGGACCTCGCCGCCGAGCGGACGATCTATCGGCTCATCGGCGTCGACGCGCGCTCGGAACAGACCTGGGGCGCCTACGCCCGCGGTGTGTTGGCGTTCTCCTCGGTCAGCATCATTTTCCTGTTCGTGCTGCAGCTGGTGCAGGGCAAGCTACCGCTGCACCTGCATGACCCGGCCACCAAGATGACGCCCTCGCTGGCGTGGAACACCGCGGTCAGCTTCGTCACCAACACCAATTGGCAGGCGTACTCGGGGGAAACCACCCAGGGCCACCTGGTGCAGATGGCCGGCTTGGCGGTGCAGAACTTCGTCTCGGCGGCCGTCGGCATGGCGGTGGCCGTCGCCCTGGTGCGCGGGTTCGCCCGCCGGCGCACCGGCGAGCTGGGCAACTTCTGGGTCGACCTGGTGCGCGGGACGCTGCGCATCCTGCTGCCCATCTCGATCGTCGGCGCCGTGCTGCTGGTCGCCGGCGGGGCGATCCAGAACTTCCATCTGCACGACCAGGTCGTCACCACGCTGGGCGGCACCGCACAGACCATCCCCGGCGGCCCGGTGGCCAGCCAGGAGGTGATCAAGGAACTCGGCACCAACGGCGGCGGCTTCTACAACGCCAATTCCGCGCACCCGTTCGAGAATCCGACCGCCTGGACCAACTGGCTGGAGATCTTCCTGATCCTGGTGATCGGCTTCTCGTTGCCCCGCACCTTCGGGCGGATGGTGGGTAACCCCAAGCAGGGCTACGCGATTGCGTCGGTGATGGCGTTGCTGTACCTGCTGAGCACCGGCTTCATGCTGTGGTTCCAGCTGCAGCATCACGGCACGGTGCCCAGCGCGGTCGGCGCGGCGATGGAGGGCGTCGAACAGCGGTTCGGCGTTCCCGACTCGGGCGTGTTCGCCGCGGCGACAACGCTCACCTCCACCGGCGCGGTGGACTCCGCGCACGACTCGCTCACCAGCCTCGGCGGCATGATCACCATGTTCAATATGCAGCTCGGTGAGGTGGCGCCCGGCGGCACCGGCTCGGGCCTGTACGGCATGCTGGTGCTCGCGGTGATCACGGTGTTCGTGGCCGGGCTGATGGTCGGGCGCACCCCGGAGTACCTGGGCAAGAAGATCAACCCGCGCGAAATCAAGCTCGCTGCAAGCTATTTCCTGGTCACGCCGCTGATCGTGCTGACCGGCACCGCGATCGCGATGGCGCTGCCCGGTGAACGCGCCGGCATGGCCAACAGCGGTCCGCACGGTTTGTCGGAGGTGTTGTACGCGTTCACCTCGGCGGCCAACAACAACGGGTCGGCCTTCGCCGGACTGAGCGCCAACACCGAGTGGTACAACACGGCCCTGGGCCTGGCCATGGCGTTCGGCCGGTTCCTGCCCATCGTGCTGGTGCTGGCGCTGGCCGGCTCGCTGGCCAGGCAGGGCAGCACCCCGGACTCGGCGGGCACCCTGCCCACCCACCGGCCCCAGTTCGTCGGCATGGTCGCCGGCGTCACGCTGATCGTCGTCGCCCTCACGTTCCTGCCCATGCTCGCGCTCGGGCCTCTCGCCGAAGGAATCCACTGATGACCGTGACCGCGATCGACCCGGCCGAGCAGGCGCATCCGGCGCCGTCGGCCGGCACCAAGCGGGTGCAGGGCGGCCTGCTCGACCCGAAGATGCTGTGGCGCTCTACCCCGGACGCGCTGCGCAAACTCGACCCGCGCACGCTGTGGCGCAATCCGGTGATGTTCATCGTCGAAATCGGCGCGGCGTGGAGCACGGTGTTGGCGATCGTCGGCCCGAGCTGGTTCGCCTGGCTGACCGTGATCTGGCTGTGGCTCACCGTGCTGTTCGCCAACCTCGCCGAGGCGGTGGCCGAGGGCCGGGGCAAGGCCCAGGCAGAAACCCTGCGCCGGGCCAAAACCCAGACCATGGCGCGGCGCCTGCGTGACTGGGCGCCCGGCTCGACCGGGATCGAGGAGGCCGTCGCCGCCACCGCGCTGCAACAGGGCGACATCGTCGTGGTGGAGGCTGGGCAGGTGATCCCCGGCGACGGTGATGTGGTGGAAGGCATTGCGTCGGTGGACGAATCGGCCATCACCGGCGAGTCCGCACCGGTGATCCGCGAGTCCGGCGGGGACCGATCGGCGGTCACCGGCGGCACCACCGTGCTCAGCGACCGCATCGTCGTGCAGATCACCCAGAAGCCGGGCGAAAGCTTCATCGACCGGATGATCGCCCTCGTCGAGGGCGCCAACCGGCAGAAGACACCCAACGAGATCGCGCTGAACATCCTGCTGGCCGCGCTGACGATCATCTTCGTGTTCGCCGTCGCCACGTTGCAGCCGCTGGCCATCTACTCGAAGGTGAACAACCCGGGCGTCCCGGATACCCAGGCGCTCAACACAAGTGGCGTCACCGGCATCGTGATGGTGTCGCTGCTGGTGTGCCTGATCCCGACCACCATCGGGGCGCTGCTGTCGGCCATCGGCATCGCCGGCATGGACCGGCTGGTGCAGCGCAACGTGCTCGCCATGTCGGGGCGGGCGGTGGAAGCCGCCGGTGATGTCAACACCCTGCTGCTGGACAAAACCGGCACCATCACGCTGGGCAACCGGCAGGCCGCCGCCTTCATCCCGCTGGCCGGCGTGTCTCCCGAGGAGTTGGCCGACGCCGCGCAGCTGTCCAGCCTGGCCGACGAAACACCCGAGGGCCGTTCGGTTGTGGTGTTCGCCAAGCAGCACTTCGGGTTGCGGGCGCGCACCCCCGGCGAGCTGTCCCAGGCGCAGTGGGTGGCGTTCTCGGCCACCACCCGGATGTCGGGGGTCGACCTGGACGGGCACTCCCTGCGCAAGGGCGCGGCCAGTTCGGTAGCCGAATGGGTACGCAGCCAACGCGGCAGCGTCCCGCACCAGCTCGGCGAGATCGTGGACGGCATCTCCGCCGGCGGCGGCACACCACTGGTCGTCGGCGAGAGCGTCGACGGCCGGGCACGGGTGCTCGGTGTCATCCACCTCAAGGACGTGGTGAAGCAGGGCATGCGGGAACGGTTCGACGAGATGCGGCGGATGGGCATCCGGACGGTGATGATCACCGGCGATAATCCGTTGACCGCCAAGGCAATTGCCGACGAGGCCGGCGTCGACGACTTCCTCGCCGAGGCCACCCCCGAGGACAAGCTTCAATTGATCAAGCGGGAGCAGGCCGGCGGCAAGCTGGTGGCGATGACCGGCGACGGCACCAACGACGCGCCCGCCCTGGCCCAGGCCGACGTGGGGGTGGCGATGAACACCGGCACGTCGGCGGCCAAAGAGGCCGGCAACATGGTCGATCTCGACTCCGACCCCACCAAGCTCATCGAGATCGTCGAGATCGGCAAGCAATTGCTGATCACCCGCGGGGCGCTGACCACCTTCTCGATCGCCAACGACATCGCCAAGTATTTCGCGATCATCCCGGCGATGTTCGTCGCGCTCTTCCCCGGCCTGGATCTGATCAACGTGATGCGGCTGCACAGCCCGCAGTCGGCGATCCTGTCGGCGGTGATCTTCAACGCGATCATCATCGTGCTGCTGATCCCGCTGTCGCTGCGCGGTGTGCGGTACACGCCAAGCAGCGCGTCAAAGCTGTTGAGCCGCAACCTGTATATCTACGGCCTGGGCGGCATCGTCGCCCCGTTCATCGGAATCAAGGCGATCGACCTGATCGTCCAATTCGTCCCCGGGATGTCCTGACATGACACTGTCGAACTTCATTCGCCTGCACTGGGCGGCGTTGCGGGCGCTGCTGGTGCTGACCGTGATCACCGGCCTGGCCTATCCGCTGCTCGTCTGGGTGGTGGCGCAGTTCCCCGGATTACGCGACCACGCCGAGGGGTCGATCCTGACCGCCTCGGGCAAGCCGGTGGGCAGCAGACTGATCGGCCAGCTGTTCACCGACAAGGACGGCAACCCGTTGCCGCAGTACTTTCAGAGTCGCCCCTCGGCGGCCGGCACCGGCTACGACCCGACCTCCAGCGGCGGCAGCAACCTGGGGCCGGAGAGCATCGTCGACGCACCCGGCAAACCCGGCCTGCTGACCACGGTGTGCTCGCGCAGCGCCGCCGTCGCCGAACTGGAAGGCGTCGACGGGTCGCGGCCGTTCTGCACCGGCGGCGGTGTGGGGGCGGTGCTGTCGGTGATCGGGCCGCGCGACGAGCGCGGCAACGTCACCCACCCGGCGCGGGTGGTCAGCGTCAACGAACCGTGCGAATCGACCCCGACACCGTTCGTGAGCCTCTACGAGGGGGTGCGCGTCGAATGCGCCAAGACCGGGGAGGACTATTCGCTCGGCCAGATCGTGCCCATCCGCGGAGCGGCACCGGCGGCCCCGGCCGTGCCCGCCGACGCGGTCACCGCCGGCGGCAGCGGCCTGGACCCGAACATCTCGCCCGCCTACGCCGACATCCAGGTGGCGCGGGTGGCCAAGGTGCGGCACGTCCGCCCGGAGCAGATCCGGGAGCTGGTGGCGCAGAACAGCAGCGGGCGCGCGTTGGGCTTTTTCGGTGAACCGTGCGTCAACGTGCTGCAGCTAAATCTGCAACTCGACCACCGCTATCCGGTCACCAGCTAGCGGCGAGGGGGGATGATGGTTGACGTGACCGACGTCCGCGACCACCATCCCAAGCGCGGGGAACTACGCATCTATCTGGGTGCGGCCCCGGGGGTGGGCAAGACGTATTCGATGCTGGGTGAGGCACATCGGCGGCTGGAGCGCGGCACGGATCTGGTGGCCGGGGTGGTGGAGACCCACGGGCGCGCGAAAACCGCTGAGCTGCTTGAGGGCATCGAGATCATTCCGCCGCGCTACATCGAATACCGGGGCGGCCGCTTCCCCGAACTCGACGTGCCGGCCGTGCTGGCCCGTCACCCCCAGGTGGTGTTGGTCGACGAACTCGCACACACCAACACCCCGGGCAGCAAGAACCCCAAGCGGTGGCAGGACGTCGAGGAGCTTCTGGACGCCGGGATCACGGTGATCTCCACCGTCAACGTGCAGCACCTGGAAAGCCTCAACGACGTCGTCGCCCAGATCACCGGCATCGAGCAGAAAGAGACCGTGCCGGATTCGGTCGTCCGCCAGGCCTCGCAGGTCGAGCTCATCGACATCACACCGGAAGCGTTGCGGCGCAGGCTGTCTCATGGGAATGTCTATGCGCCGGATCGGATCGATGCGGCGCTGTCCAACTACTTCCGGCGCGGAAACCTCACCGCGCTAAGGGAACTGGCGCTGCTGTGGCTGGCCGACCAGGTCGACACGGCGCTGGCCAAATACCGCGCCGAGAACAAGATCACCGACACGTGGGAGGCCCGCGAGCG
The DNA here is from genome assembly GCF_025821985.1 of Mycobacterium timonense. Taxonomy (NCBI): domain Bacteria; kingdom Bacillati; phylum Actinomycetota; class Actinomycetes; order Mycobacteriales; family Mycobacteriaceae; genus Mycobacterium; species Mycobacterium timonense. The sequence goes on along the minus strand of NZ_JACKSY010000113.1, from coordinate 149,701 downwards.
GGTCGTGGTGGCGGTCACCGGCGGTCCGGAATCGGAGACGTTGGTGCGACGGGCGTCGCGCATCGCGTCGAAGTCCAGCGCCGAACTGATGGTGGTGCACGTCATCCGGGGCGACGGGCTGGCCGGCCTGTCGGAATCGCGGATGGCCAAGATCCGGGAGCTGGCCAGCAGCCTGGACGCGTCGCTGCACACCATCGTCGGCGACGAGGTGCCCGCGGCCCTGCTCGAGTTCGCCCGCGAGATGAACGCCACCCAGCTGGTGATCGGCACCTCGCGGCGGTCCCGCTGGGCGCGGCTGTTCGAGGAGGGGATCGGCCCCCGGATCGTCGAATTGTCCGGCAAGATCGACGTGCACCTGGTCACCCACGAGGAATCCAAACGCGGCTTCCGGGCGTCCTCGCTGGCGCCGCGGGAGCGGCGGGTGGCGTCCTGGCTGGCGGCGCTGATCGTGCCGTCGGTCATCTGCGCGGTCACCGTCACGTGGCTGGACCCCTACCTGGACACCGGCGGCGAGAGCGCGCTGTTCTTCGTCGGGGTGCTGCTGGTGGGCCTGCTGGGAGGCATTGCGCCGGCGGCACTTTCGGCGGTGCTGTCCGGGCTGCTGCTGAACTATTACCTGATCGCCCCGCGGCACAGCTTCACCATCGCCGAACCCAACAGTGCCATCACCGAATTGGTGCTGCTGCTGATCGCGGTGGCGGTCGCGGTGCTGGTCGACTTCGCGGCCAAGCGCACCCGGGAGGCCCGGCGCGCTTCCCAGGAGGCCGAGCTGCTGACGCTGTTCGCGGGTTCGGTGCTGCGCGGCGCCGATCTGGAGACGCTGCTGGAGCGGGTGCGCGAGACCTACGCCCAGCGGTCGGTCAGCATGCTGCGCGAGTCGGAGGACGCGCGGGCCGGCGGCACCAAGACCCAGGTGGTTGCCTGCGTGGGCCGGGATCCCTGTGTCAGCGTCGACGCCGCGGACACCGCGATCGAGGTGGGCGGCCCCGATTCCAGCGAATTTCAGATGTTGCTGGCGGGCCGCAAGCTGTCCGCGCGGGACCGCCGGGTGCTCAGCGCCGTGGCCCGGCAGGCGGCGGGGCTGATCCGGCAGCGCGAACTCGCCGAGGAGGCCAGCCGCACCGAGGCGATCGTGCGGGCCGACGAGCTGCGCCGCTCGCTGTTGTCAGCGGTCAGCCACGACCTGCGCACCCCGCTGGCGGCGGCCAAGGTCGCGGTCTCCAGCCTGCGTGCCGAGGATGTCGCCTTCTCCCCCACCGACACCGCGGAGTTGCTGGCCACCATCGAGGAGTCGATCGACCAGCTGACCGCGCTGGTGGGCAACCTGCTCGATTCGTCGCGGCTGGCCGCCGGGGCGATTCACCCCGATCTGCGCCGGGTGTATCTGGAGGAGGCCGTGCAACGCGCGCTGGTCAGCATCGGCAAGGGCGCCACCGGCTTCTTCCGCTCCGCGATCGATAGGGTCAAGGTCGATGTGGGCGATGCCATGGTGATGGCCGACGCCGGGCTGCTGGAGCGGGTGCTGGCCAACCTGATCGACAACGCGCTGCGCTACGCGCCCAACTGTGTGGTGCGGGTCAACGCCGGGCAGGTCGGCGATCGGGTGCTGATCAACGTCATCGACGAAGGGCCCGGGATACCGCATGGCGCCGAGGAACAGATCTTCGAAGCGTTTCAGCGGCTCGGCGATCACGACAACACCACCGGGGTGGGGTTGGGCATGTCGGTGGCGCGCGGCTTCGTCGAGGCGATGGGGGGGACGATCACGGCCACCGACACTCCCGGCGGCGGGCTCACGGTGATGGTGGATATGGCTGCGCCGCAATCCGAAGGCGCCGCATGACGCGCGCCGGCGACGATGCAGAGCGCAGCGATGCTGAGGAGCGGCGCAGATGACTCGCGTTTTGGTGATCGACGACGAGCCGCAGATCCTGCGCGCGCTGCGCATCAACCTGTCGGTGCGCGGGTACGAGGTGGTCACCGCGTCGACCGGCGCGGGCGCGTTGCGGGCCGCCGCCGAGCACAAACCCGACGTGGTGATCCTCGACCTCGGGCTGCCGGACATCTCCGGGATCGACGTGCTGGCGGGGCTGCGCGGTTGGCTCACCGCGCCGGTGATCGTGTTGTCCGCCCGCACCGATTCGTCGGACAAGGTCGAAGCGCTGGACGCCGGGGCCGACGATTACGTCACCAAACCCTTTGGGATGGACGAGTTCCTGGCTCGGCTGCGGGCGGCGGTGCGCCGCAACACCGCGGCCTCCGAGATGGAACAGCCGGTCGTCGAAACGGAGTCGTTCACCGTCGACCTGGCCGCCAAGAAGGTCACCAAGAACGGCAGCGAGGTGCACCTCACCCCCACCGAGTGGGGCATGCTCGAGGTGCTGGTCCGCAATCGGGGCAAGCTGGTCGGCCGCGAGGAGCTGCTCAAGGAGGTCTGGGGGCCGGCGTATGCCACCGAAACCCATTACCTGCGTGTGTATCTCGCGCAGCTGCGCCGCAAGCTGGAAAACGACCCGTCGCACCCCAAACACCTGCTGACCGAATCGGGCATGGGGTATCGATTCGAGGCGTGAGCGAGGCGATTGCGGTGCGGGGCTGCGGCCGGCACTACCGCCTCGCCAGCCCCACCGGCCACTCGCGTCCCCGCGCCGGGCAATCGGTTAAGTGCCCGCCTCACAGCGACAACGGGCCGCCTCACGCAGGGCCAAGACACGCTGATGGATTCGGTGTTCGGTGGAGCGCGGCATGCCGCCCGGGCCGTATCGGCCCCGGCCGAGCCGGCGTACCCGCCCATGCACGATCTCCCAACGCAGCGCATCCGACACCGCCTTCGACGGCCGGCCCTGCACGCAAAAGCCATGCCAGTCAAGCGCTTTGATCAGCTCGCCGATGTCGGCCGGTCCGTGCACGGCCAGCTGCATCGCCAGCACGTAGCGCAGCTCTATTCCCTTGAGTAGTAGTCGATTCATTGCCGAACCGTCCCACACGGGTGTGACATCCCCGGTTGTCGCTCAGAGGCGGGCACTTAACACCTCGCCTCCCGCGGGGACGTCCGTGAGGGACCTCCAGCGGAGACGTCCGGGACCTCCAGCGGGGATGTCCGCGAGGGACCTCCAGCGGAGACGTCCGTGACCGAAGTGGCCTACCCCGCGATGGACAGCACGATGCCGTCCAGGATGTCGTGCTCGCTGACCGTCAGCTCGTCGATGCCCGCGCGGGCACGGAACTCCCGCGCCAGTTCCTCCACCACGACCGCGCCTCCGGCGATCACGTCGGCCCGCCCCGCATGCATCGGCGGCAGCGCCGCGCGCTGGGCCCGCGTCATGCCGATCAGCCGTTCGCACACCGCCAGCAGATCCCGCCCGCTCACCCGCGAAAGATGAATGGCCGCAGAATCATACGCCGGCAAATCGTGAGCCAGCGCCGACAGCGTGGTCATCGTCCCGGCCACCCCGACCCAGGTTCGCGCCCCTTCCACGGGCACCACCCCCAGCGCGACCTCGAGCCGTTCGCGCACCACCTGACGGGCCAGCGCCACCTCCTCGGGCGTCGGCGGGTCGGAATGCAGGCATCGCTCGGTCAACCGCACGCAGCCGATGTCGGCCGAGTGGCTCGCCGTCACCCCGTCACTGCCGCCGACCACGATCTCCGTCGACCCGCCGCCCAGGTCAACGACCACGAAAGGACCAGCCGCACTGTCCAATTCGCCGACCGCCCCTCGGAACGACAGCTCGGCCTCGTCGGCGCCGGTGATCACTTCGGCCACCGCACCGGGCAGCACCGCGCCCAGCACGTCGGCCGTCATGGAAAAGAAGTCGGCCCGGTTGCCGACGTCCCGGGCGGCCGACGTGGCGACCATCCGAACCCGCTGCACACCATGTTGTTTCAGCAGATCCGCGTAGTCGCTCAGCGCCGCGCGGGTGCGCGCGATGGCCTCCGGCGCGAACTCCCCGGTCGCGTCCACACCCTGACCCAACCGCACGATCCGGGTCTCCCGGTGCACGTCGCGCAGCCGGCCGTCGCGCACGTCGGCGATCAGCAACCGGATCGAGTTGGTGCCGCAGTCGATTCCCGCGAGCCTGCCGGTCACCATCGGCCCTCCTGTAAAACTCCGGCCAGCGCGGGATCGGCGGCCAGGATCGACAACGCCTGGTCCCCAAAGGGATTCACGCCCGGCCCCTTGGCCAGCGAATGAGCGATCAGCACGTGCAGGCACTTGACCCGGTCCGGCATGCCGCCGGCCGAAAACGTGGTGCCCAGGGGTTCGATCGCGTCCCGTTCGGCCAGATACGACTCGTGGGCACGCCGGTACGCGGCCGCCAATTCCGCGTCCTGACTCAGCCGCTCGGTCATCTCCCGCATCAACCCCGTCGTCTCCAACCTGCTCGCGGCCGCCGTCAGCGCGGGATGCGTCAGGTAGTACAGCGTCGGAAACGGTGTTCCGTCAGGGAGTTTCGGCGCGGTCTTCACCACACCGGGTTCGCCGTTGGGACACCGGTAGGCGATGGCGAGCACCCCGCGCGGTTCACGCCCGAGTTGACGCGCCACCGCATCCAGGTCGGCGCGATCAACCACCGGGACCCGCGGGATTCGGCGCGGGCGGCGGAACCGGACCGGGCGGACCCGGTTCGGCCGGCGGAGCTTGCGGGACAGCAGGATTGGCCGGCGGCAGGTGCGGAGCATCGGCGATGGTGTGCCACAGCGAGGTGTACCACGGGTCGTTGTTGACCGGCTTCGCCGACGGCGATCCCGGCTGGGTGGGTTCGGCGGCGGTCGGCGGAAGCTGAACCTGGAACGGGATGTCGCCGGGTTTGACGAAGCCGAGCCGCTCGCGGGCCTGGGCCGCGATATAGGCCGGGTCGGCAAGTTTGGCCTTGCGCTGCTCCAAGTCGGCGATCTGGCGACGCAGCGCCGCCTCGCTGGCGGCCAGCTGATTCATCTCGGTGCGCTGGGCGAAATAGGTGCGCACCGGCCCGGCGATGGTCAACGTCAGCACGCAGATCACCGCGGCCAGCACCGCCGCGCGCCGGGCGGTGAAACCCAGCCGCTGCTCGGAGCGCTGCTCCACCGACTCGGCGGCCTGCCGCACGATGGGTTCGACCGCCGGCTCGTGCTGCGCCCGGGCGGTCTTGCGGGCGGTGACGGTCTGCGACGGCTTGGCCGCGCGACGGCGCCGAACCGAATCGCCGGCTTTCCCCGGCCGCGATGCCGGGGAGCGGCGCTTCGGATCGGGCTTGGCGGGCAAGCTATCTGGTCTCCAACGCGAACCGCGGGAAGGCCAGGTCGCCGGCGTAACGCGCGGCGTCGCCGAGCGCCTCCTCGATCCGCAGCAGCTGGTTGTACTTGGCCACCCGCTCGCTGCGGGCCGGCGCTCCGGTCTTGATCTGCCCGCTGCCGACGGCCACCGCCAGGTCGGCGATCGTGGTGTCCTCGGTTTCACCGCTGCGGTGGCTCATCATCGTGCGGTAGCCGCTGTGGTGGGCCAGCGCGACGGCGTCCAGCGTCTCGGTCAGCGTGCCGATCTGATTCACCTTGACCAGCAACGCATTTGCGACGCCCTTCTCGATACCCTCTTCCAGGCGTTCGGGGTTCGTGACGAAGACGTCGTCGCCGACGAGCTGCACCCGGTCGCCGATCGACGCGGTCAGCGCCGCCCAGCCGTCCCAATCATCTTCGGACAGCGGGTCTTCGATGGACACCAACGGATACGCGCCGAGCAGCCCGGCGTAGAACTCGGCCATCTGCTCGGCGGTGCGGGTGCTGCCCTCGAACTTGTAGCCGGTGCCGTCGCTGTAGAACTCGGTGGCCGCCGCGTCGAGGGCCAGCGCCACGTCGGTGCCGAGTTTGAAGCCGGCCGATTCGATGGCCCGGCCGATCAGGTCCAGCGCCGCGGTGGTGCCCGCCACGTCGGGGGCGAAGCCGCCCTCGTCGCCCAGGCCGGTGCTCAGGCCCTCCTTCTTCAGCACCGACTTCAGCGAGTGATACACCTCCGCACCCCAGCGCAATGCCTCGGCGAAACTCGGCGCGCCGATCGGGGCGACCATGAACTCCTGGATGTCGACGGCGGTGTCGGCGTGCGCACCGCCGTTGAGGATGTTCATCATCGGCACCGGCAGGATGTGCGCGTTGGGCCCGCCCAGGTAGCGGAACAGCGGCAACTCCGCGGAATCGGCGGCCGCCTTGGCCACGGCCAGCGACACGCCCAGGATCGCGTTGCCGCCCAGCCTCGACTTGTCCGGGGTGCCGTCCAGGTCGACCAGCGCCTGGTCCACCAGGCGCTGGTCGTCGGCGTTCAGCCCGATCACCGCCGGACCGATCTCGTCCAGCACGGCCTGCACCGCCTTCTGCACGCCCTTGCCGCCGTACCGCTCCCCGCCGTCGCGCAGTTCGACGGCCTCGTGCTCACCGGTCGACGCCCCGGACGGCACCGCCGCGCGGGCGAACGTTCCGTCGGTCAGGGCGATCTCGACCTCGACTGTCGGGTTACCGCGGGAGTCGAGGATCTCGCGGGCCCCGACCTGCTCGATAATCGGCACTGAGTTCTCCTTGTATCCGTAGCCGGTGCGTGCACTCGTCGTCAGCGATACATCCTGCTACAGCGGGTGACCTTTGGCGTAAGCGGTCGCCCAATCGCGCACCGCCCGGGCGTAGACACCGGAGTTGTTGTAGGCGCGCAGCGCGGTGATCCACCCGCGCGGTGTGGCGAGATCCTTTCCGCGCCAACACAGATAACCCGCCGCGGCGAGCGCGGCGTCGTCGATGTTGTCCGGGCTGACCCGGCCGTCGTTGTGAGCGTCGACCGCGTAGAGCCGCCAGGTTTCCGGGATGAACTGCATCGGCCCCATGGCGCGCGTCACGCCGTCCTCGTCCGTGACGTCCTCGTCGTTGTCGACGATGCGCAGCGTGCCGCCGCTGCCGTCCAGGCGGACACCCCGAATCGGGGGGCTCACATCGCCGTTGGGCGCCAGCCGCGCGCCGCGGTAGGTGCCGTGGTGGCTCTCGACCTGCCCGATGCCGGCCAGCGTGGTCCAGGCGATGTGGCACTTCGGGTTCTCGACCTCGGCGACCCGCGCCGCGTATGCGTAGGCCTCGAGCGCGATGACCGGGATCTCCAATCCGGCGGCGCGCTGCGCGGCCCAGTCGCGCAACTGATCCGCGGGTCGACCGCTGGCGTGGGTGTCGACCGGGGGCACCGGGTCGCCGGCCGGCGGCGGGACCCCGTCGGGGATGAACAGGCTGAGCTGCCAGGTGCAGCTGGAGGCCAGCACGATCGCGGTCGCGCCGATCACGGCGGCCGCGCGCATCCAACGCCTCGGCGACACCATGCTTTCCTGAGCTCCCCTAAGACTCGCCTGCACCAACTTCCGCCCCACCATCGTCCCATGCATTTCGGGACCGCTCGGTTGCGCCGGGCCCGCGGGCACCGATTTGTCGCCGCGTTCAGCTAATCGTCGATTAGCTGACGGTCGCCTTGGCTAGCGCGGTCAGACCGAGGCCGACCACCGGGATTCGCAACCTCATCCCCGATATTACCGAGGCGCGGGTGCCAAATCCGGCAAACAATGCGGTGATCGCTCTCGGCGGCGGTGAACACGCCACGGGCCGATGGCCAACGGGACCGGCCGCTCAGTTCTCGTCGCCGCCGGCGTCGTCGGTGAGCTGCTCGGCGGAGGCCGGCTCGGGATCGGTGTCGCCCGCCGGCCAGTGCTGCCGCCACTCCTGCTCAGAGATCTCACCGAGCGGGGCGATGTCGAACTCGTCGGGGACGCTGGTGCCGCGGCGCGCCGCCGCGATCGACCGCTCGACGCCGCGGACGGTTGCCACGAAATCCAAAACCGCTGTGCGCAAAGCACTTTCAGCGTCCACGTCGGCAGATATTGCGATCGAGGTGACCTGCGGCGGGATCAGGTCGGCGGGCAGACCGGCCTTCTCGGCCCGCCCGATCACCTTCTGCGCCAGCGCCAGCGCCGGTTGCCCGGTGTGCACGTCGTCCATCACCGATTTCCGCGGCTTCTCGGCCGCCTTGCGCTCTTCCCACTGCGCCAGCTGCTCTTCGAGCGAAATGGTTTGCCCGGCAAGCACTCCCGGCACCCGGTTGCCCAGTTTGCGGATCAGCGCGGCGGCGACGTCGTCGATGGTGAAGGCCGACTGCGGGGCGTCCTCCGCGATGCGGGCGTGGAAGAGGACCTGCAGCAGCACGTCACCGAGCTCGTCGCGCAACGCCTCGGCGTTGCCGCCGGCCACCGCGTCCAGCAACTCGTAGGTCTCCTCCAGCAGAAACCGGCGCAGCGACTCGTGGGTTTGCTCACTTTCCCACGGTCCGGCGGTGCGCAGCTTGTCCATCATCGCCACCGCGTCGACCAGCCGTTCGCCGCGCGGGGCGTCCGGCGCCGAGATAAGCCGGGCCCCGGCGGCCAGCCGGGCGGTGACGGCGGGGTGGTCGCGGTCCGACGACAGCAGCACCGGCGCCGGATCATCGGGGTCGCCGGAGTGCACCGGGCGCGCCGCCGGCAGCGACCAGGGCACCGCGATCGGCATCTCCTCGGTGTACTGCACCTCGCCGGCGAGATGCTCGACTGCCTCGACCGGCACCAGCGACGGCCGGCGCGGGTCGCACAAGATCACAATCACCCGCGCCCCTCCTCACTGGCCATCGCCGCCACCGGCGCGCCGGTGCCGACATCCGTCTGCGGTTTACCCTGCAGCGCCGTCACCAGGTTGGCCACCATCTGCACCAACTCGACGTCACGCAGCCGCGGCGCGCCCACCCCGCCGGCGCGCGGGATGGGAACCTGCACGGTCGACGTGGTGGCCCGGTAGCTGGCGGCCGGATACATCCGCTTCAGCCGCACCTGGGCCGAATCGGGCAGCGTGATCGGCGAGAGCCGCACGGTGGCCGCCGACGGCGCCGACACCTCGGTGATGCCGGCGGCGCGGCACAGCAGCCGCAGCCGGGCGACCGCCACCAGCCGCAGGGCCGGTTCGGGCAGCGCCCCGTAGCGGTCGACGAGTTCCTCGACCACCGCGTCGATCTCGTCGTCCGAGCCCGCGGCGGCCAGCCGCCGATACGCCTCCAGCCGCAGCCGATCGCTGGCGATGTAGTCCGGCGGCAGGTGCGCGTCCACCGGCAGGTCGATCCGCACGTCCTTGGGCTCCTCGGCGGTGGTGACGGTCTGGCCGTCCGCCGCGGCCCGGTACGCCTCGACGGCCTCGCCCACCAGCCGCACATACAAGTCGAAGCCGACGCCGGCGACGTGCCCGGACTGCTCCACCCCCAGCACGTTGCCCGCGCCGCGGATCTCCAGGTCCTTCAGCGCGACCGCCATGCCCGCGCCGAGCTCGTTGTTCTGGGCGATGGTGGCCAGCCGGTCATACGCCGTCTCGGTCAGCGGGGCGTGCGGCGGATACAGGAAGTAGGCGTAACCCCGTTCGCGGCTGCGCCCCACCCGGCCGCGCAGCTGGTGCAGCTGCGAGAGCCCGAACGTGTCGGCGCGCTCGACGATCAGCGTGTTGGCGTTGGAGATGTCCAGGCCGGTCTCCACGATCGTGGTGCACACCAGGATGTCGTACTCGCGGTTCCAGAACCCCTGCACGGTGCGTTCCAGCCGCTCCTCGGGCATCTGGCCGTGCGCCACCACCACCCGCGCCTCGGGCACCAGCTCGCGCACCCGCGCGGCCGCCCGGTCGATCGAGCTGACCCGGTTGTGCACGTAGAAGGCCTGCCCGTCGCGCAGCAGCTCGCGCCGCAACGCCGCCGCCACCTGCTTGTCGTCGTGCGGGCCGACGTAGGTCAGCACCGGGTAGCGCTCCTCCGGCGGGGTCAGGATCGTCGACATCTCGCGGATGCCGGCCAGGCTCATCTCCAGCGTTCTGGGAATCGGCGTGGCGCTCATGGTCAGCACGTCGACGTGGGTGCGCAGGCTCTTGATGTGCTCCTTGTGTTCGACGCCGAACCGCTGCTCCTCGTCGACCACCACCAGGCCGAGGTCCTTCCAGCGCACACCGGTCTGCAGCAGCCGGTGCGTGCCGATCACGATGTCGACCGAGCCGTCGGCCAGCCCCTCGATCACCGCGCGGGATTCGGCCGCGTCGGTGAACCGGGACAGGCCCTTCACGGTCACCGGGAAGCCGGCCATCCGGTCGGTGAAGGTCTGCAGATGCTGGTCGGCCAGCAGCGTGGTGGGCACCAGCACGGCGACCTGCTTGCCGTCCTGCACCGCCTTGAACGCCGCCCGCACCGCGATCTCGGTCTTGCCGTAGCCGACGTCGCCGCAGATCACCCGGTCCATCGGGATCGGCTTTTCCATGTCCGATTTGACCTCGGTGATCGCGGTCAGCTGGTCGATGGTCTCGGTGTAGCCGAAGGCGTCCTCCATCTCGGCCTGCCACGGGGTGTCCGGGGAGAACGCGTGCCCGGGGCTGGCCTGCCGCTTGGCGTACAGGGAGACCAGTTCGCCGGCGATCTCGCGCACCGCGCGGCGCGCCTTGGTCTTGGTGTTGGCCCAGTCGCTGCCGCCGAGCTTGGACAGCGCCGGCGCCTGGCCGCCGACATAGCGCGACAGCTGGTCCAACGAATCCATCGGGACATACAGCTTGTCGGATCCGCCGCCCCTCTTGGACGACGCGTACTCCAGCACCAGGTACTCGCGCCGCGCCCCGCCGACCGTGCGCTCGGTCATCTCCACGAACCGGCCGATGCCGTGCTGGTCGTGCACCACCAGGTCACCGGCCGTCAGCGCCAGCGGGTCGACGGTGTTGCGCCGCTTGGCTGCCAGCCGCTTGCCCTCCACGGCGGCGACCCGGCTGCCGGTCAGATCCGTCTCGGTGATCACCACCAGGTTCGCGCCGGGGATGACGATGCCGTCGTGCAGCGGTCCCTTGAGCACCCCGACCACCCCGGCGCGGGGCGCCGCGCCGGATTCCAGCATGGCGGCCGGGGTGTCGCATTCGGCCAGCCGTTCCACCACCCGGTGTGCGGTCCCGGTGCCGGGCGCGACGACGGCGGCGTGGCCGCCGGTGCTGACGTGCGCGCGCAGCATCGCGAAGATGCCGTCGATGTCGTGTTGATGGCCGCGCGCCGACGGCGCCGCCCGCACGTCCAGCTCCACCGCCGACTCGTCGGACAGCTGGCTCAGCGTCCACCACGGGTGCCCGCAACGGACCGCCGCCGCCCGCACCTCGTCCAGCTCGGCGAAGCCTGATCCGCCCAGTTGCTCGACGTCGATCGGCGCTTGATTCTCCAAGGTCCCCAGTGCCGCGACCGACCAGGAGGCCTCCAGGAACTCGCGGCCGGTCTTGATCAGGTCGGCCGCCCGGGTGCGGATCTTCTCCGGGTCGCACAGCAGCACCGGGGTGCGCTCGGCCAGCTGATCGGTCAGCAGCACCTGCTTGCCGGGCCGCAGCACCGGCAGCAGCGCCTCCATGCCGTCGACCGCGATGCCGTCGGCGATCTTGGCCAGCATGTCGCTGACGCTGCCGGTGATGGCCGGCTCGCTCGCCGGGTGCTGGGCGGCCAGCTCCGCGGCGCGGGCCCGCACGTCCTCGGTGAGCAGCAGCTCGCGGCAGGGCACCGCGATCACGGTGTCGACCGCGATCTCGGGAATGGAACGCTGGTCGGCGACCGAGAACATCCGCATCTCGCTGACCTCGTCACCCCAGAACTCGACCCGCACCGGGTGCTCGGCGGTCGGCGGGAAGACGTCGAGAATGCCGCCGCGCACGGCGAATTCGCCGCGCCGGCCCACCATGTCGACCCTGCTGTAGGCCAGCTCGACCAGCCGCGCGATCACGTGCTCGAATTCGATCTCCTGGCCCACGCTCAGCGTCACCGGCTCCACCAGACCCAGCTGCGGGGTCATCGGCTGCAGCAGCGAGCGGACCGCGGTCACCACCACCTGCAGGGGCGGCCCCAGCCTCGCGTCGTCGGGGTGGGCCAGCCGGCGCAGCACCGTCAACCGGGCGCCGACGGTGTCGACGCCGGGCGAGAGCCGCTCGTGCGGCAGCGTCTCCCAGGACGGGAAGACGGCCACGGCATCGCCGACGACGCCGCGCAGTTCAGCGGTCAGGTCGTCGGCTTCGCGCCCGGTCGCGGTGACTACCAGCAAAGGGCCCAACCGCGCCAGCGCACTGGTGACGAACAGTCGCGCGCTGGCTGGACCCACCAGGCTCAGGTCGGCCGGCGATGCGGCCGCGGTGTCGATCAACTGCTGGAAGGTCGGCGCGGTGAGCGCCAATTCAACGAGCCCCGCGATCGGGGTTTCTGGGCGAGCAGCCCCCGGTGCGGTCATGATGAATTCCATTCTAGGGCGGCGCGCCCGGCTCCCTGCTCCCGCCGACGCGGCGCTCGCCGGCGCCGGGCGGGACCGCCGGACGCGGGCGAACCACGTCAATATTGAGCTCGTCGCCGTCAAGGGAGCGTAAGAAACGCACCGGCCGGCGCCCCACGCGCGCAGGTTGGATGCATGACATTGCTGGACATCCTGCCGTCGCTGGGTCACGCGGCTCCCCCGCGGTTCGATCCCGCGATCTGGCCCGTCACCGCCCATCCCGACGAGGAGGGCCGGCTGTGCGTCGGCGGCGTGCCGCTGGGCGACGTCGCCGACGAGTTCGGCACCCCGGTCTACGTCGTCGACGAAGCCGACTTCCGGTGCCGCGCCCGCCGGTACCGCAAGGCGCTGCGCGGCGTCGAGGTGGTCTACGCCGGCAAGTCGCTGCTGAGCACCGCGGTGGCCCGGTGGGCCCGCGAGGAGCGCCTCGGCGTCGACGTCTGCTCGGCCGGTGAACTGGCCACCGCGCTGGCCGGCGGGGTCGACCCGGCCCGCATCGTCATGCACGGCAACGCGAAATCGCCCGAGGAGCTGCGCGAGGCGGTGCGCGTCGGGGTGGGCCGCATCGTGCTGGATTCGACCATCGAAATCGCGTATCTGGCCGGCCTGGCCCGTCGCCGCCAGCCGGTGCTCATCCGGGTCACCCCCGACATCGACATCCACGGGCACCGCGCCGTCACCACCGGCGTCAGCGACCAGAAGTTCGGCTTCACCCTGGCCGGCGACCACGCGGCCGACGCGGTGCGCCGGGTGCTGGCCCACCCCATCCTCGACCTGGTCGGCCTGCACTGCCACCTCGGCTCGCAGGTGTCCGACCCCGCCCTGTACGGCGAGGCGATCCGCCGGATGATCGCCGCGATGGCCGATGTCCGGGCCCGGCACGGCGTCATCCTGACCGAGCTGAACCTTGGTGGGGGACATGCCATTCCGTATGCGTCCGGCGACCCGGAGCTGAACCTCGACCAGCTGGCCGACGTGATCGAGGACGCCCTGGACGAGGCGTGCGCCGCCGAGCGGTTCCCCCGCCCGCAGATCGTGGTGGAGCCGGGCCGGGCGATCAGCGGTCGGGCCGGGGTGACCCTGTACCGGGTGTGCTCGGTGAAGACGCAATGCGGCGGGCGGACCTTCGTCGCCGTCGACGGCGGCATGAGCGACAACCCGCGGGTGTCGCTGTACGGCGCGCGGTATGCCGTCGCGCTGGCCAACCGGCATCCGCTGGGCCTCAAGCAGCGGGTCACGGTGGCGGGCCGGCACTGCGAGTCCGGCGACGAGATCGCCCGCGACGTCGAGCTGCCCGCCGATCTGCGCCCGGGTGACCTGCTGGCCGTGGCCTGCACCGGCGCCTACCACCACAGCATGGCGTCGAACTACAACATGGTCGGGCGCCCGCCGCTGGTGGCGGTCAGCGAGGGCCGGGCCCGGGAACTGGTCCGCCGCGAAACCGTGGCCGACCTGCTGGCCCGCGACCGCGGGTAGCCCCGGCTCGCCGCTCGTAACGCCACGGCGGCCGAATCCGGCCGGAGACCGCCGTGGCGTTACACCCGCGGAACGCTCACTCGTCTTGCAGCCGGGGGTCGGCTTCCAGATGCGTCAACCCGTTCCACATCAGGTTGACCAGGTGGGCGGCCACCACTTCCTTCTTGGGCTCGCGGGTGTCGAGCCACCACTGCGCCGTCATCGACACCGAACCCACCAGCGCCTGGGCGTACAGCGGCGCCAGGTCGGGGTCCAGGCCGCGCCGGGCGAAGTCGCCGGCCAGGATGGAGCTGACCTGGCTGACGGCGTCGTTGAGCAGGCTGGAGTAGGTGCCCGAGCTGATCGCGGCCGGCGAGTCGCGGATCATGATCCGGAAGCCGTCGGTGCGCTCCTCGACGTAGGTGAGCAACGCCAGCGCGACCCGCTCGACGCGCACCCGGGACCGGTTGTTGGTCAGCGACGAGGTGATGCCGTCCAGCAACGCCGACATCTCCCGGTCGACGACGACGGCGTACAGGCCCTCCTTGCCGCCGAAATGCTCGTAGACCACCGGCTTGGACACGTTGGCGCGCAGCGCGATCTCCTCGATCGAGGTGCCCTCGTAGCCGCGTTCGGCGAACAGCGAGCGCGCGATGCCGATGAGCTGCTGCCGCCGCTCGCTGCCGGTCATCCGCGCGCGCGGCGCCCGCACCTCCTTGTCCGGGTCCTTGTGGGTTTGCGAGTCCAGCACGGCCACGTCAATCAGCGTATAGCGTCGCCCGCGCCGCGCCGCCCGTCTTTCCCGCGGCGCCGCGATCGGCCCGCAGCGTCTAAAGTCTTGGGTTGGCGCGGCCCTAGGGGCCCGGCGATCCGTCGTGGTGTAATCGGCAGCACATCAGATTTTGGTTCTGAGAGTTCAGGTTCGAGTCCTGGCGACGGAGCACCAACAGGCACGAGCCCTTTTGCCTCGAGCGTGCCGCAAGTGCCACGCTTGACGGCGTGTCGTCGCACCGACGGGCACCGTCGCGCCGGGGTTTGAGGAGGGTCGATGTCGTCTCCTGGTGATACCGCGGTCCTGGTGCTGGCGGCCGGGCCCGGCACCCGGATGCGGTCCGACACCCCGAAGGTGCTGCACCCGCTCGGCGGCCGCAGCATGCTGTCCCATCTGCTGCACGCCATCGCCAAGGTGGCGCCGCAACACCTGGCCGTGGTGCTGGGCCACGACCACGAGCGCATCGCCCCGCTGATCGCCGATTGGGCCGACGACCTGGGCCGTCCCATCGACGTGGCGCTGCAGGAACGGCCCCGCGGCACCGGCGACGCCGTCCGGTGTGGCCTGTCGGCGCTGCCCGACGACTACGCCGGCGTCCTGGTCGTCACCTCCGGCGACACCCCGCTGCTGGACGCCGACACCGTGGCCGACCTGATCGCCGGCCACACCGCGACCCGGGCCGCGGTCACCGTGCTGACCACGACGCTGAGCGACCCCAGCGGCTACGGCCGCATCCTGCGCACCCAGGACAACGAGGTGACGGCGATCGTCGAGCACGCCGACGCCACCGAATCGCAACGCGAAATCCGCGAGGTCAACGCCGGGGTGTACGCCTTCGACACGGCGGCGTTGCGCTCGGCGCTGAACCGGTTGAGCGCCGACAACGCCCAGCAGGAGCTGTACCTGACCGACGTCATCGCGATCCTGCGCGGCGACGGCCTGCCCATCCGCGCCCGCCACGTCGACGACAGCGCGCTGGTGGCCGGCGTCAACAACCGCGTGCAGCTCGCCCAGCTGGGCGCCGAGCTCAACCGCCGCGTCGTGGCCGCCCATCAGCTGGCGGGCGTGACCGTCGTCGACCCGGCCACCACCTGGATCGACGTCGACGTCACCATCGGTCGCGACACCGTCATCCACCCGGGCACCCAGCTGCTGGGCCGTACCCAGATCGGCGGCCACTGTGTCGTCGGGCCGGACACCACCCTGACCGACGTCAGCGTCGGCGACGGCGCGTCGGTGGTGCGCACCCACGGCACCGGGTCGTCCGTCGGCGCCGGCGCCACCGTCGGCCCGTTCGCCTATCTGCGGCCCGGCACCGTGCTGGGCGACGACGGCAAGCTGGGGGCGTTCGTCGAGACCAAGAACGCCACCATCGGCACCGGCACCAAGGTGCCGCACCTGACCTACGTGGGCGACGCCGACATCGGCGAGCACAGCAACATCGGCGCCTCCAGCGTGTTCGTCAACTACGACGGCGAGTCCAAGCGGCGCACCACGGTGGGCTCGCACGTGCGAACCGGGTCCGACACCATGTTCGTGGCCCCGGTCACGGTCGGCGACGGCGCCTACACCGGGGCCGGCACCGTGGTGCGCGAGGATGTGCCGCCCGGCGCGCTGGCGGTGTCCGCCGGTCCGCAGCGCAACATCGAGGGCTGGGTGCGCCGCAAACGCCCCGGCAGCGCGGCCGCGCGAGCGGCGGAGGCCGCCGAAAAGGCCGCCAGGGGCGGTCCCGCCGGGGAGGCCGAATAGACACCGCGGGTTGGGTAGCTGGCAACCCGGCGACATTTCCGTACTATTCGCTTCGTACGATGGGGCCTTCTTTTGATCCTCATCTCGACCCCGACATGGCGAGGGCAGTGCGTTGAGCCACGACTGGACCGATAACCGCAAAAATCTGATGCTCTTCTCCGGTCGTGCGCACCCGGAGCTGGCCGAGCAGGTGGCCAAGGAACTCGACGTCCACGTCACCGCCCAGACCGCGCGCGAGTTCGCCAACGGCGAGATCTTCGTGCGGTTCCACGAATCGGTGCGCGGCTGCGACGCGTTCGTGCTGCAGTCCGCCCCGGCGCCGGTGAACAGCTGGCTGATGGAACAGCTGATCATGATCGACGCCCTCAAGCGGGGCAGCGCCAAGCGGATCACCGCGGTGATGCCGTTCTACCCGTACGCCCGCCAAGACAAGAAGCACCGCGGCCGCGAACCGATCTCGGCGCGCCTGGTCGCCGACCTGCTCAAGACCGCCGGCGCCGACCGGATCGTGACCGTCGACCTGCACACCGATCAGATCCAGGGCTTCTTCGACGGGCCGGTCGACCACATGCGCGGGCAGAACCTGCTCACCGGCTACATCCGCGACAACTACCCCGACGGCAACATGGTCGTCGTCTCCCCCGACTCCGGCCGGGTGCGCATCGCCGAGAAATGGGCCGACGCGCTGGGCGGCGTGCCGCTGGCCTTCATCCACAAGACCCGCGATCCGCGGGTGCCCAACCAGGTGGTGTCCAACCGCGTGGTGGGCGAGGTGGCCGGCCGGACCTGCGTGCTGATCGACGACATGATCGACACCGGCGGCACCATCGCCGGCGCGGTCAAGCTGCTGCGCGACGAGGGCGCCGGCGACGTGATCATCGCCGCGACCCACGGTGTGCTCTCCGATCCGGCCGCCGAGCGCCTGGCCTCCTGCGGCGCCCGGGAGGTGATCGTGACCAACACCCTGCCGATCGGCGAGGAAAAGCGGTTCCCGCAGCTGACGGTGCTGTCCATCGCGCCGCTACTGGCAAGCACCATCCGGGCGGTCTTCGAAAACGGTTCGGTCACAGGGCTTTTCGACGGGGACGCCTAGATGGCTCAGGGCGCGACCATCTACCACAACCCCCGCTGCAGCACCTCCCGCAAGACGTTGGAGTTGTTGCGCGACAACGGTTTCGAGCCGAGCATCGTCGAATACCTGAAGACCCCGCCGTCGCGCGCCGAACTGGTGAAGATGATCCGCGACGCCGGCATCGACGTGCGCACCGCGGTGCGCAAGCGCGAGTCGCTGTATGACGAGCTCAACCTGGCCGAGGCGTCCGACGAGCAGTTGCTCGACGCCATGATCGAACACCCGATTCTGATCGAACGGCCCTTCGTCGTCACGCCGAAGGGCACTCGGCTGGCCCGCCCGATCGACGCGGTCCGCGAGATTCTGTGAACCGACTCCGCGGCTGCGCGGCCGTCGCCGCGGCGGTTGCACTGGCCGTGGCCACCGCCGGCTGCGCACCGAAACCGCCCGACTACCAATCGATCCTGTCGAAGACGCCGACGACGACCACCACCACCAGCGCCACGGCGAAGCCGGTCCCGCTGTCGCAGTATCTGCAGAGCATCGGTGTCACCGGGCAGCAGGTGGCCCCGGCGTCGCTGCCGGATCTGACGGTGTCGATCCCGACCCCGCCGGGCTGGGCGCCGTTCAGCAGCCCGAACATCAGCCCGCAGACGGTGATGATCTCCAAGGGCGGCAAGTTCCCCACGGCGCGGCTGGTGGTCTTCAAGCTGAGCGGCGATTTCGACCCGGCCCAAGTCATCAAGCACGGCAACGACGATGCGCAGCTGTTCGAGAACTTCAAGCAGCTGGACGCGTCCGGCGCCCCGTACAACGGCTTTCCCTCGTCGATGATCCAGGGCAGCTACGACCTGGACGGCATGCGGCTGCACAGCTGGAACCGGATCGTCATCGCCACCGGATCGCCGCCGGCGCATCAGCGCTATCTGGTGCAGCTCACGATCACCAGCCTGGCCGATCAGGCCGCCGCGGAGTCGACCGACATCGAGGCGATCATCCACGGCTTCGTGGTGGCGGCGAAGTAGCCGCCCGGCGCCCGGCGGCCGCGGCGATTAGTGTTAGCAGCCATGACAGGCTGGACCGCCGCAGACCTACCGTCGTTCGCGCAGCGAACCGTCGTCATCACCGGCGCCAACAGCGGGTTGGGTGCGGTGACCGCCCGCGAGCTGGCGCGACGGGGGGCCACCGTCATCATGGCCGTGCGCGACACCCGCAAGGGCGAGGCGGCCGCGCGGACGATGGCCGGCCAGGTCGAGGTCCGCGAACTCGACCTGCAGGATCTGTCGTCGGTGCGCCGGTTCGCCGACGGGGTGAGCGGGGCCGACGTGCTGATCAACAACGCCGGCATCATGGCCGTCCCGTACGCGCTGACCGTCGACGGCTTCGAGAGCCAGATCGGCACCAACCACCTGGGCCATTTCGCGCTGACCAACCTGCTGCTGCCCCGGCTCACCGACCGCGTCGTGACGGTGTCGTCGATGGCGCACTGGCCGGGACGGATCAACCTCGAGGACCTGAACTGGCGGTCGCGCCGGTACTCGCCGTGGCTGGCCTACAGCCAGTCCAAGCTGGCCAACCTGCTGTTCACCAGCGAGCTGCAGCGCCGCCTGACGGCCGCCGGTTCCCCGCTGCGCGCGCTGGCCGCCCACCCCGGCTACTCGCACACCAACCTGCAGGGCGCCTCGGGCCGCAAGCTGGGCGACGCGCTGATGTCGGCGGCGACGCGGGTCGTCGCCACCGACGCCGATTTCGGCGCCCGGCAAACCCTGTACGCGGCGTCCCAGGATCTGCCCGGGGACACCTTCGTCGGCCCCCGGTTCGGTTACCTGGGCTGCACCCAACCGGTCGGGCGCAGCCGGCGGGCCAAAGATGCCGGCATGGCGGCGGCGCTGTGGGCGCTCTCCGAGCAGCTCACCAAGACCGAATTTCCGCTCTGAGGTGCGCATGCGCTAACCTGGCCGGGCGTCACGGCGAGGGTGGCTGGCTGGCCAGCACCGTTATCGACGGAGACCGACGACTGTCGCGTCCTGGCCGTGCCCCGAACACAGCGCAACAGCACACAGGAGCGACACGATGGCCAAGCAAGCACTCAACCAACTGACGGCCGCGGTGCGAACCGAGACCGGCAAGGGCGCGTCCCGGCGGGCCCGCCGCGCCGGCAAGATCCCCGCCGTCCTCTACGGCCACGGCACCGATCCCCAGCACCTGGAGCTCCCCGGCCACGACTTCGCGGCCGTGCTGCGGCACGCCGGCACCAACGCGGTGCTCACCCTCGACATCGACGGCAAGGAACAGCTGGCGCTGACCAAAGCGCTCGACATCCACCCGATCCGCCGCACCATTCAGCACGCCGACCTGCTGGTGGTGCGCCGCGGCGAGAAGGTGGTCGTGGAGGTCACCGTCGTCATCGAGGGTGACGCCGCGCCCGGCTCGCTGGTCACCCAGGAGGCCAGCACCATCGAGATCGAGGCCGAGGCCCTCTCGATTCCCGAGCAGTTCACCGTGTCGGTCGAAGACGCCGAACCCGGCACCCAGTTCACCGCCGGGCAGATCGCCCTGCCCAAGGGCGTCAACCTGATCTCCGACCCGGAGTTGCTGGTGGTCAACGTGGTCAACGCCCCGACGGCCGAGGAACTCGCCGAGGAGGGCGCTGGCGAGGTCACCGAGGAGCCCGCGGCGGCCGAGGCGGAAGAGGCCGGCGAAGAAGAGGCCGCCGAAGCCGAGTCCGAGTAGGCGGGTCGCATCGTGGCCGAGCCGTTGCTGGTGGTCGGCCTGGGCAATCCCGGAGACAACTACGCCCGCACCCGGCACAACGTCGGGTTCATGGTCGCCGACCTGCTGGCGGCGCGGATGGGTTCGAAGTTCAAGGCGCACAAGCGGTCCGGCGCCGAGATCGTCAGCGGCCGGCTGGCCGGGCGCTCCGTGGTGGTGGCCAAGCCGCGCTGCTACATGAACGAATCCGGCCGCCAGGTCGGCCCGCTGGCGAAGTTCTACTCGGTGCCGCCGGGCGACATCATCGTCATCCACGACGATCTCGACTTGGACTTCGGCCGCATCCGGCTCAAGATCGGCGGCGGCGAGGGTGGCCACAACGGCCTGCGCTCAGTGGCAAGCGCCTTGGGCAGCAAGGACTTTCAACGCGTCCGCATCGGGATCGGCCGCCCGCCGGGGCGCAAGGACCCGGCGGCCTTCGTGCTGGAGAACTTCACCGGCACCGAACGCGCCGACGTCCCGACCATCTGCGAGCAGGCCGCCGACGCCACCGAGTTGCTGATCGAACTGGGGCTCGAGCCCGCCCAGAACCGGGTGCACGCCTGGTAGCGCAGGAACCGAGAGCAGACGCGAAAGCACCCGACACGCCGATGTTTTGGGTGCTTTTGTGTCTGCTCGGCTGACTAAGTCACCAGGGTGACGGAGTTGGAGCGCCGCAACTTGCCCGACGGCGTCTTGGGGATGGTCCCCGGGCCCAGCACCACCACGTTGCGCGGCCGCATGTCGACCTCGGCCACCACCTCGCGGGCGACCTGGTGCTCGATGCGACGCACCTCGGCCGGGTCCTGGAAGGCGTTGGACTCCACCGCCACCGCGAACGTCTCGCGGGAGTGGCCGGCGTCCAGGCGCACCGCCACCGCGCAACCGGGCCGCACCCCCTCCACACGGCAGGCAGCCCGCTCGATGTCGGTGGGATAGATGTTGCGGCCGGCCATGATGATGACGTCCTTGACCCGGCCGCACACCACCACGTGCCCCTCCTCGGTCAGGTAGCCGAGGTCGCCGGTGTCATACCAGCCGTTCTCGTCCTGGGCCGGGATGAAGCCGCCCATGGTGAGGTAGCCGGGCGTCACCGACTCGCCGCGCAGCTCGATGACGCCGACCCCGCGCGGCGGCATCACGTCGCCGTTCTCGTCGACGATGCGCGCCTCCAGGTCCTGCAGCAGCGGGCCGAGCGTGGCCAGCCGGCGGGTGTTGCCCTTGGTGGCCGGCACGGCGCGGCGCAGGGCGGCCAGCAGGTCGGCGTCCACCTCGTCGACCACCAGGCCGGCGTTGCACTCCGAGAAGGACACGGCCAGCGTGGTTTCGGCCATGCCGTAGGCCGGCAGGATCGCCGACGGCTTGAGCCCGAACGGCTTGCCCGCGTCCAGCAGGTCCTCGACGTCGGCGGGTTCGACGGGCTCGGCGCCGGACAGCGCGAAGCGCAGCGTCGACAGGTCGAAGTCGCCGGGCTTGGCCTGCCGGCGCAGCCGCTTGGCCAGCAGCGCGTAGGCGAAGTTGGGCGCCGCGGTCATGGTGCCCTTGTACTTGTCGATCAGCTTGGCCCACAGCAGGGTGTCCCGCAGGAAGTCCATCGGGGTGACCTTGACCAGCTCGGCGCCGAAGTACATCGGGATGGTCAGGAAGCCGACCATGCCCATGTCGTGGAAGCAGGGCAGCCAGCTGACCATGACGTCCTTGTCGACGTCGTACTGGGCGCCGATGAACATGGCCTCGGCGTTGGAGTAGATGTTGCGGTGGGTGATCTGCACGGCTTTGGGGGACCCGGTGGAGCCGGACGTCAGCTGCATCAGCGCCAGGTCGTCCTCGCCGACCTCGACCGGGTCGATCGGGTCGGACGCCAGCAGGTCGGCGACGGTGAGGACCTTGATGTCCTTCTCCTGCAGGACGGGGATGGCGACCAGGAAGGGCTCCGAGACGACGACGGCCTTCGCCTCGATCATGCCGATGACGTTCATGGTGTCCTCGGCCCACACCGCCAGGTCGGTGCGCGGGGTGGGCTGGTGAAGCATGGTCAGGCTGGCGCCGCGCATCCACAGGCCCTGCGCGGTCGGGGCGATCTCCACCGGGAAACCGGCCAGCACGCCGACCGCGTCACCCGGCCCGATGCCCGCGGCGGCCAGGCCGCCGGCGATGCGGCGGGCACGCTCGTGCACCTCGCCCCAGGTATGACGGACCGGGTTGTGGGGTTCACCGGTGACCATGCCCGTCTTCGCGGTCCGGGCATTGCGGTACATCTTCTCGGTAAACCTGCTCACGAAAACCTCCTCGGTTCCAGCCCTGGCCCCAGCACCCGAAATCTCATGTTCCGCCCGCCGGGCCACCCCGCGACGCAGGCGGGTAAGCACAGTTCGGCGGCGGTTCGGTCTCGGATCGGTGATGCGTCGCCGGCCGCGGCAAAGACGCGGCGCCCGGTCGTCCGACAAGCGCGAATCGGGCCCGAAAAACCTTGTCGGGCCCGATTCATCAATCGTCCGCCGGAACACCCGGCGGACGATGAGATTAAGTGTTTCTGCTCAACGCTTCCCGTCACCGCGGATTATCTTAAACTCCTCTTAGGGAAGCGCCAAACTAATGGCGAAATTGGGGCTCTTTTCACAGCCGCGCTGCTCGGGTGTCACACCTCGGTCGGTGCCGGGACCACGCGGGCACCGGCCACCGGTCCGCTGGCGACCCGCACCGTGCGGCACACCCCCACCCCGGACACCTCGGTGCCGACGTCCACCGCCGCGGCCGCCGACGGGCACAGGAAGGCACACGTCGGGCCGGAGCCCGACACGATGCCCGCCAGCGCGCCGGCCTGTACGCCGGCGCGCAGGGTGCGGCGCAGGCCGGGGTTCAGGCTCACCGCGGCGGCCTGCATTTCATTGCCCAACAGCGGCGCCAACTGGTCGGCGTCGCCGGCGGCGAGCGCGGCCAGCACCGGGCCCGGCCCGGGCAGCCGCGGCGGATCGCCCGCCCGCCGCAGCCGGTCCAGCTCGGCGAACACCTTGCGGGTCAGCAGCTCGCCGTCGGCGAACGCCAGCACCCAGTGAAAGGTGTTGCGGGACAATACCGTCGCCAGCTCCTCTCCGCGGCCGGTGCCCAGCGCGGTGCCGCCGTGCAACGCAAACGGCACGTCGCTGCCCAGCTGCGCGGCGAGCATGCGCAGATCGCGGCGGGGCACGTTGAGCTCCCACAGCGAGTTCATCGCGACCAGCACCGCCGCCGCGTCGGCGCTGCCGCCGGCCATCCCGCCGGCCACCGGGATGGACTTGTCGATCATGATCGACACGTCCGGCGCCCGGCCGACGTGTTCGGCCATCAGCTCGGCGGCCTGCCAGGCCAGGTTGCGTTCGTCGGTGGGCAGCTTGTCGGCGCCCTCGCCGACGATGTCGAGCGAGAGCACGTCGGCGTTGCGCACGGTCACCTCGTCGAGCAGCGAGACGGCCTGAAAAATCGTGGTCAGCTCGTGGTAGCCGTCCTCGCGGCGATCGCCGACGGCCAGGTAGAGGTTGACTTTTCCGGGCACCCGGACGGTGACCGACCCGGTGGGCACCCAAGCCGCGGCGGTGTTGCCGTCAGACATCGTTACCCACCGCAGCAGACTATCGCTGCCGGCCGCCTTGCACACGCATCGCGACCCGGGGCGTCCCGCGATCAGCAGGCCGGGGCGC
This sequence comes from Mycobacterium timonense, assembly GCF_025821985.1. Taxonomy (NCBI): domain Bacteria; kingdom Bacillati; phylum Actinomycetota; class Actinomycetes; order Mycobacteriales; family Mycobacteriaceae; genus Mycobacterium; species Mycobacterium timonense. The sequence continues at coordinate 125,899 of NZ_JACKSY010000113.1, read as the reverse complement.
CCTGTCCGGCGGTCGGCGGGCTGGTTCCCTCGCGGTCGCTCCCGCCCCGATCGGCGGACCGCTGCAGCAGCCGGACGAAGTCGTCGATGGACAGCGTCTCGCCGCGGCGCGCCGGGTCGATGCTGGCGGCCAGCAGCCGATCCGCCGACTCGTTGCCCGAGCCGGCCCAGTCGACGAAGGCGTTGCGGCAGGTCTTGCGCCGCTGGCCGAAGGCGATGTCCACCAACTGGAACACCTGCCGGCGGAAGGCCGGGTCGGTGGGCCACGGCGAGGTCGGATAGCGGTCGATGCGCACCAGCCCCGAATACACCCGGGGAATCGGCCAGAACACCGTCGGCGACACCATGCCGCACCGGCGGACCCGGCCGAAGAAGCGGACCTTGACGCTGGGCACGCCGTACTCCTTGCCGCCCGGCTCGGCGGCCAGCCGTTCGGCCACCTCGGCCTGCACCATGACGGTCACCGTCCGGATGGACGGGAATTCGGCGAGCAGGTGCAGCAGGGCCGGGACCGCGACGTTGTAGGGCAGATTGGCCACCACCGCGGTCGGCGGCTCGGCCAGCTCGTCGCGGCGCAGCGTCAGCACGTCGCGGTTGAGCACGGTCAGGCGCTGGATTTCGCTGTGCGAGTGTTCGGCGACGGTGTGCGGCAACCGCTCGGCCAGCACCGGATCGATCTCCACGGCGGTGACGTGGGCGCCGCGGTCCAGCAACGCCAGCGTGAGCGAGCCAAGCCCGGGACCGACCTCCAGGACGTGGTCGGAGCGACTCACCCCGGACGTCGACACCACCCGGCGCACCGTGTTGGCGTCGTGCACGAAGTTCTGGCCGAGGGATTTCCGTGGCCGAAATTCAAGTTCTTTGGCCAGCCGCCTGATCTCGGTGCGCCCGAGGAGCCGGATGGTCAGCGCGCACCAGCTCTTCCGCTGCACACTGGCCACGCACCCCAACCCTGGCGCTCTCGGGTCACCTCGGCGACGGTGATCTGCTCTTCGCGGGTGGCCAGGTCGGCGCGCGGGGCGAACCGCAACCCGCCGTTGCGCTCCCACGTGCCCTGGTCGAACTGCACACCGCCGTAATACCCGTTACCGGTGTTGATCGCCCAGTTTCCGCCGGCTTCGCAGCCCGCGATGGCGTCCCAGATGGAGCCGTCGCTGATCGGCGGGACCTCGGTGCCGGGCTTGGTGCCGACCCGGACCACCGATTCGCGGGCCGGGGTGATCACCGTGTTGGCGATCGGCAGCCGGCCGGTCTCCACGCCGTTGACGGTGGCCACCGAGAAGGTGACGTCCTGCGTGCCCGGGCTGCCGGGATCCTCGACCACCTGGCGGCTCATGTTCATGTCCGGGTCTTCGATCCGGCGGGCGTTGGGCGGCAACGGCATCCGCTCGGTGACCTGCTGAATCCGGTTGCGGGTCACCTGGATCTCCATGCCGTCGACGATCGGCGCCGACGCCGGGGGCGCCACCTGGTCGCTTTCGGCCAGCGGCGCGCCGGCGGCGCTGAGCAGGCCCGCGACGTTGGGTGCCGCCAGATGCACGGTGCGCACGGCGCCGCCGTCGTTGATGCGCACCGTCTTGGCGCTGACGACGGGCAGGGCCATGCCGGCCAGCGGCACCCGGCTGCCGCGGTTGGCCGCGGCCGGGGCGGTATCTGTCATGGCCAGCTGGGCCAGCGCCTCGTCGACCGTGGAGGCCGTGGTCCACACCTGCTTGGTGTCGTGGCCGTCCAGGGAGATCTGCAGCGGGCGGCTGCGCCGCAGCACGATCTTGCCGGCGTCGTGCACCGCGACATCGGCGGCGGGGTACAGGTCGTCACGGTCGTCGACGACGAAGCCGTTCTCCTCGACGACGTCGATCACCTTGGACTTCATCGTGGTCACCCGCATGGCGACACCGTCGACGGTCAACGTCACCGTCTTGCACACCGAAACCGCGTATCCGCCCGCGAATGCCAGGACTACCAGCAGCCCCCCGACCACGAGCCGCAACATCGGCGAAGGGTTCTGATGAAGTTTTGTCAATACACTCAACGCGCGCTACCCAACCTCAGCAACCACTCACTCAGCGGCAATTCACAAATGAAGGGCCCGCAGGCCCACCCGTTCGATCACAAGACGGTAACGAACCGGCCAATATTGGGCAACTCCGACGCGGCGATGCTAAAAGAATCACCCGTTCGCCGGCCCTGATCGTCAGGCCAGTCCGTACACCCGTCGAGCATTGTCCGTCGTCACCGCGGCCAGCTCTTCGGGGCGGCGATCCACCAGTTCGGCGATCGCCCGAACAGTATAAGGAAGGCAGTAGGGCTCATTGGCCGTCCCCCGGTGCGGGTGCGGGGTCAAAAACGGCGCATCCGTTTCCACCAGCAGCTGCCCGGGCGGTATCAACGGCACGGCTTCGCGCAGGGCGCGGGCGTTGCGGAAGCTCACGGTGCCGGACAGGCTCAGCAGCCAACCGGCGTCCACGCAGCGGCGGGCCATGGCCGCATCCGACGAGAAGCAGTGGAAGATCACCACGTCCGGGGCACCCTCGGCGGCCAGCACGTCGAGCACCTCGGCGTCGGCCTCCCGGTTGTGGATCATCAGCGGTTTCCCGCACCGTTTGGCCAGATCGATATGCCAGGCGAAGGCCTCGCGCTGCACGGCCGGCTCGGCGCAGCCGTCCAGCCGCCCCGGCCAGTACAGGTCCATGCCGGTCTCCCCGACCGCCACCACCCGGGGGTGGGCCACCAGCCGCTCGATCTCGGCGCGCGCCGCGTCGTCCAGCGCGTCGGCGCGGGTGGGATGCAGCGCCGTGGCCGCGTACACCCGCGGATCCCACTCCGCCGCGCGGGTGACCCAGCGCGCCGAGTCCAGGTCGTCGGCGACGGTGACCACCGCCTGCACCCCCACCGCCGCCGCGCGGTCCACGATGGCCCGCACGTCGGCGGCTCCCGTCTCCGGTCCGGCGGCGCAGGCGTCGAGGTGGGTGTGGGCGTCGATCAGGGGCGCCAGCGGCTCCGGGGCGGGCGGGGCTTGTCGTTCTCGTCGGTTGGAGCTCACGCGCACACAATAAGGTGGACTCTCGATGAGGCCCTTCTACGTCACCACCGCGATCACGTACCCCAACGGCGACCCGCACGTCGGGCATGCCTACGAGTACATCGCCACCGATGCCATCGCCCGGTTCAAGCGGCTCGACGGCTTCGACGTGCGATTCCTGACCGGCACCGACGAGCACGGCCTCAAGATGGTCGAGACCGCGGCGGCCGAGGGCATCGGCACGGCCGAGCTGGCCCGGCGCAATTCCGATGTGTTCCAGCGGCTGCAGGAGCGGTTGAACATCTCCTTCGACCGCTTCATCCGCACCACCGACCCCGATCATCACGAAGCGTCCAAGGCGATCTGGCGGCGGATGCAGGCGGCCGGCGACATCTACCTGGACAGCTATTCCGGTTGGTATTCGGTGCGCGACGAGCGGTTCTTCGTCGAATCGGAGACCAAGGTGCTCGACGACGGGACGCGGGTGGCCGCCGAAACCGGCGCCCCGCTGACCTGGACCGAGGAGCAAACGTATTTCTTCCGGCTGTCGGCCTACACCGACAAGCTGCTGGCCCACTACGAGGCGAACCCGGATTTCATCGCCCCCGAGGTGCGGCGCAACGAGGTGGTCAGCTTCGTCTCCGGCGGCCTGCGCGACCTGTCCATCTCGCGCACCTCGTTCGACTGGGGCGTCAAGGTGCCCGATCATCCCGACCACGTCATGTACGTCTGGGTCGACGCGCTCACCAACTACCTGACCGGGGTGGGATACCCGGACACCGAATCGGAGATGTTCCGCCGCTACTGGCCGGCCGACCTGCACATGATCGGCAAGGACATCATCCGGTTCCACACCGTGTACTGGCCGGCGTTTCTCATGTCGGCCGGAATCGAGCTGCCCCGAAGGGTTTTCGCGCACGGGTTTTTGCTCAACCGCGGCGAGAAGATGAGCAAGTCGGTGGGCAACATCGTCGACCCGATCACGTTGGTGGACACCTTCGGCGTCGACCAACTGCGCTACTTCCTGCTGCGCGAGGTGCCGTTCGGCCAGGACGGCAGCTACACCGAGGACGCGATCATCACCCGGATCAACACCGATCTGGCCAACGAGCTGGGCAACCTGGCGCAGCGCTCGTTGTCGATGATCGCCAAGAACCTGCACTCGGTGGTGCCCGAACCCGGTGACTTCACCGGCGACGACCGTGAACTGCTGCAGACGGCCGACGGTTTGTTGCCGCGGGTGCGCGCCAGTTTCGACTCGCAGGCGATGCACCTGGGCCTGGAAGCGATCTGGCTGATGCTCGGTGAGGCCAACAAGTACTTCTCGGCGCAACAGCCGTGGGTGTTGCGCAAGAGCGAGTCCGAGGCGGATCAGACCCGGTTCCGCACCGTCTTGTACGTCACCTGCGAGGTGGTCCGCATCGCCGCGCTGCTGGTGCAGCCCGTCATGCCCGATTCGGCCGGCAAGCTGCTGGATCTGCTGGGGCAGGGCCAAGATCGGCGGGCGTTCGACGCGCTGGGCGCGCGGCTGGCTCCGGGTACGGTGCTGCCGCCTCCGACCGGTGTGTTTCCCCGCTACCAGGCGGAGTCGGAGAAAGTCGATTGAGCGGCGTTGGACGAAAGCCTCCAACCCAACCTGTGCCATAGACCATAATCGGCTCGTGGAACGACGCCAGAACCGGCAACACAGCCAATCGCCGATGACCACCCTCAGGGAGCTGCCCGCACTGGTCGTGCTGGAGCGGATCCCGGTTCCCGTGCTGGCCATCGCGGGTGACGGCAGTATCTTGTTCGCCAACACCGCATTTGCCGACATGCTGGGCTACCAGCCCCAGGAGGCACTGGCGCTGCGCTTCGAGCAGATCTTCCATCACGCCCCGGCGTCGGAGTCGCTGTTGGCGACGGTGCATGCGCTGGCGAACATGGTGGTCGAACTGGCGCACCGGGACGGGTCGGTGGTTCGCGCGATGATGAGCAAGTCGGCGGTGATGCGCGCCGACGACCAGTTCGCCCTGGCCGCGTTCCAGGACCTCACCGAACAGCTTTGGGAAGAGGCGCGCTAACGGCGCGGCAGTCCGCCGGAGACCAGCAGCTTGAAGTAGTTCAACGACGCGTCGCCGCCCACCGCCAACCGCGGTAACGCCAGCGGGTCGCAGCTCCGGTCGGCGAATCCCGGTGCGGTGGACAGCGCCCAGCGCACCCCGCGGGCCCGCAACACGTCCTTGGCCCGCTCGTCGAAATCCTGCAACCGGCCGTTGGGGTAGGCGAAAACCGTTGGCGGCGAGCCTGTCTCACGCTCGATGACGGCGCACGACTCGGTGATCTCCCGGTGCAGTTTAGCGTCGTCGCAACGGGCCAGGATCGGGTGGGTCACCGTGTGCGGATACAGCGTCACCAGCGGCTCGGCGGCCAGTTGGCGGGCTTGCTCCCAGCTGAGCATCCGGAAAGGCCCGCCGTCGCTGTCGTCGTGATGACCGAGCGCGCAGAGGATCTCGTCCAGCGCCGCGATGCGCTGCGGGTCGGGCAGGTTTTTCAGTTTCTCGACCACCACCGCGTACGCCGCGCCGCGCTCGATGTTGCTTTTCAGCGGGCGGGTTCCCAATCCCCATGGCGTCAAGTCGATTTCGCGTGCCGGGCTGCGGGCGATGGCCAGCCAGAGCCGGTCGGGCCACAGCGTTCGGTCGGTGCCGATCGGGCCGGTCGCCAAGAACACCGCCGCGGGCAGTTCCAGCTCGCGCAGCACCGGCATCGCGTGGGTCGCCAGGTTGCGGGTGCCGTCGTCGAAGGTGATCGCCAGGGCCCGCGGCGGCAGCGTCCCGCCGGCCAGCCTGTCCAGGGCGTCCTCGAGGGCGAGCACGTTGAAATGCGCGCGCACGTAGCGCAATTGGCGGCGAAACAGCGCGGCGCCCGACACGTGCCAGCAGGGCGGCGACGGCGGTCGGTCTTCCACCCCGTGGAACATCAGGATGGCGAGTGCGTCGCGGTGTCGCCGCCGGGCCAGCGCGTCGAGCCCGGCGGCGCACAGCAATCCGGCCGCCGCGTTCTTGACGGTCGCGCGCGTCGCGATGGCTCTCACGCGTGCCCTCGGGGCCGAAACCCTAGCGGCGCCGCCATGATTCGCGTCGCACCCGCCACAGGATCACCCCGGCGCCGACGACGGCCACCGCCAGCCAGCCCGCGCCGAACCACCACAGCCAGTCCAGGTCGGAGTGATGCCCGGCGCCCGCGGCGGACGCACCGGCGGCCAGCGGCGGATGGTCGACGGTGACCGGATCCTGTCCGGGCACCGACACCACCGCGACGCCGTTGAGCCGCTGCCAGTGCTTGTCGGTGTCGCTCTTGAGCCACCGGATCAGCTCGTCGAGCTGCCCGGCCGCGCCGTTGGACGTCGCGATCAGCAACGACCTGCCGTGGTGGAAAACCGTTTGCAGAGAAGCGAATCGCAGCACCGGGTCCAAGGTGAGCTTGGTGGGCTTGTCGCCGGAGTTGACGGCGTTGACAGTGATCGGGCCGCTGGGCCCGGCGGCCACCGGCAGCGTCACGTCGGACTGGTTCCACCCGTCGGCCGAGATCAGCAGCGCCGGATTCGACGAGTCGATCGCTTGTTTGACGGTGGTGACGGTCGTGTCGATCGGTATCGCGCTGATCCGCTGCAGGCCCACCAGGAGATCGAGCGCGCGCACCGTGTCGACGAACGAGTGCTCGGCGATGCCGACCTGCAGGCGGGGCAACAGCGATTGGGGCATCGACTGGAACCCGTCCGGCACCGGCGGCGCGGCCGGGCTGCTCTGGATGACGCTGTCGCCGTTGATGTTCAGCGTGAGCAGTTGGTTGCCGGGGCCGGCGGTGTAGAAGTCTCCGCAATGCCCGACGTTGCTCGCGACGTCGAGAACCAGATCCAGGCTGGTGTAGCGCTGCAGCAGCCGATCGGGCACGTCGACCCAGCGGTCGATGGTGCCGTGGCCGTCGGTCGGCCAGTGGTCGATGGTCTCCCGGCCGACCGTGACGGCGATCTGGCCGGCGATGTTGCTCGGCGTCGGCGTGTACGAACCCTGCAGATGCACCCGCACCGAATGCACGGATCTGCCGAAGCGGGTCTGGTCCAGCCCGATCGAGATCCGGGGCTGCAGCGACGTCGCTTTGACGACCGACTGGCCCAGTTCGCGCAAAGTAGCGCTGTCCGAAGGCAATTGGGGCTTGGGCTTGGGTGATTCCACCGCGACCTTGGACGCCAGGGCCATATCCGACAGGTCGCCGAACAGCAGGGCGGTGTCCGATTCGTCGGTGCGGTTCAGCGGCCCTGAGACCAGCAACCACGGCACCCCGGCGGAGCCCTGCAACGAAAGCCCGTTGTCCGGGCCCTCTTTGATGACGACCTGGCGTTCCAGCGATTGCGGCGGCGCCGGGGGAGCCGCCTGCCCTTCCTGCAATGGGACCACCACGATGTCGGGAGCCTGCTTGCCGTAGTGCGCGGCGGCGGCGGTGGCCAGCTGAATCGCCGTGTCGGACTCCGCCGTCGACGGCGATTGCGGCAGATAGATGGTCAGCTTGCGCAGCACCGGCGGCAGGAAGTGGGACACGGTGGTGGGCGGCAGCTCGGTGCCGGTGTAGTTGACGGTCCCGTTGACCAGCCGCAGCGGGCTCTCCGGGTACAGGCAGTAGCCGTCCAACGGCACCAGGTAGGCCCGCAACGTCACGTTCAGCCAATTGCCGGTCACCTCGGCCCCGTTCAGCGGGACGACCAGCGGCGCCTGGTCGGTGGTGGGCAGGTTCAGCCTGGCGATGGTGCGCTCCCCCTGGGTGACGGTGAGCAACCCGGACCGCAGGTTGATCGGCAGTTCCACCGTCGCGTTCAGCGCGGTCGGGGTCAGCCCGTGCAGCACCGGCAGCGACAACTGCTGGGTGCTGGTCAGCCCCCAGAATTCCAGGGTGGACGACGACCCGAGGTCGGGCATCGACAGCGTCGTGGTGGTGGTGGTCGTGCTCGCCGTCGAGTCCGAGGGGGCGCTCGGATCGGCGGGCGCGGCCCAGGATTCCGGGACGCTGTTCACCAAGAATCCGACGACACCGGCCAGTGCGATTACCCGGCCGAGGGATTTCCGCAACTTCACCGGAACAGTATGCATTGTTGAAAGCGCTTCAACCCCAATAACGGAAATGCGATCGTGACGACCGAAGCGGCACCCGGGCAACGGCTCTCGCCGAAGGCTATTCGCCTTCCGGTTCCGCGCCGGGGTTGGCTGTGGCGTGGCGCATTCCCTCGCGGCGCAGGAATTGCTCGAAATACGGCAGCGATGCCTGCGAGACGATGCCGGGCAGCAGCAGGCTCCAGATCTGGTGCAACCGCGCGGTGGGGTCGCCGATGATGTCACCGATTCGGCCGTGACCGGAAATGGTGCTCGCTATCAACCGGGCCCCGAATATGGTGCCCATCAGCGACGCGCTCAGCACGTCGGGGTCGATGTCGTCGCGCAGGTCGCCTTCCTTGATCGCCCGCCGCGCCTCCTGCGCCGTTTCCAGCACCAAATTCGCGTAGAAGCGCGATGCCGCACCGTTGAATCCGCTTAGCGCGGTGGCCAATTGCGCTGCGGCGCGCACCATTTTGTCCGACCGCAAAACCTCGACGATGGTGAAGGTGCCGTGCACCAGGTTTTCCAGCCCCGGCGACGATGACCCGCACACGTTGCGGAACGCACTGAGCAGCCGGTCGGAGCCCTCCTCGATGATGTTGGACGCCAACGATTCTTTGGAATCGAAGTGGTGATACAGGGCGCCCTTGGTCATGCCGGTCCGCTCGATGATGGTGCTCCACCCGGCCGCGGCGTAACCGACCTCGCCGAAGACTTCGATCGCCGAGTCCAGGATCTTCTGCCGGGTGGCCTCAGACCGAACTTGGCGGGCCATCGCCCCCGCACCCCCGCAGGCTCGTCGGATGTGCAGACCGCGCGTCGGCCCGGCTGCTAGGACTCGTCATCATCGGTTGCACTGGTGTTGATCGCGAGGGCAGCACGCCTGCGCAGGAACTGTTGAAAGTACTCGGTGCGGTCCGGCTGCAGGATCCCGGTGAGCAGCAGCGACCAGCACTTCTCCAGATCACGCAGGAACCGTTCCGGGTCGTCCAGGTTGCTGGTCTTGCGCAGCCCCATGTGCAGCGACACCATCAACCGGCCGATGTCCTGCGGATCGCAGTGCTCGTTGATGTCGCCCTCGCCCTTGGCCTGCTCGGCCACCCGGGCCAGGGCCTTGATCCACCGGTCGAACAGCTTCTCCTGCAACCCGTCGGACAGCCCGACCGACTCCATCAGGTTGAGCCCGGACCGGACCAGGTCCGTCTTGATGTCCTTGACGGCGATCAGATAGGAGAAGTCGATCAGCGTCTCCAGGCCGGAGAGCCCGCGGGTCAGCAGGTCCTGCACGGCGACGGCGCCGCTGGCGGTCTGGCTCTCGATGATCGCGACCGCTAGCGCGTGCTTCGACTTGAAGTGGAAGTACATCGCGCCCTTGGTCAGCTCGGCCTCGGCGAGGATGTCGTCGAGGCCGACGTCGTGGTAGGGCCGCCGGGCGAACTGGTGCGATGCGGCCCGCAGGATCTGTTGCCGGGTCGCATCCGCTCGTCCGTCGGTCGAATGGGTGGTCATCGTGTTCGAAAGCTCGGCTCCCCTGTGGGGGCGGTGATGAGGCACGCGTTCCTGCCGGGCCCGGCGCCGCGGGCCGTGGCGCCGGCCGTCGCGTTGACGACGCCGTTGCTCGAGCAGGGCACAAGTACCTCGGTTCTTTTAGGGGATCGGAGCGAACACGGATTCGCGTCGCTCGAGACATTTAGCCCACCACAGAGGTTAGCAGTCATACGGCTGTCCTGGTTGACGCGCTCGTAAATACCTGCGGTCTAGGTCACACCGTGTTGTCAAACTATTAGTATGTTTTGTACGCTATTGTGCGATGGTCAGTTTGCAGACGGGCTAAACAACGTCTCGGTCGTCTTTTCCGCGTAAGGGGAAACACATGTCGTTCGTCACGGCGAACCGCTGGTCACCGGTCCCGCAGGGGCCACAGACCTCGGCTGACCAGGACTTTTCCGCTGCATCGACGGTGGCGACCACCTTGCCCTGGGCGCCGGGCAACGTCTTGACCACCAGGTGATCGACGCGGCCGCCGGCCGGCTCGGTCACGATCTCGGTGCAGGTGAGTCCGGTCCACAGCGTCAGTCCGGCGGTGCGCCGCAACGCTTTTCGATAATGCCGGCCGAACCGGGTGGGCAGCGCCCAGCGCTCCAGGTCGGTGCTGCGGACGGCGCCGTCGGGCAGCCCGGCGACCAGGTCCCGGTGCGCGAGTTCGGGGATGTCGCGGGCGTTGAACACCGCCCGGCCGCAGGCCGCCCAGTCGCAGGCCCGCTGCAGGTACGGCTCAACGTCGTCGTATCCGATCGGCCACGGCGCCTGTTCGGTGATAAGCCGGTGCTCGAAGTCGATGCGGTCGAACTTGACGCAGCGCCCACCCCACAGCGCCGAGGTTCCTCCCACCTGCCGGCGCACCGTCAGCCCGCTGCGCGAATGGAAATAGTCGTCGTGCCGCGAATCGAATTCGGCCAGTTGCTGCGCCGCGCGGTCCGGGCGCTGCGCACCGCTTTCGATCAGCACCACCTGCACACCCGAGGCGGCGAGTTCCAGCGCGGTCACGATGCCGATCGGGCCGGACCCGACGACCGCCACGTCGGTGGTGATGGTCATGCCGGGGGTGAAGTCCCGCGCGCCGCGGATCATCCGGCCCGCCCCCCGCGGAATTCGGTGACCAGGGCGAGGAACCGCGCGACGGTCTCGGCGTCCGGGGCGGCGACGGCGGCCGCCGCCTCGGCCACCCGCGGCGGCCGCGTGGTGCTGTAAATGATTGCGCGGCAACCGGTTGCGGTAGCCGACGCGGCGAGGATCAGCCGGGCGAGCACACCGGGTGCCAGCGGGTCGAGCTGCAGGGCCCGGCGCCAGCGGCCCGCCAGCTCGGGGTCGGCCCGCAGGGCCGTGGACAGGGCGGCGTGCGGCCGGCGCAGCACCGCGAACGCGAGATCGGCCGCGCGCGGGGCGGGGTCGAGCAGGTCGCTGCGCAGCTGGCTGATCCCGTGCGGGGCGAATGCGCGGGCGAAGTCGACCTCGAGCCCCTCGTCCTGGGAAACCCCCCAGGCGCGGATTTTGCCCTGCCCGCGGGCGCGCTCGAAGAATTCGCACAGTTGCGCGGCGGCGACCGTGTCCTGGGGCCGGGGGGCATGGACGAAGAGAATGTCGACGTAATCGACCCCGAGGGCCGTCAGACTGCGCTCCAGGCTGCGCGCCGCGCCGGCGGCGTCGTACACCCGGGCGGTCGCCGGGGGTTCCTGCTGCCGCTTGACGATGCGGCGCAGCGTGGGTGCCTTTTTCAGCAGTGCGCGCGCCGGCGCCTGGAAGCGGCCGAGCCGGCGGGCCGCGCCGCCGACGTCGATGCCGAACTTGGTGGCGATGGTGACGCTGTCCCGGTCGACGGTGCGCAGGAAGGTCCCGAGCTCCGCCTCCGCCCGCCCCAGCCCGTACATGCGTGCGGTGTCGAAATGGGTAATGCCGCTGTCGAGCGCGGCGCTGAGCACCGCCATCCGGTCCTTGCGCGACGGCGACTGCATCAGCGCGCCGCACCCGAAACCTATTGCGCTGACCGTCAATTGCCCTCCGGCGAGCTCAACCCGCCGCAACGTCGCAGCCCTGGTAGATGCGGCGCAGCTCGGCGTCGATGACGCGCGGGCTGCGGGTGGCCGCGATGTGTTGTTGACCGCGTAACCCGTCCCGCTGCGCCAGCTCCGGGTCGCGCAGGTACCGGCCGATCGCGTCGGCCAGCGCGGGCACGTCGTCGACCGGGACCAGCATGCCCGGGTCGGGGGCGATCTGCGCGGTCCCGCCGACCGGAGTCGCCACGAACGGCCGCGCGCCGGCCAGCGCCTCGGTCAGGATCATCGGCATTCCCTCGGCGAACGACGGCAGCGCCACCACCCGGACCGAGCGGAGCAGCGCACGGACCCGGTCGGGAGGTATCGGGCCCTCGACGGTCAGCCGCTCGGTGGCCGGCGGGATGTAGTCGTCGATGGGACCGATTATCCGGCAACGGCCTTCGATGCCCTCGGCGAGAAGCAGCTTCCAGGCAGCGACCAGCCGGTCCACCCCTTTGCGGCGCCCCACGGTGCCGGCGAACAGCACCACGGGCGGCGTCGAGCCGGCCCCGGGCGCCTCCTCGTCGACCACGATCGGGTTGGGCACCACGGCGGTGCGCACCGTGGGCGCCACCTCCAGCAGGGCGGCGCGCGCCTGCTCCGACAGCAGGATCACCTTGTCCGCATGCCGCAACGTGGCGGCCACGAAGCGGGGGCGGCTCCGGGCGAACTCGGGAAAGTCGGAGCCGTGCAGGGTGACGATCACCCGAAACCCCTTGGCGCCGGCCAATCTGATCAACGGTCCTTCGCGCAGCCAGGCGCCGCCGTTGGAGACGTGGAAGTGCACGATGGAGCCGGCCGCTGACCGGGCCAGTGTGGTCCCCGCCCGCGCGGTGAGCCACAGGTTCTTGACCTGGTTGGGGCCGTTCCACGTCGACAGCACGCGAATCCGGTCGGCGCCGATGTTGTTGTCGTGGATGACCCGGATGACGGACTGGGTGCCGCCGATGCTGTACCTGTCGGGCCCTACGTGTGTCACCGCGATCATCGTGGCCGACCCCGACTAGCTGGAAGTGCCCACGCCGACAGGGGAATTGGAGATGGGACCGGGCGGCGCGCAGCGGTCGTCGAGCTGCCTCTCCCGTCGGCGCAGGCCGGCGTAGCCCATCGCCGCCCCCAGCGCCATGCCCAATCCCAGGGCGTCCATCGGCATCTCCGGCAACGGCCACACCGCGGAGATCGCCAGCAGGCCCGCGGCCACCGCCGCCGCGATCTTGGCCGGCCCGGACGTACACCGCAGCGCCAGGATCACCGGCGTGAGCGCGAACAACACGAACGCGGCCATGCCCACCGCCCCGGCCTTGGCCAACCACCACAGGTAGAAGTTGTGCGAATACGCCGGATAGAGGTATCGGTGGAATTCGTCGTCCCCGGTCGGCGGCTGGTACACGTAGCCCAGGCCGTGGCCGAAAAGCGGTGCGCTGGCGATGGTTTCCTTGAGAAGGTTGATCTCGCGCAGTCGTTCCAGCGCCGAATCGTCCACCGCGAGCGCGCTGGACGTCACCCCGCCCAGCACCCGCTGGTTGAATGCGACGTACTGGTCGGCGAGCCACGCCCCGGTCTTCGACCGCTGCAGCAAAAACAGCGACCCGGGCACCGTCACCGCGACCAGGGTCGCGCCGACCGTCGCGGCCACGATCGTCCGCCGCACCGCCGCCCAGCTCAGGCTGCCCAGCAGGGCGACCGCGGCCGCCACTCCCATGGAGATCAGCGTGTTACGGGAGAAGGACAGCAGCGAAATGCTCAGTGCCGGTGGGCCTAACGCCAGATACAGCCTGGGCCGCACCCGGCCGACGATGGGCGCAGCGACGAGTGCGCTCAGCACCGCGGTGGCCGGCGTCTGGGTGGACAGAATGATGCGCATCGCCTGGCCGGCGCCCGTGGTGCCCTCCAGGCTCTCCGCCCGGCCCGCCAACCGGATGGAGTACAACGAACTCACGATCGCCATGCCCGCCGAAAACCACAGAATCGCGATCATCACCCGGATCGACCAGGTGACGTGACCGCTGTAGACGACGAACAACGCGAGCACGAAACCGAGGGCCATTTCCAGCATGGTGGTCGACTCGCGGGTCACCACCAGCGCGGAGTTTCCGACCAGGAACCCGGTGACGGTGGAACACACCGCGGTGACGGCCAGGATCCCGGGCAGCAGGAAATCGGAGGACCGCGGTTTGGCGGCCGGGATCAGATAGCAGATCGCCAGGAAGGCGGCCAGGTGGTAGGCGTAAATGGTCAGCGGGCCAAAGACTTTGCCGACGTGCAACCCTTCGGGCAGGGCCGCGAACGCCCCGAACAGCGTAACCCCAACCATCCCTTCGGGTTTCACCCAATACACCACCACGCAGAACAACGCGGCGGTCAGCAGCACCCCCTCGGTGGTCCGGCGCACCGACAGCACCCCGAACACGAAGCACCCGAACACGAACATCGCCAGCAGGACGCCGTCCACTGCCAGGCGGTGCCGAGCCCGCAGGTACGGAATCGGAATCACGCCGGCCTGCTGACCTTCGACCGGTAGGCGCGGTCGGCGGCCCGGATGTGCAGCGACTGGCGGGCATCGGTCAGCACGGTGCCGACCACGTGTGCCCCGGCCGCGCGCAGCGCGGTCAACGCGTCCCGCAGTTCGTCGGCGGTGGTGCGCTTGGCCCGGACCACCAGCACCGTGGCCGGGACGGCGCCGGACAGCAGGCCGGTGTCGGCGGTGGCCAGCACCGGCGGCCCGTCGATCACGATCCGGTCGAAGCGCGAGGACAATTCCTGCACCACCCGGTCGACCACTTCCGGCAAATACGCACTGGGAGGCAGACTTTCGCGGCGAGCCGACCGCGACGCCAGGATGAACAGCCGCGAAATCGGCGTCGGCTTCACGACTTCGGCCGCGGCGGCGGGGTTGGCCAGCGCGCTGGCGAGTCCCTCCCCCGATTCGACGCGCAGCAATCCGGCGATCACGTGCCGGCGGCTGTCGCCCTCGACGAGCAGTGCGTCCTCGCCCAACTCGGCCAGCGCGAGCGCCAGGTTCATCGCGGTGGTCGTCGTGCCTTCGCCGCCGAACGGCCCGGTCACCAGCACCTGGCGGGCGTCGGGGCCCATCGCCCTGAGCAGCCGGGTGCGCATGCCGCGCACCGCGTCGTCGAATGCGGTGTCGGTGCCGAACCGCGGTGTCCCGCCCCGCCGTCCCGGCAGCTCGGCCAAAGTGGGCAGGCCCGAAAGCTCTTCCAGCTTCGCGCGGGTGCGCACGGTGCGATCGCCGGCCTCGCGGGTCAACGCCACCGCGATGGCCAGCAGCAGACCGGCGATGAACCCGATCACCATGTTCCTCAGCGGCACCGGCGAAACCGGGACGTTCGGCACCCGGGGCGGCTCCACCATGGTGGCCCGCGCGAGCGGCCACGGCTTGCCCGTCGGCCCCACCGCCGCCGGCGCTTCCGGCGGCTGGCCCGGCGGTGGTGTCGTTTCGGCCACCTCCGGTCGTGGCCCCGCGGTCGCCTGCGCACCCACCGTGTTCGGGCCGGTGTTCGGGGCGATCGTCGGCAGCAGCGCGCTGAACTGATTCGCCATGGCGCCCGCCAGCGCGGCGGCGCGCGCCGGGTCGGTGTCCTTGACGCTGATGGTGAACATCACCGACTTCGGGGTGTATTTCACTTGGGTCTGGCTCAGCAGATCGTCGGCGCTCATCGGAAGCTGGAGCTGACGGATGGCCCGCTCGGCCACGATGTGCCCGCCGGCGATCTGGGCGTAGGACGACAGCCGTTCCTGTGCCGTTTCCGTGCCGCTGTACACCTCGTTGAGGTCGGTGGCGCCGGAGAACGAGATGAGGACCGTGGCCGACGACTGGTAGTGCTTGGTCTGCAGTGCCGTGACGAACGCGGCGCCGACGGTACACGCCAGCAGGGCGGTCAGGGCGAGTTTCCAGTGCGCGCCGAGAATCCGGACGAAGGTACGGAAATCCATCGGCTAGTAACCTTTCTAAAAGCCTTCAGCGCGAAGCGAAGTCTTCGGCTTTCCGGTAGCGGCCGCGCTGCTCCTGCAGATTATGCAGCATCGTCAGGCGGGGTTTGGCGGAATCGGAAGTCCCGCTGCGCGGGTTCACCACGGCTCCGGCGGCGTGTTCGGCCAGGTGGTGCGCCGCCGGGATCAGGCGGTCGAGGCTTCGCGCGCCAGGTTCAGCGTGGCGAGCGGATAGCATCCGTTGCCGTCGCGTCCGTCGCGCGCCAGCCGCATGGGCGGGTAGTTCACCACGTGCTCGGCGCCCGGCTTGTGCTGTTGCCAACCGACCGCCGCGCACAACGTGTAGTGCCCCGGCGACACGCCCGCCAGGTCGATGTGAACGGTCTCGACAGACGACACCGGGGCGGGTTCCTTGCCCGCGCCGTCCGGTCCCGGCACCAGCGTTTTCAGCGTCACCCGCGCGGGCAGCGTGCGCACCACCGCCCCCGAGAAGTCGACCAGCCGGTAGCCGGGGACCCAGTTCTCGGTGGCGGCCGCGGAACCGTAATTGGTCCACGTGACGTCCAATGTCGCCTTGCCGTCGGCCAACGATTGCGATCCCTGCCGCGCCTCGGCCGAATACCGGTAGCCGGCCACGACGTTGGCCTGCGCCCACAGCAGGTACAGCGCCGGGTCCATCGGGGTGCTCGCATCCACCGCCGGGAAGTTGAAGCTCGACGTCATCGACACGTGGTACTTCATGACGTCGCGCAGGCCCTTTTCGTAGTAGGACCGCGGATCGGTCCCGGCCGGCAGCTGGCACCATTCGGTGATCACCGGTGCCGCGGCCATCCGGTCGCGCAGCGCGCCGACCAGCGGGTCTTTGGTCTGCACGTAGTGCGAGCCGTCCCTTTCCGCCCAGGCCGGCAGCGGGTCCTGCACGCCCAGGCAGTCGGCGCGGATGCCGACCGGGGCGGACAGCCGCTTGGTGACGTCGTCGGCGATCAACTGGCGCACGATCTCCGGGTTGAGCGCCGTCGTCACCAATTGCGTGTGGGGAAAAGCCTTTACGGTCGCCTCGACCAGCTGGCGAATGGAACCGGCGGTGATGTTCTGGTCCCGGAATTGGCTGAAATACCCCAGTTTCGCCACACTTTCGTCGGGCGCCGGGCCCGGCGCGCCCAACGAGTCACGCAGATACGAGATGTGGTTCTCGCTGAAATCGCCGTAGCCGGAGAACTCGAACACGCTGAGCCGCTCGTCGCCGTCGTACCGGCGCCCCAACGCGGCCAACAGCTGCCCGAAGGCGTTGAGGTAGTTCTGGTCGTTCCAGTTCGGCACGACCTGCGTCACCCCGGGTGACCACCAATATCGTTGCGGACCGGTGTAATTGGTGGCCGCCGGGCGCATCCAGTCGGGCATCGCGATGTTGGTGTTGTTCGGATAGACGGTGTCGCAACAGGAGTTGTAGGCGACCACCCGCAGGGTCAACCGCATGTTGCGGCTGGCCAGCTTCGCCAGCGCGTCGTCGATCACGCTGAAATCGAATTTGCGGTCGTCGGCAGCGTCGGGCGGCAGGCTGCTCGGATCGGTGGGCTGCAGCTGTCGCCACGGAACACGCAAACTGGCGTCCTGCGACGCCGGCCAGGCCGGGTAGCGACGCTGCGCCGGATTGCCTTGCGGGAAAAGCGGTTGCAACAGATCTTCGTACTGGCCGCGCAGCGGATTCGGAACGTCCTGCACCGACAACGGGATGGCCGGGCTGGCGATCAGCGAAAGCGGACCGAGATCGCCGCGCTGACCGCACCCGTCGAGCAGCAGCGCCAGGCACACCCCGACGACCAGAACGATCTTCCTCGTTCTCGCCGCCGCCGTGGCGCGGGCTGATCCGCGCCCGGCGGCGACGGTTCGCCGTGGTTGCGGAACGGCATCGGCGGGCATTGCTCGCCGAAACGCCGTCTCCATCATGGGGCTGCAACCTCTCTGGCGGCTCGCGGCCCGCGGCCGTCGCGGGTATTCATGCGTGGGATACCAAGGGTGACAACAGGGTAGCGCCCGCGTCCGCGGCGCATGCCCGATTCCGCCCGGCTCCCCGAAAGCTCGTCGTCGGCGCCCCGCCACCGCCGGGCGTCATTTAAGCTGGTGCTCCCCGGGAATCGGACAGGAGATCACCGCAGATGGCGCTGGCACGCTCGGCCAAACGGTGGCTCGCGCCCGCGGCGAAGAGGCTCGCGCCGCGCCGGTTCTGGCGGCGCAAATTCCGCATTCTCGACCGGCTCGGCCGGTCCCGCCCGGACGTGCAGCTGGTGGCGTCGTTGTGCGACCCGCATCGGGTTTCGCTGGACATCGGCGCCGACCTCGGCGAGTTCACGATCGCGATGGCGGCGTCGTCACGCTCGGTGATCGCGTTCGAGCCCCGCCCGGCCCAGGCCCGCGATCTGGCGGCGATGTTCGACGCGGTCGGGGCCGCGGTCCGGGTCGAGGCCGTGGCGCTGTCGGATGAACCGGGAACGATCGCCATGCGGGTGGTCGAGTCGGAGCCGGGCCGCAGCACCATCGACACCGACAACAGCCTGGGCGATTTGACCGGGGACCAGATCCGCGTCATCGACGTGCCGGTCAAGCGGCTCGACGATCTGAATCTCGACGACGTCGGCCTGGTCAAGATCGACGTCGAGGGCCACGAGCTGGCGGTATTGCGCGGCGCCGCAGAGACGCTCGCGCGCAACCGGCCGGCGATCGTGGTGGAAGCCGAGGAGCGCCACCACCGCGGCGCCGTCGCCGGGATCACCCGACTGCTGACCGGTCTCGGTTACTCGGGCTACTTCGAGCTGGACGGCGCGCGGCGGCCGATCGCGGAGTTCGACCCGGCGGTGCACCAGGACCCGGCCAACGCCGGCAGCCGGCAGGACGGCTGGACCGGCCGGGGCCCGTACGTGAACAACTTCGTCTTCCTGCCGGACGAACGCTGAGCGGGTCGAGGGGCTAGATCGAGCCCATCGACGACGCCTCGCGGTCGGCGAGAAACGGCATCGGCATCCAGCGCGCGGACAGCAGCGCTTCCATCGCCTCGCCGGGGATCGGGCGCGACAGCAGAAAACCCTGCGCCCGGTGACAGCCGTGCTGCATCAAAGTCAGTGCGGCAGCAGGTGTTTCGACGCCTTCGGCGACCACTTCCAGGCCGAACGCCTCGGCCAGCCCGATGATGGCCCGCACGATCGCCAGGTCCCCGGCGTCGGTGCCCACCTCCCGGACGAACCCGGCGTCGATCTTGAGCATGTCGACGGGAAGCGACTTCAGGTGGGACAGCACGGCGTAGCCGGTGCCGAAGTCGTCGATGGCGATCTGCACACCGACTTCCTTGAGCTCCGACAACGTCTTTCGGGTGGTCTCGGTGTCGTGCACCACCGCGCGCTCGGTGATCTCCAGGCACACCGAGCCCGCGTCGATGCCGAACTCGCCGATCGTGTCGGCGACGGTTTCCACGAAGCCCCGGCTGATCAGCTGGATGGGCGAGACGTTGATGCGCAACATCGCGCCGTGGCCCACGCCGTTGGCCCGCCACCGGCTGAAATCGGCGCAGGCGCTGCGCATCACCCACCCGCCCAGCTCGGCGCCCAGGTTGGTCGATTCGGCGACCCCGATGAACGAGTCCGGCAGCAGCAGCCCCCAGATCGGGTGCCGCCAGCGCACCAGCGCCTCGGCCCCCACGACGGCGCCGGTCCACAGGTCGACCTCGGGCAGGTAGTGCAGCAGCAGGCCCTCGCTTTCGATGTCGCCCTGCAGGTGCAGCTCGATGTCGTTGCGGAAGGCCCGCTTCAGCGACATGTCATCGGTGGACACCGCGGTCTGGTTGCCGCCGGCGCGCTTGGCGGTCAGCACCGCCTCGTCGGCCCGCCGCAGCAGGTCGGTGCAGTTGTCCGCCCCGGGTGTGCCCACCGCCAGCCCGATGCTGACGGTCCGGCTGATCACGTGCCCACCGATGGTCAGCCGGTCGCACAGCAGCGTCGACAGCCGGCGGGCGAACGCCTCGGCGGCCTCGGACGCCATCGGCTGGTGCGGGATGACCACGAACTCGTCGCCGCCCAGCCGGGCGATCATGCTCTGCTCACCCGCGCATTCCTCGATGCGCTGCGCGAACACCCGGATGAACCAGTCTCCCGCGGTGTGGCCGAGGTAGTCGTTGATCGGCTTCAGCCGGTCCAGGTCGAGATAGAACACCGCCACCGGCCCGGGGTTTCCGGCCGCCAGCCGTTCGGTCAGATGCGCGACCAGTGCCCGCCGGTTGTACACACCGGTCAGGTCGTCGTGCTCGGCGAGGTAGCGAAGCCGTTCCTCGGCGGCGATGCGGGCCTGCAGCTGCGCGAACAGCGCGGCGACCGCCTCGAGGGTGTTGATCTCCTCCGGCTTCCACCTGCGGGCGCCGAACTTGACGAAACCGAGCACACCGGTGGTGGCGTCGCCGGACACCAGCGGTGCCGCGGCCACCGAGGGCGCGCCGGCTGCCTTGTCGCGCTGCAGCCAGCGGGGCAGCCAACCGTCGGCCCGGTCCGGGCTGCTCACCACCGGCCGGCGCTGCCGCTCGCATTGGGCCAGCACCGATTCGACGTCCTCGGATCGCAGCGCGGCCATCGGGCCCGCGGCATCGGTTCGCCGCGGCCACTCGGCCACCGGCACCGGGCCCGCGGCATCGTGGTGGTGCAGGAAGCTGGCGTCCACATCGAACTGCTCGACGAGCTGCGCGAGCACCGTTTCGCTGACCGAGCGTGCCGTGGACGCCGTGGCCTCCATCAGCGCGGTGGCGACGGAGGTGACCACCAGGTCCAGGCTGCGTGGCACGGAGTCCTCCGATACGGGCGCACATTCCGTCTGGGTGCCGACCCCACGTCACGGGGCCGAAATACGTGCGGAAACGGTATCACGCACCGGCCCGGCGATCGGGATTCTGCGGAAAAAGCCGCGACGGTCAGTGACCGCTTGCCGAGCTCGCGTCGCTCGGGATGTCAAGTGTGGCAATCGGATACAGGCCGGCACCGTCGCGGCCGTCGCGGGCCAGTGCCATGGGCGCGTAGTTGACGACGTGCGAGGCGTCCGGCTTGTGTTGCTGCCAGTCCACCGTGGCCCGCAGTGTGTAGTGGCCGGGCGCCAGGCCGGTCACGTCGACGTGCACCGATTCGGTGGCCGATTCCGGGACCGGTTCCTCGCGTGACGTGCTGGATTCGTCGTGCACCAGCGTCTTGAGGTTGACCGTCGCGGACAGGCTGCGAACGATCGCCCCGGAGAAGTCCACCAGCTTGTAGCCGGCCACCCAGTGCTCGGTGGCCGCCGCCGCGCCGTAGTTGGTCCACACCACCGAGATGCTGGCCACCTTGCCCTGGATCGACTGCGATCCGGGCTTGGCCTCCACCGAGTACCGGTAACCGGCCGACGTATTGGCCTGCCCCCACAGCAGATACAGCTCGGGGTCCATCGCCGACGTCGCATCCCGGTCCGGGAAGTCGGCGCTCGACGTCATCGAGACGTGGTAGCGGATGACGTCGTGCAGTCCCTTCTCGTAGTACGACCGGGAGTCGGCGCCCTTGGGCGGCCGGCACCACTGACTGATCACCAGTCCCGAACCGAGCCGCTGCTTGATGGCCGCGACGACGGCGTCGTTGGACCGGACGTAGTGAGAGTCGTTGGCCTCGGCCCATTCCGGCAACGGCGACTGCACCCCGAGGCAATCCGCGCGGATCCCGACCGGCGCGGACAGTTTCTTGGTGACGTCGTCGGCGAGCAGTTGGCGCACGATCTCCGGATTCTGCGGCGCCACCACCAACTGGGTGTGCGGGAAGGCGTTGGTGTTGGCCGCGACCAGCTGCGCGATGGAGGCCTTGGTGATGCTCTGGTCGCGGAATTGGCTGTAATAACCCAGCTTTGCCACGCTGTCGTCCGGGGCGGGGCCCGGTGCGCCCAGCGAGTCGCGCGGATAGCCGAGCTGGTTCTCACCGAAGTCGCCGTAGCCGGAGAACTCGAACACGCTCAACCGCTCGTCGCCGTCGTACCGGCGGCCCAGCGCGGCCAGCAGCGCGGTGACGCCGTTGAGGTAGTCGGGGTCGTTGAAGTTCGGCACCACCTGGGTGACGCCGGGGGCCTGGTTCGGCGGCGGATAACTCGTCGACGACGGGCGCAGCCAGTCCGGAATCGCAATGGCGGTGTTGTCCGGATAGGTGTCGTTGCAACAGGACCGGTAGGTGTACACGCCCAGGGTCAGGCGCATGTTGCGGGCGCCCAGCTTGGCCAGCGCGTCGTCGATCGCGGAGAAGTCGAACTTGCGGTCGTCGGGCGCGTCGGGCGGCAGCGTGCGCGGGTCGACGGGCTGCAGCTGCCGCCAGGAGACCCGCAGGCTGGCGTCGTAGGAGGCGGGCCACGGAGAGTACCGTTGCTGCGCCGAATTACCTTGCGGGAAAAGCGGATTCAGCATCTGCTCGTACTGGCCGCGCAGCGGGTTGGGGATCTCCTGCGCGGTGGGCGGGATGGCCGGGCTGACCATGGCCGACAGCGGCCCCGGATCGGGCTTGCCGCCGCATCCGCTCAGCACCGCCGCGATGCCGATGACAGCGGCCAGCGCTCGTTTCCCCGATGAGGACACCATCGTCAACGCGTCAGATCGCACCCGGGGACAACCGCCGACCACCCGCCGCGACCGGTCGGCGCGCCGGGTCCACTCGAAGAAATGGTCGTCGTCACGGTTTGCTTCTCCCAATACACACCGATGCGCGGGCAAGTGGCCCCGGATTTCGGGGTTTCTCTGGTGCGTGTCTTCCGCTCGGGGCGGGCCACGAATTGGCGTAGCGCAGCGTATCACGCACGTTCGGCCGCGGTGTCGCCGCAGCTCAGCGGGGCCGGCCGGGCCCGCGGCAGTGAGGCCGGTCACAATTGCGGGCGAACCTGTCACGCGGAAGCGGGCTGCGGTGTCTCAAGGGCACACGTCCTCACGAACAGGAGACAGCCATGACCGAGGTGACCCGCAGCAAACCACATGTCGTCGTTGTCGGCGGCGGATACGCCGGCACGCTGGCCGCCAACCATCTGCGTCAGCGCCCGGACATCGACATCACGCTGGTGAACCCGCGGCCGGTCTTCGTGGAGCGCATCCGGTTGCACCAGCTGGTGGCGGACACCGGCACGGCGACCGCCGATTACGCCACGCTGCTCGGGGAGGGCATCGAGCTGATCGTCGACACGGTCGACCACATCGACGCCACCGCCCGCCGGGCCGTGCTGACCTCCGGCGCCGGGCTGGACTACGACTACCTGATCTACGCCGTCGGCAGCACCGGCGCGGTGGCCGAGGTGCCGGGCTGCGCGGAGTTCGCGCATTCGGTGGCCGACCTGGAAAGCGCGCAGCGGCTGCACTACGCGCTGGCCGATCTGCCGCTGCCGGCACCGATCACCGTGGTCGGGGGCGGGCTGACCGGCATCGAGACCGCCTCCGAGCTGGCCGAGCTCGGACGCCCGGTGACCCTGATCTGCGGCCCGGTGCTGGGCCCGTCGCTGAGCCCGCGGGGCCGGCGCTCGGTGGCCAAGCGGCTGCGCCGCCTCGGGGTCGGCGTGCTGGAGTCCGTCACCGTGACCGAGGTGCGCTGGAATGAGGTGGTGCTCAGCGACGGCGTGGTGCTGCCCAGCGCGGCCACCGTGTGGACGGCCGGATTCAGCGTCCCGGACCTGGCCGCCCGCAGCGGGCTGCGCACCGACCCGCTGGGCCGGCTGCTCACCGACGAGACGCTCACCAGCATCGACGACGACCGCATCGTCGCCGCCGGCGACGCCGCCGCGCCGTCCGGGCGGCCGTTGCGGATGAGCTGCCAGGCCGCCGGTCCGCTGGGCGCCCAGGCCGCCAACACCGTGTTGGGCCGCATCGCCGGGACCGAGCCGGCGCCGCTGAACCAGGCGTTCGTCGGGCAGTGCATCAGCCTGGGCCGAGCGGCCGCCACCTTCCAGCTGGCGCGCACCGACGACACCCCGATCAACGCGTACCTGGGCGGGCGGACCGCCGCGAAGCTCAAGGAGGCGATCTGCCGGGGCACGCTGTGGGCGATCCGGCGCGAGGCCGCCAAGCCCGGCTCGTACCGCTGGCTCAAGGGCGGCCAGCGGGTGCCGACCGACGAGCGGGTCGGGGTGTGATGACGCAGGCACCGACCGGCAGCGAACACGCCGACCGATTCACCCTGCTGCGGCCGCTGCTGTTCACCATCGCCTACGAAATGCTGGGCTCGGCGACCGAGGCCGACGACGTGTTGCAGGACAGCTACCTGCGCTGGTCGACCGTCGACCTGGCCACGGTGCGCGACACCAAGTCCTACCTGGCTCAGCTGGTCACCCGCCAGGCGCTCAACGCGCTGCGGGCCGGCGCGCGCCGGCGCGAGGAGTACGTCGGGCCCTGGCTGCCCGAGCCGCTGCTGCTCGACGAGCAGGATCCGTCCACCGAGGTCGTTCTCGCCGAGTCGATTTCGATGGCGATGCTGGTGTTGCTGGAAACGTTGAGTCCCGACGAGCGGGCCGTGTTCGTGCTGCGTGAGGTGTTCGGATTCGACTACGACGAGATCGCCGAGGCGGTGGGCAAGCCGGCGCCCACCGTGCGTCAGGTCGCGCACCGGGCCCGCGAACACGTGCGGGCCCGGCGCAAGCGCCACCCGGGCGCCGGGCAGGCGATCGACCCCAAGCGCAACGCCGAGCTCACCGCGCAGTTCCTGGCCACGGCGGCCAGCGGCGACGTGGAGGCGCTGATGGCGATGCTGGCCCCGGACGCCACCTGGACCGCCGACAGCGGCGGCGTGGTCAGCGCCGCCCGCAGGCCGGTGGTCGGCGCCGAGAAGGTGGCCCGCGCCATCACCGGGCTGTTCCGCAAGGCCGCGGAGTACGCCACCCTGCGGGTGGACACGGTGACCTGCAACGGCGCCCCGGCGGTGTTGCTCTACCTCGGCGACCGGCTCGAAGGCGTCATCACGGTGGAGATCGCGGCGGACAAGATCACCAATTTCTACGTGATGCGCAACCCGCACAAGCTGGCGGCGCTGGCCACCGCCCGCGACGTCAGCCGCGGCTGACTCGCCCCGAACCCGCGCCGCTCTGTCAAGCTAGGGCGGTGCGCATCGACCGGCTTGGCGACCTCGGCCCCGCACCCCAGGTGCTGCGGGCCGTGGGTGATGTCACCCGCCGGCTCGGTCTGCCGCCGCCGGCGGCGTTGACCGGCGACTGGTTCGACGCCCTGGCGGTGATCGCGCCGAGCCTGCCGGTGCGCCCGGTGCCCCCCGGCGACGTGTTCGCGGTCGGCACGGCGCGGACACCGCAGCCGCCGCATGTGGGCGGCGGGTGGATCGGTTACCTGTCCTATCCGGACGGCAGCGCCGACGCCAAGCCGAACCGGATTCCCGAGGCCGCCGGCGGCTGGACGGACTGCGTCCTGCGCCGCGACCGCGACGGGCAGTGGTGGTACGAGAGCCTCACCGGCGCGCCGATGCCGCGGTGGCTCGCCGGCGCGCTGGCCGCGCCCGCCGGCCCGCCGCGGCCGTGCCGGATCGACTGGGACGTCGCCGACCGGGCCGCGCACCGCGACGGGGTGCTGGCCTGCCTGGAAGCCATCCGCGCCGGCGAGGTGTACCAGGCGTGCGTGTGCACGCAATTCCGCGGGACGGTCGGCGGCGCCCCGCTGGACTTCTTCGTCGACGGCGTCGCCCGCACCGGCCCGGCGCGGGCCGCCTATGTCGAGGGCGAGTGGGGGGCGGTGGCGTCGCTGTCCCCGGAGCTCTTCCTGCGCCGCCGCGGCACGGTCGTCACGTCCAGCCCGATCAAGGGCACCCTGCCGCTGGACGCCTGGCCGTCGGCGCTGCGCGCCTCGGCCAAGGAGGTTGCCGAGAACATCATGATCGTCGACCTGGTGCGCAACGACCTGGGCCGGGTGGCGACGGTGGGCACGGTGAGCGTGCCGGAGCTGCTGGTGGTGCGCCGGGCGCCAGGGGTGTGGCACCTGGTGTCGACGGTGTCGGCGCAGGTCCCCACCGAGCTGCCGACGTCGGCCCTGCTGGACGCCGCGTTCCCGCCCGCCTCGGTCACCGGGACACCCAAACACCGTGCCCGCCAACTACTTTCGAAATGGGAACCCGCTACTCGCGGAATATATTGCGGCACAATCGGTTTGGCTTCACCCGTGGCCGGATGTGAACTGAACGTCGCGATCCGCACCGTCGAATTCGACGCCGCGGGCGGCGCGGTGCTGGGCGTGGGCGGCGGAATCACCGCGGACTCCGATCCCGACGCCGAGTGGGCCGAATGCCTGCACAAGGCCTCGCCCATCGTCGGGCTGCCGTCCATCGCGGCGGCGAGCTCGGCGGGCTAGTCGCGGCGGGCCTTGAGCACCGCGTCGTAGAGCTCACGGGACCGCACCCCGGGTTGGGCGGCGGCCACCTCGCCGCAGGCGTCCTTGATCCGGGCGCCATCCGCCACCCGCTGCTCGACCTCGGCGACCAGCGACGGCAGGTCGGCGCGCGGGGTGGCGCCGGCCAGCACCACGGTGATCTCGCCGAGCACACCGTCGCCCGCCCAGGCCGCCAGCTCGTCCAGCGTGCCGCGCACCACCTCCTCGTGCACCTTGGTCAGCTCCCGGCAGATCGCGGCCCGCCGCTCACCGCCGAGCCGCTCCACCGCGTCCTGCAGGCAGGCCGGCAGCCGGCGCGGTGATTCGAAGAACACGCAGGTGCGCCGCTCGTCGGCCAGCGAGTCCAGCCAGCCGCGCCGCGCCGCCTTCTTGCGCGGCGCGAAGCCCTCGAAGCAGAACTTCTCCGCCGGCAGTCCGGACACGGCCAGCGCCGTCATCACCGCCGAGGGCCCGGGCAGGCATCCCACCGGCAGCCCCGCCTGCACACAGGCCGTCACCAGCCGGAAGCCGGGGTCGCTGATCACCGGCATCCCGGCGTCGCTGACCACCAGCACCGTCGCCCCCGACCGGATCGCCTCGAGCAGCGAGTCCACCCTGGCGGCCTCGACCCGGTCGAACATGCTGATCACCCGGCCGGTGATGGCGACATCGAGCGCTTTGGCCAGGGTGCGCACCCGCCGGGTGTCCTCGGCGGCCACCACGTCGGCGCGGGCCAGGGCATCCAGCAGCCGGGGCGAGGCGTCCGAGGGCTGCCCCAACGGCGTCGCCCCCAGCAACAGGCGGCCGGTGGTCATGACCGACAGCCTACGATCGACACCGATGTCCGCCCCGCCCCGCGAATCCCCCGTGCACACCGACGGCGCCGAGACCGAACGCGTGGTGCCCGTCGTCAGCCCGGGCCCGTTGGTTCCGGCGGCCGATTTCGGGCCCACCGACGACGTGCGCGGCTGGGTGGTGACCGGCGTGGTGACGCTGGTGGCGGCGGTGACCCGGTTCGTGAACCTGGGCTCGCCCACCGACGGCGGCACACCGGTTTTCGACGAAAAGCACTACGCCCCGCAGGCCTGGCAGGTGCTGCACAACCACGGGGTGGAGGACAACCCGGGGTTCGGCCTGGTGGTCCACCCGCCGGTCGGCAAGCAACTGATCGCGATCGGCGAGGCGCTCTTCGGCTACAACGGCGTCGGCTGGCGGTTCACCGGCGCGCTGCTCGGCGTGGTCATGGTGGCGCTGGTGGTGCGGATCGTGCGGCGAATCAGCCGCTCCACACTGGTCGGTGCCATCGCGGGGGTGCTTGTCATCTGCGACGGCGTCAGCTTCGTGGCGTCGCGGACCGCGCTGCTGGACGGCATCCTCACCTTCTTCGTGGTCGCGGCGTTCGGGGCGCTGATCGTCGACCGCGACCAGGTGCGACAACGCCTGCACACCGCACTGCTGCAGGGCCGCAGCGCCGACACGGTGTGGGGTCCGCGGCTGGGCGTGCGGTGGTGGCGGTTCGGCGCCGGCGTGCTGCTCGGATTGGCTTGCGGGACAAAGTGGTCGGGCCTGTACTTCGTGCTGTTCTTCGCGGCGATGTCGCTGGCTTTCGACGTCGCCGCCCGGCGTCAGTACCAGGTGACCCGGCCCTGGCTGGGGGTGGTCCGGCGGGATCTGCTGCCCACCGGGTACGCGCTGGGGTTCATCCCCGCCGCGGTGTATCTGGCCGGCTATGCGCCCTGGTTCGCCTCCGAGACGGCCATCGATCGGCACGAGGTGGGCCAGACCATCGGCCCGCGTTCGGTGCTGCCGCTGCCCGACGCCATCCGATCGCTATGGCACTACACCGCCAAGGCTTTTCAGTTCCACGCCGGCTTGACGAACTCCGCCGGCAATTACCACCCATGGGAATCCAAACCGTGGAGCTGGCCGATGTCGTTGCGGCCGGTGCTGTATGCCATCGACGAGCAGAACGTCCCGGGCTGCGGCGCGCAATCGTGCGTCAAGGCCGAGATGCTGGTGGGCACCCCAGCGATGTGGTGGCTGGCCGTGCCGGTGCTGGTGTTCGCGCTCTGGCGCGTGCTGGTTCGCCGCGACTGGCGCTACGCCGCGGTGCTGGTCGCGTATTGCGCGGGCTGGCTGCCTTGGTTCGCCGACATCGACCGGCAGATGTATTTCTTCTACGCGGCGACGATGGCGCCGTTCCTGGCCATGGCCATCGCGCTGATCTGCGGCGACATCCTTTACGCGCCCACCGCTACGGGCGTGCTGCGGGCGAACTCCGAGCGGCGCACCCTGGGGCTGATCGCGGTCTGCTGCTACGTGGCGTTGGTGGTGACCAACTTCGCCTGGCTGTTCCCGGTGCTCACCGGTCTGCCGATCTCGCAGCAGACCTGGAACATGGAGATCTGGCTGCCCAGCTGGCGTTAGCTTCTGCGCCTTGCCGCGAGAGTGCAACTACCGACGGCGTCACTCGGGAAACGCGTTGCCAGTTGCACTTTCGCGGTGCCGTCACAGCGGGTCGCGCGCGACCGGGCACGACATGCAGCGGGGGCCGCCGCGACCGGTGCCCAACTCCGATCCCGCGATCGTCAACACCTCGATGCCGGCCTCCTGCAGGCGCATGTTGGTTTGCGCGTTGCGCTCATAGGCGACCACGACGCCGGGTGACAGCGCCAACGTGTTGTTGCCGTCGTCCCACTGCTCGCGTTCGGCGATGACGGGATCCAGCCCGGTATCGATCACCCGCAGTTTGTCGATTCCCATCGCCGTGGCCGCGGCCTCCAAGAAGGGGGCCTCGCTGATCTCAACGCCGGACGGGGTGCGCTGGATGGTGAACGCCGAGAGCGCGTCGACGACGTTGGCGTACATCACCACGGTGTCGGTGTCGACCATCGTGCACACCGTGTCCAGGTGCATCTGCGCGCGCCGCTGAGCGATCGGCACGGCCAGCACGGTGTGCGCCAGATCGTCGTCGAACAGGCTGCGGGCCAACGCTTCCGCACCGGCCGGCGTGGTCCGCTCCCCCACCCCGACCGCGACCACGCCGGGCGCCAGCAGCAGCACGTCGCCGCCCTCAACTGGGGCGGTGCGCGATTCGTAGGCCCGCCGCACCCCGGTGAACCGCGGGTGATGGGCATAGATGAGATCGGTCAACGAGGCCTCGCGGACCCGGGCCCGCAGCGCCAGCGTCGGAATCACCACCCGGGGGCCGATCCAGATCGACGAGTCGCGGGTGAACACCAAATTGGGCAGCGGGTCGATGACGAAGTCGCCGCCGTGGTGCATGCGCAGCACCAGCGACACGTCGGTGCGCGTATCGGCAGGCAACTCGTTGAACGTCATCCCCGCCATCAACACCTGGGCCAGCCGGGCCGGCTCCAGCCCGCGAAGGTAGGCCGAAAGCTCTTGCGCCAGAGGAACTCCCAGCCGTCGTGCATCGACCGCTGCGGCGACCCCCTGCATTCGCGCGGCCCCGCTGTGCGTCAGCGCCTCGGTGAGTAGATCCGACAGCAACAACACCTCGACGCCGCGCGAGCGCAACAGCTCGGCGAACTGGTCGTGCTCTTCTTGTGCGCGGGCCACCCACGGCAGGCCGTCGAAGAGCAGCTGGTCGACATTGCGCGGGTTGAGCCGCAGCAGCTCGCCGCCCGGGCGGTGCAGGATGACCACCCGCAGCGCGCCCACCTCGGAATTGGTGCCCAGCTCGACCACGCCCACAGGTTCAACCGTAGCGGCGCGCAGGGGCGGCATGGGCCGTCACACGCCCGCCGCCGCGGCCTCGGGATCGAACGGATGTGCGATAAACTGGGTCGCGTGGAGATCGCGGTTCAAGGCTCCCTGTTCCAGCACACCGAGCGCCGGCAGCTCGGCGACGGCGCCTTCATCGAAATCCGCGCCGGCTGGCTCACCGACGCCGATGATCTGCTCGATGCCCTGCTGTCGACGGTGCCGTGGCGGGAGGAACGCCGGCAGATGTACGACCGGGTGGTCAACGTGCCGCGGCTGGTGAGCTTTCACGACCTCACGGTCGACGAGCCGCCGCATCCGATGCTGTCCCGGCTGCGCCGCCGGCTCAACGACATCTACGCCGGCGAACTCGGCGAGCCGTTCACCACGGTGGGGTTGTGCTGTTATCGGGACGGCTCGGACAGCGTGGCCTGGCATGGCGACACCATCGGCCGCAGCAGTTCCGAGGACACCATGGTGGCGATCGTCAGCCTGGGCGCCACCCGCGCGTTCGCGCTGCGGCGCCGCGGAGGCGGCCCGTCGCTGCGGCTGCCGCAGGCGCACGGGGACCTGCTGGTGATGGGCGGCTCGTGCCAGCGCACCTGGGAGCATGCCGTGCCCAAGACGACGGCGCCGGTCGGGCCGTGGGTGAGCATCCAATTCCGCCCGCGCGGCGTGCGCTGACTATTGAGCACGCACCGATGCCACCGCTTTGACGAGCAGGTCGCGCGCGCGTTGGGTGTCGACGGGAGCAACGGGCTGGTTCGGGATCACCAGCGGGTTGGCGATGACGATCACCTGGTAGTCGCCGAATTGCGCGGAGTAGTCGTACAGTTCGCCGGTGCGCGGGCCGCCGGGTGTCAGCGCCTGCAGCACCCGGTGCACGCCCAGCGTGCGCGCGCTGTCGATCTGCGGCGCATCGACCACTTGGACACCGCCGCGCAGTTGCGCACCGGAGAAGGTGACCTTGGCGCAGTCCTTCCCGGGGTCGTTGAACGGCAAGGCTTTTGAGGTCTCGAGCGCGATCACCACGAAGCGGTTGCCGCGGCCCTCGGCGGTCACCGCGGCCATGTTGCCCTGCAGATCGGCCGGCAGATCCGGCCCGCTGGCCACTTTCGCGCACTGGGCGGGGTCGAAGGTCAGGCCGTCGGGCAGCTTGCGGCCGGCCAGCAGCTTGGGGTCGATGCCGCGTTCACCGGTGTCGCTGACCTTGTAGTCGGGTCCGAAGCTGGGTTTCACGTCGGCGACCTTGGCGATGTCCACCTTCGCCGGGTGAGTGGCCGATGAGCAGCCGGCCAGGACGCAGACAGCGGCCACCGCGCGCAACAGCTTGGACATCGTGGCCAATCTACCCAAGCGGGCGGCTCAGCTGCGCAACGTGGACACCGTTTTGGCGAGCAGATCCGCGGCGAACTGCGGTGGCAGCACCGGAACCGCCGCGCCGGGATCGGTGGTCAGGGTGGTGAAGGCGTAGTAGTCGCCCAGATAGGCGATGAATGTGTAGCTGCGCGAATCGATTTCGGTGCCCGATTCGACCGATGAGGTGATGTCGGCGACCATGCCCAGGGTTTCGACGCCGTCGATGTGCGGGCCGTCGGTGAGGCGGACGCGGGCGGTGGTGTGCCCGGCGGTCTCGGACCACTGCTGGCACGCGCCGAGCAGATCCCGCGGAAAGTCCACGGGCTCCGGCAAAGCCACCACCACCGCGTCTACGATCCCGCCGCTGCCCGAGCCCGACACGCCCTGCGCCGACTGGTCGCGTCCGTTGCCGGGGTCGGCCAGGACGGCGCATCGGGGCGGCTTGGCCCGCGCGTCGGCGGCCAGGCCCCAGATCACCTTCGGTGCGGCGGCGACGGGAATTCCCGTCGTCACCTCGTAGCCCGGTGGCAGGTCGCGGACCACCCGCTTGATGTTGGCGGGGTTGACGGCGGCCGTGGTGCTCGGCGGCGATTGTGCCGGTGCGGCCGACGGTTTGGGCGGGGGCGGGTGAGCGCACCCGGCGACCATCAGCGTGAGCACGGTGGTCACCGCCGGGCCAATCCCGAACGGCCGCATCAGGAGTTGATAGCACAGGACGCCGCCATATCCAGCCCTGCCACGCCAAAGTCTGGGCCTGCCGTCAGCCGAGTACAACCACGACGTCACTTTCGAACGCGCTACCGCAGGCGCTAGCGGATTCGAACGTCACCTCATGGTCGGCAGACAGGGCGTGCTCGCGCACCACGCCGGCGGCTCAGCCGACGGTCTCGATCACCTGTCGCGCGACCCGCCGGATCTCGTCGGCCTCGTGCTTGCGGAACGGCAGGTCGCGCCGGTGCGGCACATCGATGACGGTGGTGATGACGCCGATGTCCTCGCGCTGCCACACCGCGCCGTAGCGGTCCATGATCGCGCGCATCGGCACGTTGTCGGAAAGCATTCGCGCGGAGAACCTTTCGATGCCGTCGACCTCGGCGGCGATCGACAGGGCGCTGATCAAGAAGGTGCCGATGCCGCGGCCCTGGTAGGCGTCGGCGACGGTGAAGGCGATCTCGGCGACGGTCGGATCGTTCTCGTCGCGCACGAAGCGGGCATCGGCCACCGGGTCGGCGCCGTCGGTGACCACCCACACGAAGTGATCGACGTAGTCGACCTCCGACAGGTAGTGCATCAACGCCGGGGTGGGCAGCCGCGGGCTCATGAACCGCCGGTACAACGTGTCGCTGGAGAAGTGGATGTGGCCGTGCACGGTGCGCTCGCTGTCGCCGGGCAGCACCGGGCGCAGCAGCAGGTGCGTGCCGTCGCGGACCTGGATCGGGATCGGCGTGATGAACGCCGCCAGGCGCTGCCGCACGGTGCGCAGCAGCCGCGGCATGACGCCGGGGATGTGCACCATGCTGGCGAAGGCCTCGGTGTCGCCGGTCCAGCCGGTCAGCGGTTGGGCGGTGGTCACCGTGGCGGTGCGCGGAATGTCGCGCAGCAGGGCGATTTCGCCGACGATCATGCCGGGGGACGTGTGCTCGGTGATCACCACGCCGTCGTCGCCGAGGTGTTTGACCTCGGCGCTGCCCGAGGAGATCAGCAGGAACTCGACGGCCTGCTCCCCCTGGCGCATCAGCACCTGGCCGGCCGGGGCGCGCAACGGCCGCAGCCGGCGCGCCAACGGGGCGAGATCTTCGGCGGGACATCCCGCGAAGATGTCCATCGTCGCCAGCTCGTCGGCCCGGGCGCCGGTCAGTCCGGCCACCGTCAGGGACCGCCACCCGCGGCAGCACGGCACCGGTCTGCCTGTCGCGGTGATGCCATGACCTGCCCGCCGTTTGTCGGTTGCGCCAGGCCCACGCTCCCCGACGCGCTCGGATGTTGCCAAGGTTATGAGCAGGTCACGACCGCGGCAAGCAGGCAGCGCCGATCACCCGGCAGGCGGGGTTTTTCCGGCATTCAGGATGAGTTCGACGGCCGCGGCCAGGTCGTCGACCACGAAATCGGCCTCTGCGACGGCCTGCCGGGCGCCGGGGCGGATCAGAATGGTCTTCGTTCCGGCCGCGCGGCCCGCCACCATGTCGACGTCGCTGTCGCCGATCATGACGGAAGCGGCCAAATCCACGTCGTGCTCGGCCGCCGCGCGCAACAGCATGCCGGGGCCGGGTTTGCGGCAGTCGCAGCTGTTCGCGGGGTGGGGGCAGTGGTAAGCGGCATCGATGCGCGCGCCCCGGTCGGCGAGCAGTCGTACCAGCCGGTCGTGTACGGCGGCGAAATCGGCCGGCGCCGCCTTCGGCTCGGAGAGCCAGCGCTGATTGGTGACCAACACGGTCCGCAGGCCCGCGGCGTTCAGCGCGGCCAGCGCCCGGGCCGCACCGGGCAACAGCACCAGCTCGGCCGGCGACTTGATGTACTCGCCCTCGGCGGCCTTGACGTTGACGGTGCCGTCGCGGTCCAGGAAGACCGTGCGGACGTCGCGCAGCTCGGGTGCGGGCATCGTCGCGGTCAGGACGGCCGGGGAAACAGTGCCGCTTCGACCATTTCGCAAATCGAATGCCCCAGGTGCAGGCTCGCTTCCTGGATCCGGCCGGTGTCGTCGCTGGGGATTCGGATGCAGATCTGCGCGACGTCGGCCACCTTGCCGCCGCCCGCACCGGTGAGGGTGACGGTCGTCATCCCGGCCTGGCGGGCGGCCTCGAGCGCGCGAACGACGTTGGCGGAGTTGCCCGATGTGGTCAGTCCGACCACCACGTCCCCGGCCCGCCCGGCGGCCAGCACCTGGCGGGCGAACACCTCGTCGTACGAGTAGTCGTTACCGATCGCGGTGATCGCCGCGGTGGCGTCGGGAAGGCTGATGGCCGCCAGGCCCGGGCGGTCGAAAGCGAAGCGGCCCATGAGTTCTGCGGCCAGATGTCCGGCGTCCTGCGCGGATCCGCCGTTGCCGAACAGGATCACCTTTCCGCCGGCCCGCAGGCAGTCGATCATCGCGCGCGCCACCTCGACGGCCTGGGCGGCGACGACGCCGTTCTGCATCTGCTGCTTGACCGCGATGGTCTCGGCCAGCCGCCGCTGCACCAACTCCACGCTCGGCGGCACCACATCGGGCCCCGTCATGCCTGCCATGTCGTCAATCCCTTGCTCTCGAAGGCGAATTCGGTGACGGCGGCCCCGGCTCCTTCCAGCGCCTCGATGAGCCGGTGCTTTTTGGCGAAGTCACAGAACAGCAGGATGTATCCCCCGCCGCCGGCGCCGGTCAGCTTGCCGCCCAGCGCACCGTTTTTCAGGGCCAGCTCGTAGAGGTCGTCGATGCGCTCATTGGTGATGTAGGGCGACATTCGTTTCTTCTCGGTCCACGCTTCGCCCAGCAGCGCACCGAAGTCGTTCAGCTTGCCGGTCAGCAGGGCCGCCTTCATCGCGACCGCCAACTCCTTCTGTGCCCGCAGCCCGGCCAGCGTGTCGTCCGAACCCGTTGTGGCGCGCCGGGTTTGGTCCTCGATCACGCGCGCGGAGTCGCGGGTGATGCCGGTGTAGCACAGCAGCAGGCTGAGCTCGAGTTCGAAGGCGGTCTCGTCACGGATCCGCAGCGGATTGACGATCACCCGGTCGGTGAACTCGATGAAGTTGAACCCGCCGAACGTCGCGGCGTACATGTCCTGCATGCCGCCGGCGATGCCGAGGTCCTCGCGTTCGATCGCGCACGCCAACTGGGCGGTCTCGTATTCGCCCATCGGCACCCGGTAGTGCTCGGCGAGCAGGCCGGTGAGCGCGACCATCATGGTCGACGACGAGCCCAGCCCCGAGCCGGGCGGCGCGCTGGATCGCAGCACCAGGTCGTAGCCGTCCGTGCCGTCGCGGCCGAACCTGCGCACCGCGGCCTTGATCAGGTCCAGGCTGCCGTCGTAGAGGATCTCGCTGTCGAGCGTCATCTCGTGCGTGGTCTTGAAGTCCACCGACTCGATGGAGACCCGGCGGTCGGTGCGCGGCGCCAGCGATCCCTGCGCGTAGCGGTCGATGGTCGCCGACAGCACGCAGCCGCCCTCGGTCATCGGGAACGGCGGGACGTCGGTGCCGCCCCCGGCGAACGAGATCCGCAGCGGCGCTCGTGCCCGAATTCGTGGGCGTGTCATGGGGATTGTCTTTCGAGTGATTCGCTCAGCCGCGAGCCCACGTGTGCCACATGCCAACCCCATCGTTCTGCGTCCGGAAGCGTCGCCAGACTAACAGGGTGACCAGCGGGGTTGAGGTGTTTTGGCCGACTCCGCGTCAGCCGTTCGGCCGGCCCGGCTGCAGCACGAAATCGACCACGATGGCGGCCATGTCGTCGATCGCGCTGCGCGCGACCACCTCGTAGCCGTGGGTGCTCAGCGTGGGCAGGCACAGCAGGCCGGCGCGGGCGGTGAGCCCGCTCGCCTTGGCGTGCGACGCGTCGGATTCGAAGGCGCCCAGCGCCGCCGGCTGCGGCGACAGTCCGCGGTCGGTGGCGATTTTCAGCAGCCGGTCGGCGACGCTTTTGTCGTAGACGCACAGCGCGTCGCTGTAACCGACGATCGGGCCGCCGGCGACGCTGGTGGTGTATTCGCGTTCGGTGGGGCCGACTTCCAGCGCGAGGGTCAGGTCGCCGGGCAGGGTGGCGCTGGCATAGGCGCCGCCCACCCCGCCGATCTCTTCGTTGGTGGTGAACACCAGGTACACGTCGTCGGCGGGGCGTTGTCCGCGTTCGCGCAGCATCCGGGCGGCGTTGAGCAGCGCGGTCACTGCGGCGCGGTCAT
The DNA here is from genome assembly GCF_025821985.1 of Mycobacterium timonense. NCBI lineage: Bacteria > Bacillati > Actinomycetota > Actinomycetes > Mycobacteriales > Mycobacteriaceae > Mycobacterium > Mycobacterium timonense. Next base: position 89,874 of record NZ_JACKSY010000113.1, on the reverse strand, counting down.
CGAGGAAGTAGGCGCCGACGTAGTCGCCGATCTCGACCACCGATCTCTTGCTGCGGTCCACGCACACCCGGGTGCCGGCGTGCACTCCCGCGGCGGCCAATTCGTCGGTGCTGCGGCCGGTGAAGACGTAGACGTGATGCCAGTCCAGCGATCGGTCGCCCTGATCGGGCTTGGTCTCCCAGATTCGTGAGCTTTCCTTGGTGGTGTGTTCGGAGCCGAGAGTCAGTACCGCGGTGAGGGTTTCGTTGTCGCCGAGCACGGCGACCGGACCCAGCCCGAAGTTGCCCGGGTACATGGTGCCCAGCTGCGTCAAATGCAGTGTGCCATCAGGTTCTACTCGTTTGACGATCATGGACAGCTCGTCCATGTGGGCCATGACCCGGGTGGCGGTGCCGGGGATCGCCGCGGTCCGGTGCCGGTGGTCGGGCGCCCCGGCATCGCCGCGCGATGCGTCGGCGATGTAGCCGATCAGGTTGCCGGCGTCGTCGGTCCACAGGTCGTCGACGACGGGTTCCAATTCGCGGGCGATGACGGCGCGCACCGCGTCCTCCTGCCCGCACGGCCCGTAGGTCCACAGCAGTTCTTGCAGCAGCTCGTCGGTCGAGTCGCGGTCGCGGTGCGCCATCGGATCCTCTCGATCAGGTTCAGAGCATCTGTACCCGCGCCGGCCTGCGGCCACTCCAACCGCCTCGACTCAGTCGAGTGCCACCCCCAGCTCGTGGGCGAACACCCTGATCATGTGCTGGACGGCGATTTCGTTGCGCCCGATGATCATGTGGTCGTGCTGGCCGTGCCGGACGCCCTCGCCGCACTGGGGCAGCATGGCGAAGTCCTCGTCGCGCACCGCGGCGTGCACGCCTTCGAAGACCGCGTCGTAGGCCGCGCGCATCTCGTCGTCGGCGGCGGGGACGCGGGCCATCCAGCTGTGCCGCACCGTGCAGCGGGTCGGCGCACCGGCGGGCAGCATGTCGATGATCTCCACCCCGACCGGGCTGTTGGCCAGGATGAGGTTCGGATACACCCAATAGATCACGCCCATGTTGGCCAGCGGTTCCAGCGACGCCGCAGGGTCGGTGGCGGCGTTGGTGATCCAGGTGAACGGGAAGCCGATCCGGTGATGCTTGCCGAACTCGTCGTAGACCATGGTGTTGGCCAGGGTGTTCTGCCCGATCAGGCTCTGCCCGTGGACGTACGGGAAGTGGTAGCCCTCGGCGAATGCCTCCAGGGCGCCCTTCCAGGACACCTCGGAGGTGAATTCGCGCTGGGTGTGATAGCCGTAGGAGGAGTAATTCCACAGCGCCAGTTCGGCTCCGAAGTCGCCCAGGTGCGCGTCGAGGTCGATGGTCGCGTCGGCGGTCAGCACCGCCCAGATGAAGCCGTGCCGCTCCTCGGAGGGCAGCTCCACCAGGCCGTAGTCCTTGGTGTTCATCGAGTCGAAGCCGGCCTTGCCGGGCACCGAGAACAGTTCGCCGGTGTTCTTGTACGTCCAGGCGTGGTACGGGCACACGAACCGGGCGGTGTTGCCCGAGCCGCAGGCCGGCATCGCGCCCCGGTGCCGGCAGTAGTTGAGCAGGACGTGACTGGCCCCGGAACGGTCGCGGGTCACCAGCAGGGAATCGCCCAGCACCGAGCGCACCATGTAGTCGTTGGTGTTCGGTAGCTGCGCCGACGGGACGATGGCCAGCGGGACCCGACGCAGGATCTGCGCCTCCTCGATCTCGGTGATCTTGGGGTCGCGGTAGTAGTGCAGCGGCACCCGCAGTTCCCGCTCGGCCAGGTCGGTCGTCTTGTCCAGGGCGTGACGCAGCCCCCGCCGCGTCAACGCCTCGTCGGTGCCGCTCACCGGGCTGTTGATGGGGGCCACTCGCTTCTCCTTCGCCGTCGACCTCCCGGACCATACAATCACCACCGTTTGTATTGTCAAGGCCCCGGCCCGGTGTGTGCGACGATCACGCCATGCGCCGGCACGGCTGGTCGGGTGACATCCCGGCCGACGACGAGGAGGCGGTTGCGCGCATCCTGACCGCGACGCGACGCGCCATCGACGCACGCGGCACGGTGAGCGTCTCGCAGGTGGCGTCGACGCTGGGCGTGACGCGGCAGACGATCTACCGGTACTTCCCCACCCACGAGGCGCTGCTGGGTGCGACGGCGCTGTCCGCGGTGGAGGGGTTTCTGGATCGCCTTGCGGCCCACCTGGGTTCGATCACCGATCCCACCGAGGCGGTGGTGGAGGGCATCGCCTACACCTTCGAGCAGCTCGCGCACGACAGGTACCTGAGCCTGGTGTTCCAGCCCGGCAAGGCCAGCGCTTTCACCGCCGGGGTCACCTCCGACATCGCCATCTCGTTCGGCAGGTCGATCTTGCAGCGATTTGAAGTCGATTGGGGCGCAGCAGGATTCGCCGACGCCGGGCTCGACGAACTGGTCGAGGTCATGCTGCGCACACTGCAGTCACTGATCGTCGATCCGGGGCGCCCGCCGCGCACCGGCGCGGAGCTGCGACGGTTCCTGCGGGACTGGGTCGCGCCCTCAGTGCGCGCGCACGCAATCAGTCGGTGAGCTTTTCGTCAGCGCGGTCGCGGTGACACGTGCATGGTGATGCGGGCGGTGACGAAGACATTGCCCTCGGCGTCCGACACGTCGACGGGCACGACCAATTCGAATGGCTCGTCGGTGAACTCGGGGATGGCGTCCAGGCGTGCGGTCGCGGTCACCGCGGTGCGGGCTTGGGCCTTGTATTCGACGGTCATGCCGGCGGGGATCCAGCGGTGGGTGGGCGGCACGGTCACCTCCGTCATCACGCCGGCGACGAGTTCGGCCATGTTGCACGATGCGATGGCATGAAACGAGCCGAGGTGGTTGTGCACACCCCGCCGGTTGGGGGCCTTGGCGCGGCAGAGTCCCGGCCGTAATTCGACGATGACCGGATGGACCGTGCTGAAGTAGGGCGCCTTGAAGCATACCGCCCGACTGAACATTCGATTGCCAAACGGCAAGCGCTGCAGCATGTTCCAGATCTTGAGGTTGGTTCTAATCGGCGCTGAGCCGGTCTTGGATGTCATGGGTGTGCCCCTTTCGTTAGGGTCGGGCGCGGTTTCGGTTTGGTGGAAGTGGTGGGTGGGGTGAGGGCCAGCACCGCGCGTACCGCCGCGGCGAGTCGTTGCAGCGCCGCCGCGTCGCGCAGGGCGTGGGCATCGATCAGCAGGGCGGTGGGCAGCTCGACAACACAGGTGCGAATGGCCCCCACCGCCTGGCGATCCCTTCTGCCCCAGACTTTTTCGGCCAGTTCGATAAATAGGTGCGCGAGGTCGTCGTCGAGTCGGCGCAACTCGTCGGCCAGCTCGGCCGGGACGTCGGCGGCGCCGAGGAGTTCGTCGCGGCGCACACGGAGCAGGAACCGAGCGGAGGCCGGGTGCTCGTGCGAGAACGTCGCGGGACACTCCGCAGCGGCGACCACCGCATCGACCGCTGCCTCGCCAGAAACGCCGCGCGACAGCGCCTTTGCCACGGCGGCTCGCTGGAAGCTCAGGTAACGCTTTCCAGCGCGTAGCCACACGTGACCAAGCAGTCCGCCGCGAGACCCGAACGCATGGTAGATCGCGCCGTTGGAGATGGCCGTCGCCTCCGAGAGGGCACGAATGGTGACCGCCGGCGGCCCGGATTCCGCGGCGAGTTGCTCGGCCACATCCATCAGGTGGTCGAAATCCAGCACTCGGGGGCGGGGCACTTCGACAGGATAACAGAGCACATGCTCTGAAATATTGGTGTCGCGGTCCGGCCGGGCCTGGTTGTCGGGAAGGCTGGTCGGCTCGTGCGATTTACTTCGACGAGCTGTGGGTTTCCAGGTAGCGGGCTGACGCCAACAAGGCCACGCTCAGCAGAATCAGCGCGGGCACGAACACGAACGGGTACGCCGCGACCGCGGCCAACGCGATGAGCGTGCCCGGCACCCCCAACGCCATCGCGGCCGTCGGATTCCGCTCGCCCAGGTAGACGATCCTCGCCGGCGCCGCGAAGGCTACCGCGGCCCGTGGATGACGGTCCGGCCAGCTGCCGTATGGGCGGCGGGTCTGTTGGCCGCATCCCAGGCAGGTGCGCCCATACGAGTAGCGGGTTTCGAGTCCGCAACCCGTGCAGGTGTGGGTGGTCATCCGGCTATGGTCTCATCGCGGCGAGCGGGCCCCGCGACTGACACCTGACTGGGCCCAAACGCGTTGGAGCTAAGGGGATTCGAACCTCTTACCCGCAACAACCGCTACTGCCTACCGGCAAAGCGGGACCTGGCCGCCCAAATCACGTGGGTCAGCGATTTTCGGCGAGCTTCTTTACCCGTGGATCCACCGGACGCCCCGTCTTTTCGCTGGCCGCGACGGCCGCCTTGGCGGCAGCCTTGCGCACCGCGAGGCTCCGCTGCTCCACCTTTTGGGGGTTATCGTCCCGGGTCGCCATCGCCATCCTCCGGCCCGCTTAGTGCTGCATGTTCGGCAATCATCTGCACGATTTCGGAATCATCGACAGTCGCCAGTTTAGAGACCACCAGGGCGGAGAGCATTTTCCCGCCCAACTCGGCCTGGGCGGCGGTGACCCCGCCGTCGACGGATTCGGATCTGTCCGCTTCCGCGCCGAAGTGCCCGGGTCCGATGGCATCAACCCGCACGACCACTCCTACTCCTACCACCGCGGCAGCGAAGCCCTGTATGGCATGGCCGACGTCGTCTACGGTCACGGCGACCAACTCCAAGCCGACGGCATGACCGCCGAACATCGCCATTCCCTGGGCGGCGTGCAAGTCAGGATTCCAGGACTACCCCCGGTCACCATCGGTCCACGGCCCACTGCGCGGCCCGCGGGTAAGGGACGTCGTGGGTGATCGTGGCGAGTTCTAGCTAGCTCGGCTTGCTGGTACTGCGCCCGACGACTTTGATTGCGCCGCACATGGTTTGGCGCCCGGTCGGGACATCGCCGACTACGAATTCTCGGGCGGTGGACCATAGTAGCCTCGAATTTTGCGCTACTCGCCATTCCCTATTCAGCACTCGGCACGTAAGAGTAATACTCGCGCACTTCCATTATCGACGACCACTGAGGAAATCCGGCGATTATCTCAGCGTCGGATAACTCACCCATATCAGGCGGCGCGCCGTCGATCCCCTCAATATGCCCAATATAAATACTGGCGCCCAGGCCAGATACCAACAAACGACCAAATTTCAGAATATATTCTGCTAACCCACTGGGGTTCAGACCTGCCGAACTCGCCGACGAGTTGAGTCCTTTTCCCTGCCGCGAGCTGTCTGACGCGTCAAGGGCCCGCATGTCCTCGTCGCTGCTATTCCACTGCGGAAACGGCGGTCCTGCGCCCGCGGACCCTATGGGCTCCCAATTGGCGTACCGCGCATGCCAGGGCCGCTGGCGCGCTGCGTCGTCGTTCGACCAAACAACGTTGCCGACACCGGTTACGACAACGAGTGCAGTATTCGAGCCTTCGAAACCACAACACCATTGAATGTCACAGAGGATGCCGACGCGAGACCGTTGCGGCGACAGGCGCATGTCGATGAACTCGGCATCGTTTAGCGCGCCGGTAATGGTCAGTGGGTTGCGGTGCGAGGACGACTTCGATTCCACGTCCGGCGTGAACTCATAAAGCTCGCTAACCGGGTAAAAATTCATGACCACCTCTCATTACTCCGGCAACGGTATGTGCGCATAGTCATCCGACGGAGGTATCGTTCGCCCGGTAAAGGGATTTACCGTTTGGCTTTCACACGTGGGTCAATCCACCCGTGTCCAGGTGGCAATGAAAACTGCCAGCCCTTACCGGATTCGGCGGGTCCGATTGCGCTCTCTCCGGATGGGACACCCGGCAATTGCTCGCCGTGCGGGCCAACGACGCTCTCGGGCGGATGCTGGGTGAGGAACGCCCGATCTGTAGGGAGAATGTCGACGGCTTGCGGGCCGGTGTTGTTGTTAATGATGTCGCTGGTATCAAGGCTACGTAGCCGCGCCCAATAGCAGCGAGTGCCGCCAGCGTCCGGTACGTCCGCAGGATGTCCACTCCGACTACGTAAGTTCCGTCGCTATCGATCTCCGTTTTTGGGCCAGTCACGCTCGGAGTGGACGGCTGTGCGTACGTCCTCGTAGGCGAGGTGGCAGGGGGCGTCACTGTCACGGTTCTGATCGATGGGCCTGTCCCATTAGGTACCGTGATGCTACATGCGGCGCTAGTGCATGCAGCAAGAGCTAAGAGCGCCAAACGTTTCATGTGATCGAATGGTATGCGCGCCGCACCGGTTGTACGGGCGTTTGTCGTAGACCGAGGGCACGCTCCACACCGATCGTTGCCCCTAAGCCGAGTTTCAATCTTCCGGTCGGTAGTGGCTGTGGTCGTCGTCGTATTCTGGGCGTTCTCCCATGATGGTGTTGGGATCAATCAAGCGACGCGGTGACGCCGGCCCGGTGATGGAAGTCCATTCTGGGTCTGTGTACAGGTCAATTCGGCGGTCCCGGATCCAGCGGCAATACCAGTAAAAGAAGATGGTGAATAGAGCCATCAAGCCCACCATCGCGACCAATCCGAGAATCGCGGTCATCATGCTGGGCATGCCGCTTGTAGGGCTTGGCCGACTTTTTGGCTCTGTGCGGCGTAGTCGATATAAGCGCGCTGGAAGTTCTGACTTGAGCTGTCATCCGATCCGTTCTGTGACTGTCCTGGAATCGTCTGGCGCCACACGGCGAGCATCTTGTCATCGAGATTGACTAAAGCGTAAGCCTTTTCGCGCAAACCAGGATCGTGGACCTGGTCGGCGTACTGTCGCAGGCGGGTTTCGCGAGTTTGGTACGCATCCACTAGTTTCTGCGGGTCGTCGATGCTGGTCGGGATGAGATCGCGCATTCGTGCGCTCTCGGATCTTGAGTACTTGAGCATGTCGTTGACGACCGCGCAATCCGAGTTCGGACTTGGCCTCAGATACAGCCACACCGAAACCCCGGCTATGGCCAAGACCAGCGCGGCAGTGGCTGCCGCGATGATGACGGTGCGCCTAGTTGCCACGGGTAATCACTGGTGGGCTGGGGATGCCGGTCGACGGTAGGCCGCCTGCCCACCAGCCATTCTGGATGTCGATGCTGCCGCCGTTGAGGTCGGGTAGGTGGATGGTCGCTTCTGGATAGACCGTAGAAGTTTGCATGAGTTGTCCCAGGGTGACCGGCTTCCAAGTGTGCGCCTGGCTCATGTCTGGCATTGTCCAATCGCCGAACGGTCCTCCAACACCTTGCCAGACAGGAATGGTGTTGAGTTGGTACTGGTATTCCTGCCATTGCGCCTGATACCAGCGGCCGTTGATCTGAACCGCCTTAGTGATGCCGTTGAATTCAGTCCCACTAATCCGCACCTTTGATGTGCCCTGTAGATCTATTCCCCACGCTCGCGCCTTCTGCGGATTGTCAGATCCGCCACCGATTGAAGTCACGCCGGTCGACGGGCCGGTTAGCAGATCGGGCCGCACGCATGGTGGGTCCGATTGATACAGCGAGGGGTCTGGCAACCCGTTAGGGTTGTCCGATGGATGATCTGGATCCAGCGCCCAATAGCCGGTGCCGGGATGCCAGCCGGGCGGCGGCGGTCCGTCCCACCTGCCGGCCGGTGGATCATGACGGGGCAGTTGCGGAATCCCACCGTTCGAGTTGTCGCCACCTTGGGTGTTATCGACGAGCTGGATACCACTGCCCTTCCCGTTGTGCGCAAAGGTGGTATTCCCAAGGCCAGCGGTGGCGGTGGTGAGCTGGCCCGCAACCTTGGTTTCGGTTCCGTCGAGTTGCTTCGCGCGCGACCAGATTTCACTAGCCATCTGTTCTGCCTGCGCTTGGCGGGCGGCCTGCTGTGCCGCTGTGCCGCCGTGGTCTGTATAGCTGACCGAGAGGTCTTCTCCCACATCGAATCCCGCGTTTTGCGCGTCTGCGACGGCATTCAGCACGCTTCGCTGGGCTGCACTGATGTCACTCGCGCCGCTGCGTGCTATCGCAGCCGCCTGGCGGAGGAGGTCGGCCTTCCCGGTGACGGTGGAGAGGTCGGCTGCGGTGCGCTGCCGCAACGCATCACCCCCGGCGCCCTTCCACGCAATCGAGTGGGATTCGTTGCGCATCGTCAGAAACGCGTCCTCCCAGCGATCGGCGGTTTGCGTCCAATAGCTTGCCGCGTCGGTCAAGTGCGCGGTACTCCACGCCCGAATCTGCGAAAGGGTCGCGGTCATCAGACCATGGTCACTTTGGTCACGCCGGCCATTTCGTGGGCCGAGATTGCTTCCTGACTGTCGTAGCCGGCCGCGGCATTAGTCACTCCACCGGCGGTGTCCTGACTCCGACTCGCGAACGCTGCCCCATCAGCGCTGACCATCGCATTGATGCTGCTGACCGCAGCGGTCGTGGCCTGGAATGGCTGTCCGGGCGACGGCGGCGTGGTCGTAGTGAGTTCGGCACCCAGGCGCTGCCATCGATCCGCCATCGCGGCTAGCTGGCCCGGGACGACCTGTAGTCCATCCGATCCCACCTGAACGATTCTATGCAGAGAGATACCCGGGCGGTATTTCACCGTTTCCCGCGTACGCGGTGTCGACACAGTGAGGTCGTTGCCACAAGCGCCACCTCCACGACGGATGCCGATGCTGCCGGGGATTCTCCCCTGCGGTGGGCGAAGGGAGGGGCGGGGCGAAATCCCTGACCTCCCAGTAGCTCGGCGACCGCTCTTGCGCGGCTTCGAGCGACCCACGTTTCGGAAATATGTTGGGCGGTGTGATCACTGAATCGCCCTGGTTCTGATGGAGACTCGAACTATTGGATTTCGGCCAGGGGTTGGCCGGTCCGTTGTGCATCGTAGAACGTGGCTTCGAACTCGGTCGGAGGAACGTCTGCGAGGTAGCTGTGGAGGCGACTGGTGTTGTGCCAGTAGACCCAGCCCAGGGTGGCCAGCTCGACGTCCTCGACGGTCTTCCAGGGCCCGGTGCGGGCTGGTCCGTAGATCAGCTCAGCCTTGTAATAGCCGTTAACGGTTTCGGCCAGTGCGTTGTCGAAGCTGTCCCCGATGGTGCCAATCGAGGGCGCCGCGCCGATCTCGGCGAGCCGCTCACCGTAACTGTAGCGGATAGAATTGAACTGCGATCCGGCGTCGGAGTGACATGTCAAGTCGGGCAATGTGTTTCCGCGAGACCATCGGGCCATTTCCAACGCGTCAAGGACCATCGTTGTCCGCATATGCGAAGCCACCCGCCACCCGACGATCATGCGGGAGTAGGCGTCGACGATAAAGCACACGTAGGCCACCCCGGCCCAGGTCGGCACGAACGTCAGATCGGTCACCCACAACTGGTTGGCGCGGTCGCGGTGAACTTCCGCTTGACCAGATCGGGATGTCGCGCCGCTGTCAGGTCGGGTTTGGCGGTGCGCACTCGTTTGCCGCGACGCACCCCTTGGATGCCCGCGGTGCCCATCAGCCGGGCCACTTGGTCGCGGCCGACGTCGTGGCCGGCCCGACGTGCGGCTTTCCACAACTTGCGGGCCCCGTAGACACAGTAATTGTCCTCCCAGAGCTGCCGCAGCACCGGCCCCAAGACCGCATCGCGTTGGGCCCTCGCCGACAGGGGCCGGGTCTTGGTGTCGTAGTAGGTGCTCGGAGCCACCGACACCCCTGCGTGCGCAGGACGGTGATGATGGGCTCGACCCCGAACTCGTCGCGGTGGGCGTCGATGAAAGCGACTATTTCTTGTGTTGGCGATCGAGCTCCGCCCCGAAGAAACTGGCCGCTCGTTTCAGTATTTCGTTGGCGCGCTTAAGTTCTCGGTTCTCCTGTTCGAGATCCTTGATGCGCTGCGACTCCGCGGTGGAGACCCCCGGTGAATAGCCGTCATCGATGTCGGCCTGGCCCACCCACGAGCGCACCGACTCCACCCCATAGCCGAGCTGACGGGCCACCCGCGAGACAGTGCCCTGCTCGGTGCCTAGCTCAGCGCGCAACGCACGGACCATCCGCACCGCGGCGGCCTTCTCCTCCGGGCTATACCTGCGACTGGTCGGCTTCTTCCCTGACGACGGTTCCGTGGGCATACCTGCATCCTCGTTTCCAAGGTCAGGAGCCTCCGGGATTTCCAGGGGCGATTCAATCGGGCGGATTGCAGTGGAGTACGCCGAAGTCTTGGGAGCGGCGCTCCGCCCCATTCCCTGCTGCGCTTGCCACGGAGCTTGCCGCGTTGATGATCGGCAAAGGACGGGATGAGCTTGTGTTCACCGACCTGCGGGGCGGGGTTTTGAGGAACTCCAATTGGCGTGCCCGAGTGTTCCGTCCCGTTGTTGTGAAATGCCAGGCCCAAGACAGCACCTTCCCAACCATCACTCCCCACGACCTCCGGCACACGGCAGCCAGTCTCGCCGTTAGTGTGCGGGCGGAACGGAAAGGCCGTATGGCGGATGCTGGAAAACGCGAAAGCTTCTATGACCCTCGACACCTACACCGATATGTTCGACGAAGACTTGGATGACGTAGCAGACCGACTGGACACGGCCTTCCGGCCTCTCGGACGACGCAAGTGCGCTGGCGGAACCGATACGTTCTGACCTGCTCAAACTTTGTGGAGCTAAGGGGATTCGAACCCCTGACCTACTCGATGCGAACGAGTCGCGCTACCAACTGCGCCATAGCCCCTGATCGCTAAGCAGGCTACCAGCCGCGGCAGCAACTGCCGAAACCGCGAGCACTATTCGCCGACGGCGCGCGGCAAGTCCCTGGGCCAACCGAACGTCCGCATCGGCATCGCGTACTCCAGGTGCTCGAAGATCGGGTCCTCGTCGTCGATCTCGAGCACCACCGCGCCCGGGCGCCGCAGCCGCGACGGCACCACGTCGTAGTCGCGGTCATAGGCGTTCTCGACGCCGAGCCGCGCCCGCGCCATCCGCTGCATGCGGCGCCGGCGCACCTTCTCCTCGATGCGCGTCTGGCGGCGCAGATAGCCCAGGTAGAGCAGGGTCACGGTGGTCGCGGCGCCGCAGACCCACCACGCCGTCGGCGAGATCTTGAACGCCGCGGTGGCCGAGCCGACCAACACGACCGCCATCGCCATCAGCACCCGCTTGCGGAAGGCGTATTTACGGGCGCTGACCGCGGCGGCGGTCTTGGTGTCGAACCGGCGCCGCCGCGAGGCGTTGCGCGGCATCGGCGCCGGCGCCTCCTCGTCGGCCTCGTCGCCCTCGGCGGCAGGCTCCTCCAGGCCGGACGAGTCGTCGACGTACTCATAGCTGTCCTGCTCGTCGCCGCCCTTGGCAACCGCCTCGGTGTCGACGTCGTCGTCCTCGGCCGGCTGCTCGTCGTTGTTCTCGGCCGCGGAACCGCTGGCGCCCACCGGAAGTGCGGCGGAATCCTCGACCACGTCGACGTCCAGATAGTCGGGCTCGGCGGGTTCGGCGGTGGCCATCCTCATGACCACCGGCCGCCGGCGGCTCAGCTCGTCGGTGTCGGCGTCGTCGTCCTGGTCACCGGGCTCGTCCGCGGCGACGTCGTGCTCCTCGTCGAGGTCGGCGTCGGAGTCTTCCGGTCGCGTCCAGTGGGGATCGCTGCGGTGCCCGGCGGCCGGCCCGCCGCGCTTGACCAGCCGAGAGTTGGCCCCGCCGTTGAGGACTCGGGTCGCCAGCGCCACATCGCTGGTGCGGCGCACCGCGTCGCGTTTGCTGACCAGCATCGGCACCAAGACGAACAGCCACAGCACCACGAGCGATATCCACAACAACGACTGCGGGATGCTTGGCATGATGACCTGCTCTCTTCGGTTCCCATCCCCCGCGAAGCCCATCGGTGGCCAACGCGGCCGGGTCGTGATGACCAGGACAATTACACACCTGTAATTTGCCTCTCACAAGCACCACTAGTCACTCGTGTCGCGCTAGTCCCAGATGGGCAACGTTTCGGCCGCCACCGGCGCGTCGCCGTAACGCCGCCCTACTAGGCCCCGGCCGTCACACCCAGCTCGCGTTACCGGCGCGGACCAGCGTCGACGCCACCGATCCGCTGACCTCCTCGACCGTGATCGCCATCAACAGATGGTCCCGCCAGGCCTTGTCGACCTCGAGGTAGCGCTGCAATAGGCCCTCCTGGCGGAACCCGACTTTCGCCAGCACGGCCCGGCTCGCGGCGTTCTCCGGACGCACGGTGGCCTCCACCCGATGCAACATGACCGGGCCGAAGCAGTGGTCGAGACCCAGCGCCAGGGCTGCGGTGGCCACCCCGCCGCCGGTGGCCGAGCGCGGTACCCAGTAGCCGATCCACGCCGACCGCAACGCCCCGTGAGTGACGTTGCCGATGGTCAGCTGGCCGCAGAAGCGCCCGTCGAGCTCGATGACGTAGGGCAGCATCCGGCCCTGGCGCGCCTCGGCGCGCAGGCCCGAGCACAGCGCCGGCCAGGCGGCCACCGCGTGCCGGGTCGTCCAATCGCCCTCAGCGCTGGGCTCCCACGGTTCCAGATGCGCCCGATCGGCCAGCCGGATCCGGCTCCACTGCGCGCCGTCGCGCAGCCGGACCGCCCGCAACCGGACCACCCCGGCCGGCACCCGCAGCGGGCCGACACTCATCGGCCAACCGGGATGACGGGAATTGTTGCGCAACAGGTTCACGATGTGTGCAGTCGTTCCGCTCAGCCGCGCTGAGCCAAGAAGGCGACGTCGACGATCTCGCCGGTGCGGATCTGCTCGGCCCCGCTGGGCACCACCACCAGGCAGTTGGCTTCGGCGAGGGTGGCCAGCAGGTGCGACGACGCGCCCGGGGCGCCGCCCAGCGCCTGCACCAGATACTCGCCGCTGTCCTGATCGCGCATCAGCTGGCCGCGCAGATAGCCCTTGCGCCCGGCCACCGACGTGATGGGCGACAGCGTGCGGGCCTGCACGATGCGGCGCATCGGCTGGCGCTTGCCCAGCGACAACCGGATCAGCGGGCGGACCATCACCTCGAACACCACCAGCGCGCTCACCGGATTGGCGGGCAACAGGAAGGTCGGAACGCCCTCGCGGCCCAGCTGCCCAAAACCCTGGATGGAGCCCGGGTGCATGGCGACCCGGACCACCTCGATCTCCCCGAGCTCGGACAGCACCTGGCGCACCGCTTCGGCCGCGGCGCCACCGACCGCGCCGGCGATCACGATCACCTCGGCGCGGTTGATCTGGCCCTCGACGATGTCGCGCAGTTCCCTGGGGCCGCCGCCGACGATCCCGATCCGGTTGACCTCCGCCCCGGCGTCGCGGGCCGCCGCTGCCAGCGCATAGGAGTTGACGTCGTAGACCTGCCCGTTTCCCGGGGTGCGCGAGATGTCGACCAGTTCTCCGCCCAGCGCCATGATCGTCACCCGCGGCCGCGGATGCACCAGCACCCGCTCGCGGCCGACCGCGGCCAGCAGCCCGACCTGGGCCGCCCCGATCACCGCTCCGGCGCGCACCGCGACGTCGCCGGGCTGGACGTCGTCGCCGGCTCGGCGCACGTAGGCGCCCGAGGGCGCGCCCCGGTAGATCCGCACCCGCTGCGTCCCGCCGTCGGTCCACCCCAGCGGCAGCACCGCGTCGGCCAGCGTGGGCAGCGGGGCGCCGGTTTGCACCCGGACGGCCTGCCGCGGCTGCAACCGACTGGGGGTGCGCGACCCTGCCTCGACGGTTCCCATCACCGGCAGCACCAGCCCGTCGCGCGCGTCGTCGACCGAGTCGTCGAGCGGCGCGGGCAGGCCCTCGGCGCCCACCTCGCCGACGCCGAGCACGTCGACGCTGCGCACCGCGTAGCCGTCGATCGCGGCCTGATCGAAACCGGGCATCGGGCGTTCGGTGACCACTTCCTCGGCGCACATCAGGCCCTGCGCCTCGGCGATCGCCACACGTATCGGCCGCGGCGCCACCGCGGCAGCCGTGATCCGGGCCTGCTGCTCTTCCACCGAACGCACAGCGCGCCTCTCTGCCCTCAAATCCGGCGGGCGCTGCGTGGCGCACGACCCGCCCACTGCGCGGGCGGGGCATCCCCGCCCGGGACCGCTTGGCGTTGCGCCGACCCGCCGTCGCCTGCCGGCCCGGTTACTGCTCGGACAGGCCTAACCGCGCCACCAACCACTGCCGCAAGTCCGGGCCGTAGTCGTCACGGTCCAATGCAAAGTCAACCGCAGCCTTGAGGTAGCCGCCAGGATTTCCCAAGTCGTGTCGAGATCCGCGGTGCACGACCACGTGCACCGGGTGGCCCTCGGAGATCAGCAGCGCGATCCCGTCGGTCAGCTGGACCTCGCCGCCGGCGCCGCGGTCGATGCGGCGCAACGCGTCGAAGATGGCGCGGTCGAGCACGTAGCGGCCCGCCGCGGCGAACATCGACGGCGCGTCCTCGGCCTTCGGCTTCTCGACCATGCCCTTGACCCGCAGCACGTCCGGATCGTCGTCGGGCACCGGCTCGACGTCGAAGACGCCGTAGGCACTGATCTCCTCGGGCGTCACCTCGATGGCGCACAACACCGTGCCGCCGTAGTGCGCCCGCACCTTCGACATGGTCCCCAGCACACCGGTCGGCAGCACCAGGTCGTCGGGCAGCAGCACCGCGACCGCGTCCTCGTCGTCGGCCAGCCGCGGTTCCACACACCCGATCGCGTGGCCCAGTCCCAGCGGCTCGCTCTGCACCACCGACTCGACTTTGATCAGCCGCGGCGCCCGCCGAACCTTGTCCAGCATCGCGGTTTTGCCGCGCTCCTCCAGCGTGCTCTCGAGCACCAGGTCCTCGACGAAGTGCGCGACGACACCGTCCTTGCCCTCCGAGGTGACGATCACCAGGCGTTCGGCGCCGGCCTCGGCCGCCTCGGCGGCGACGAGCTCGATCCCGGGGGTATCGACCACGGGCAGCAGCTCTTTGGGGACCGTCTTGGTCGCGGGCAGGAATCGGGTACCGAGGCCGGCGGCGGGCACAATCGCCGTGCGTGGCACCACCACGTTTGGGCATGACATCGTTCACACGATAACCCGCATCGACTTTGCCGAGTGGATGTGGCGCAGGCGAAGACCGGGCTGTCATGGTTTACCCATGGCCACCACCGGCAAGGCCGCCCTGCGCGAACGGCTGCTCGCCGCCCGGCGCCGCGTTGCCGACGACGTTCGCGCCGCTGAGGCGCGAATGCTGCGCGAACAGCTGGAGTTCATGGTGACCAGCGGCAGCACCGTGTGCGCCTACGTGCCGGTGGGCGCCGAGCCGGGCTCCGTCGAGATGCTGGACATGTTGCTGCGGCGGGCCGGGCGGGTGCTGCTGCCGGTTGCCCGCACCGCCGCCGACGACACCCCGCTGCCGCTGTGCTGGGGCGAATACCGGCCCGGCACCCTGACCACCGGGCGGTGGGGGCTGCTCGAGCCGGCGCAGCCGTGGCTGCCCGCATCGGCGCTGGCCGACGCGGCCCTGGTGCTGGTGCCGGCGCTGGCCGTGGACCGCCGCGGGGTGCGCCTGGGCCGGGGCCGGGGGTTCTACGACCGCTCGCTGGGCGACCGCGATCCGCGGGCGCGGCTGGTCGCGCTGGTGCGCGACGCGGAACTGCTCGACGAGCTACCGGCCGAGCCGCACGACGTCCCGATGACCCACGCGCTGACGCCGCACCGCGGGTTGGTCACCCTCGGCGCCCGCTGACGTCTCGGTCGTCTCGGTCGTCTCGGGAATGAGACCGCGTCACCTGGCGGTTCTAGCACTTGACACGCTAGAGTGCTAACAAGGTTTGCGACCATCCGGAGGTTTACGTGCCGACTTACAGCTATCAGTGCACCGAGTGCGACGATCGCTTCGACATCGTGCAGGCCTTCACCGACGACGCGCTGACCACGTGCAAGCACTGCTCCGGGCGGCTGCGCAAGCGCTTCAACTCCGTCGGCGTGGTGTTCAAGGGCAGCGGCTTCTACCGCACCGATAGCAGGGAGTCCGGCAAGAAGCCCGCGGGGTCGACCAACGGCTCCTCCTCGAGCGACTCGAGCTCGTCGACGAGCGACAGCTCCGGCTCGAGCGCCAAGTCCGGCTCGGGCGAGAAGGCCGCCAGCAGCCCCGCGCCGGCCGCCGCCGCGGCCGGCTGACGGTTATCCACAGCGGCGCCGCCGAGCGCCGACCCGGGCGCCGCGCCGCGCCTACCGTTGCGGCGTGGGCGAATCCTCGCTGAACCCAAGCGTATTGAGCCGGCTGTCGGTGTGGCTGCGGCCGGACTGGACGCGCACCGTGCTGGCCCGCCGGATCGCGGCCGGCGCCCTGGTGGTGTTGGCCGCGATCGCCGCGCTGCGGTCCGATCCCGCCGGTGACTATGCGCCGGTAGTGGTGGCCGAGCACGACCTGCGCCCGGGCGCCGCGTTGACCGCCGCCGATGTCCGTCTCGAAAAGCGTTTGGCCGCAACGGTTCCCGAGGGATCACCCGCCGAGATCGGCGCGGTGCTGGGTTCCACACTGGCCGGCCCGGCGCGACGCGGCGAGGTGCTCACCGACGTGCGACTGCTGGGCAGTCGACTGGCCGAGGCGGCCGTCGGGTCCAAAGCGGCAGCGGGCGCGCGCATCGTGCCGCTGCACCCGGCGGACGGCGCGCTGATCGACCTGGTGCGGCCCGGGGACGTGGTCGACGTGCTGGCCGCGCCGGCCAACACCTCGGCGGAGACGACCCACGCCGCGCCCAAGGTGCTGGCCACCGACGCCGTCGTGGTGCTGGTGTCGGCCCGGGAAAAGATTCAGGCCGCCGGTGCCGACCGCGTAGTGTTGGTTGCGCTACCGGCTGGGGTGGCGAACACGGTGGCAGGCGCGGCGCTCGGCCAGACGGTGACACTCACCCTGCACTGAGCGCCTGTCCGCGGGGGATCACCTGGCCGACAGCAAACTCTGTCCAGTCCCAGAAAGGCCATCGCCAATGCTCAAAGGGTTCAAGGAGTTTCTCTCGCGGGGCAACATCATCGACCTGTCCACAGCGGTGGTCATCGGTACCGCGTTCACCGCATTGGTCACGACATTCACCGACAGCATCATCAAGCCGTTGATCAACCGCATCGGCGTCAACCAGAAGTCCGACATCGGCATCCTGCGGATCAGCATCGGCGGCGGGCAGACCATCGACCTGAACAACGTGCTGTCCGCCGCGATCAACTTCGTGATCATCGCCGCGGTGGTGTACTTCCTGGTCGTGTTGCCCTACACGACGCTGCGCAAGCGGGGTGAGGTCGAGCCGGCCGACGACGCCCAGGTGGTTCTGCTCACCGAGATCCGCGATCTGCTCGCGCAGACCAACGGCGACTCGTCGGGCAAGCACGGCAGCGTGAGCACCACGCCCCCACCGGAGTACGGGCCGCGCGCGGAGGCCGAGTCGTAACGACCGGCGCCGGGCAGCCCGGGTCTAGATCTCCAGGCTCGACAACTGCCCGATGATCTGGGCCGCCAACGGATTCAGCGTCGCCATACCGTCGCGCACCGCATAGCGGGAGCCGGCCAGGTTGACCACCAGCGTGCTGCCGGACACCCCGGCCAGTCCGCGTGACAAACCGGCGTCGATGATGCCGGCGGACAGCCCCGAGCCGCGGATGGCCTCGGCGATGCCGAGGATTTCGCGATCGAGGATCTCCCGGGTGGCCTCCGGGGTGACGTCACGCGGGGTGACGCCCGTCCCGCCGACGGAGACGACCAGGTCCACCCCGCCGATCACCGCGGTGTTGAGCGCGTTGCGGATCTCGACCTCGTCGGCGGCGACGGCGACCACACCGTCGACGACGAATCCCGCCTCGGTGAGCAGCTCGGTCACCAGCGGCCCGCTGTGGTCCTCGTCCCCGTGGGCGGTGCGATCGTCGACCACCACGACCAGTGCCCGGCCAACTACCAACTCCGCGCCCGTTTCCATGGGTGCAACCGTATATCCGAGCTCCGACAATCCCGCCGCCGAGGGTTCGTCCACTCTCACTACTGGTCCGCCTTTCCCAGGGTGACCGGCAAAGTCCGGCTGCCGCCGCCGGCGGGATCGGAGAACGTCAACGTGATCTTGTCGCCCGGCGCTTTGGACCGCACGGCGGCGACCAACGCGTCGGCGCTGTTGATCGGGCGGTCGTCGACCTTGGTGACGACCACGTTCTTGGGCAGGCCGGCGCTGGCGGCCGCACCGCCCGACACCACGTCGACGACCTTGGCGCCCGGGGTGCCCTTGTCGTTGGTCACCTGCACGCCCAGCGAGGCATGTGACGCCTTGCCGGTGGCGATCAGCTCGTCGGCGATCCGCTTGGCCTGGTCGACCGGGATCGCGAAGCCCAGCCCGATCGAGCCGCTCTGCGCGTCCGGCGAGTCGGCGCCCAGCGTGGCGATGGCCGAGTTCACGCCCACCAGTTGGCCGTTCATGTTGACCAACGCTCCCCCGGAGTTGCCGGGGTTGATCGCGGCGTCGGTCTGGATGGCGTCCAGCACGGTGTTCTGGTTGCCGGACTCACCGGTGGTGGACACCGGCCGGTTCAGGGCGCTGACGATCCCGGTGGTCACCGTGCCGGAGAGACCCAGCGGCGACCCGATCGCCACCACCGGCTGACCGACCCGCAGGTCCGACGACGACCCCAGCGAGATGGGGGTGAGCCCGGACATGCCCTGCACCCGGATGACGGCGATATCGCTGGTGGGGTCGGCACCGACCACCGTGAACGGCGCGGTGCGGCCGTCGGAGAAGGTGACCGTCGTCTTCGGGGTGCCGGCGCCGGGACCACCGCCCGGGCCGCCGGGCGGCAGCGGGACCACCGGGGGCGCCGCGGGACCCTTGGGCGGTCCCGCCGCGGCCGCGACGACGTGGTTGTTGGTCAGGATCAGCCCGTCGGTCGACAGGATGATGCCGGAGCCCTCCTCGGACTGACGGCCTAGATCGGTCTCCAGCATCACCACGCTGGGCACCACCTTGGCCGCCACCTGCTCGACACTGCCCGGCGGCATGTTCGCCGCCGGGACGCTCGGCGCCGCCCCGGCGATGCGCCCGCCGCCGCTGCCCGTTGCGTGGGTGCCCATTTCGACGGCCGTTGCCGCGGCACCGCCGATGCCGGCCGACACCACCGCGATGGCGACCGCTCCCACGGTCAAAAGCCCTGCGCGAGAACGCTTTTGAGGTTCCGGCGGGCCGGGCATCCCGGGGTGCATGCCGGGCAGCGGACCGGTGCCGGTGCCGCCGGGGACGCGTCCCGGCCCGGCGTTGCCGAAGGGCTCGTAGGGCGAGCGGAACTGGGTGGCTTGCGAGGGCTGCGACCGATAGCGCCAGTCGAATTGCTGCTGGTAGGGCTGCTGCCCCTGGGCATAGCCTGAGGAGCCCGCGTGGCTCGGGACGGGCGCAGTCTGATTCGGCGCGGGCGGGTATCCCGGCTGCTGCTGCGGCGGTGGCGAATACCTCGGGTCATTCGTCATGTCGCTAAGTCGCTCTTCCTCTATCTCGGCGTTTCGGCTCGCGGTGGGCTCGGCTCGGCTGGGTTTAACAGTAGCCGCAGACCTACCTTGCCCGCGCGGACTGAGAGTCCACTGAGATAACGTTCGCCGATTCCCGAGAGTTCGCCGTGTCCCCGGCCACCGGTACGGCGGGGTCGGTGGCGGCCTCCGCCTGGTCGGTTTCCGACTCGCCGGCGGGCGTCGAGTGGCCGGCCGGCGGCAGCGGCCGCCCCGGCAGCAGCACATAGAAGGAGGTGCCCGGCGGCTGGCCGCCCGGCACCGTGTCCTCGACGCGCAGCATGCCGCCGTGGTTGAGCACGACCTTCTTGACGATGGCCAGCCCCAGCCCGGAGCCGGGCATGGCCCGCGCCGACGTCGAGCGGTAGAACCGCTCGAACACCAGCCGGCGCTCCTGCGGCGGAATGCCGGGCCCGTGGTCGGAGACCACCAGCTCGGCGTGCGACGGGTCGAGCTGGCGCATCGTGACGCCGACGTGCCCGCCGGGCGGGCTCCACTTGGCCGCGTTGTCCAACAGGTTGAGCACCGCACGCGACAACCCGGCTGCGTCGCCGTACATCTGCCATGGCGTCACATCGACGTCGAAGTGAATGTCGTTGCGCCGCCGCCTGACTCGCTCCAGGCTCCGATCGATCACATCGGACATGTCGACCGGCTCGTGCACCACCTGCCCGGCGTCGTCACGGGTGAGGTCCACCAAATCGCCTACCAGCGTTGACAATTCCTCGATCTGGGCGAGCACATCGGCGCGCAGCTCGACCATCTCCTGCTCGGGCAGCCGCGGGGCGCCCGGCTCCATCGAGGCCATCAGCAGCTCGACGTTGGTGCGCAGCGACGTCAGCGGGGTGCGCAATTCGTGTCCGGCGTCGGTGACCAGCCGGGCCTGTCGCTCCCGGGACTCGGCCAGCGCCCGCAGCATCAGGTTGAACGACTCGGTGAGCCTGGCCAATTCGTCGCTGCCGAACACCGGGATGGGTCGCAGGTCGTCGGTGCGTGCCACCCGCTCGGCCGCTTCGGTCAGGCGGGCCACCGGGCGCAACCCGGCCCGGGTGACCATGCCGCCCGCCACCGCCGCGACGGCCACGCCGACACCTCCGACGATCAGCAGCACCCACCGCAGTTTGTTCATCACCGCCTCGGTCGGCTTGAGGCTCTTGGAGATCAACAACGACGTGCCGTTCTGCAGATGCACGGCCAGGATGCGCTGATCGCCCGCGGTGCGCCGCGACATGAACAGTTCGCCGTGGATGACCGCCTTTTCCGGCGACCCCACCGGCAGCGTCTGACCCGGCTGCTGGGCGGTGTAGATGGCGTGGCCGGGGTTCACCAGCATCGCGTTGACGTCCGAATAGGCGGTGCCCTCGATCGCCTTGCCGGGGTCGGCGGCCAACGAGCCGCTGGCGATCAGCAGTTGCGCCCGGCTCTGCAGTTGGTTGTCGATGTCGCTGTAGAGGGCGGCCGAAATCACGGCGTAGACGGCGAACGCCATCAGCACCACGACCATGGCCACCATCGACATGGCCAGCAGCATCACCCGCCATCGCAGCGACAGCGAGGGGGTGGCGCGCAGGGGCGCGCGCAGCGGGGGGCGCTGGGGCCGGTGCAACCGGATCATCGCGGCGGGCGGCTCGTCACGGCGGCGTCTCCCGAAGCACGTAACCCACCCCGCGCACCGTGTGGATCAGCCGCGGCTCGCCGTCGGCTTCGGTTTTGCGGCGCAGGTAGCCGACGTACACCTCCAGCGCATTGCCCGAGGTGGGGAAGTCGAAGCCCCAGACCTCTTCGAGGATGCGGCTGCGGGTGAGCACCCGGCGCGGGTTGGCGATCAGCATTTCCAGCAGTGCGAACTCGGTGCGCGTCAGGCTGATCCGGCGCTGCCCGCGGGTGACCTCCCGGGTCACCGGGTCCAGCGTCAGATCGGAGAACGTCATCGCCACGGATTCGGCGTCGTCCTCGGGCTTGGTGCGGCGCAGCAGCGCCCGCATCCGGGCCAGCAGTTCTTCCAGGGCGAACGGCTTGGGCAGGTAGTCGTCGGCGCCGGCGTCCAGCCCGGCCACCCGCTCGGAGACCGAATCGCGGGCCGTCAGCACCAGGATGGGCAGGTCGTCACCGGTGCTGCGCAGCTGACGGCACACCTCGAGGCCATCCAGTCGCGGCATCATCACATCCAGGACGAGCGCGTCGGGGCGATCGCTCGCGATCATGTCGAGAGCCTCGACCCCGTCATGTGCCAACTCGACGGAGTAGCCGTTGAAGGACAACGACCTGCGTAACGACTCGCGCACCGCGCGATCGTCGTCGACGACCAGTATTCGCACGGCCCCTAGTTTCGTCCCACCGCCTGAGACTGACCTGAGAGGCGCGCCGCCATCAAGGTCAGCGGCGGTCGAGATCGATCAGGCCGAGACGGGCCGCCTTGAGCAGCCGGCGCGGCACCTTGTGCCGCTGACCTGCCACCGTCACACCGACGAGCTCGGTCTTCTCCGCCTTCCACTGCGCGCGCCGGCTACGGGTGTTCGCGCGCGACATTCTGCGCTTGGGTACGGCCATGGTCGGGCCTAACTCCTCGGTCGGGGGCTTGAACGGGCATGTCGCGCGGCGTGGCCGGTCGGGCCGAACGTGCGACGATTGGACATCAGGATAGTCGTTGGCCTGCTGGTCACCAAAACGACGCCCGCCGACGATCGACCGTCCTTGACGTGACACCGGCGGTACCCGATAACCTACCGGTTGGTTGGTTGGTTCGCGGTCACCGGTACGCCCACGAATGGAGGACACGCATGGCCTCTCCTTCCGGTCCTCCCGGCGATCCGGGAGCGGTCCGCATCGCGAACTGCTCCGGGTTCTACGGCGACCGGCTGTCGGCCATGCGCGAGATGCTGACCGGCGGCGAGGTGGACTACCTCACCGGCGACTACCTGGCCGAACTGACCATGCTGATCCTGGGCCGCGATCGGATGAAGCACCCCGAGCGCGGCTACGCCAAGACCTTCCTGACCCAACTCGAGGACTGCCTGGGCGAGGCCCGCGACCGCGGGGTCCGCATCGTGGCCAACGCCGGCGGACTCAACCCGGCCGGCCTGGCCGACGCGATCCGCGACCTCGCCGCCCGGCTCGGCCTCGACGTCCGGGTCGCCCACGTCGAGGGCGACGACCTGCTGGCGCGCGCCGCCGAGCTGGGGCTGGGCAGCCCGCTGACCGCCAACGCCTACCTGGGCGCCTGGGGCATCGTCGACTGCCTGGGCGACGGCGCCGACGTCGTCGTCACCGGCCGGGTCACCGACGCCTCGGTGATCGTCGGGGCGGCCACGGCGCACTTCGGCTGGGAACGCGGCGACTACGACCGGCTCGCCGGGGCGGTGGTGGCCGGCCACGTCATCGAGTGCGGGGTGCAGGCCACCGGCGGCAACTATTCCTTCTTCACCGAGGTGCCCGACCTGACCCACGCGGGTTTCCCGCTGGCCGAGGTGCACGCCGACGGCTCCTCGGTGATCACCAAGCATCCGGGCACCGGCGGGCTGGTCAGCGTCGACACCGTCACCGCGCAACTGCTGTACGAGATCACCGGCGCGCGCTACGCCAACCCCGACGTCACCGCGCGGATGGACACCGTCGAGCTGTCCTCCGACGGCCCCGACCGGGTGCGCATCAGCGGCGTGCGCGGTGAGCCGCCGCCGCCCACCTACAAGGTGTCGCTGAACAGCATCGGCGGATTCCGCAACTCGATGACCTTCGTGCTGACCGGCCTGGACATCGAGGCCAAGGCCGAGCTGGTGCGTCGGCAGCTGCAGTCCGCGTTGACGGTCAAACCCGCGGAGCTGCAGTGGTCGCTGGCCCGCACCGACCATCTCGACGCCGACACCGAAGAGGCCGCCAGCGCCCTGCTGCACTGCGTCGTCCGCGATCCCGACCCGGCCAACGTCGGGCGCCAATTCTCCTCGGCCGCAGTCGAATTGGCACTCGCCAGCTATCCGGGATTTCACGTCACCGCCCCGCCGGGCGACGGCCAGGTGTACGGCGTGTTCACCGCCGGCTATGTCGACGCCGATAAGGTGCCGCACATCGCGGTGCACGCCGACGGCACCCGGGTCGACATTCCTTGCGCCACCGATACTTTGGAGTTGGCGCCGGTCGATGACCCGGCGCTGCCCGAACCACTGCCGGACGGCCCGGTGCGCCGCGCGCCGCTGGGTACTATCGCCGGGGCCCGCAGCGGAGACAAGGGCGGCTCGGCCAACGTCGGGGTCTGGGTCCGCACCGACGAGCAGTGGCGCTGGCTGGCCCACACGTTGACCGTCGAGCGGCTCACCGAGCTGCTGCCCGAGGCCGCCGAGTTCGCCATCACCCGCCACCTGCTGCCCAACCTGCGCGCGGTCAACTTCGTCATCGACGGCATCCTCGGACAGGGTGTCGCCTATCAAGCCCGGTTCGACCCGCAAGCCAAGGGGCTGGGCGAATGGCTGCGCGGCCGCTACCTCGACATCCCGGAGAGCCTGCTGTGAATCTGTGGACCACCCCCGAGCGCGAACAACTGCGAAAGACGGTGCGCTCGTTCGCCGAACGCGAGATCCTGCCGCACGTCGACGAGTGGGAGCGCAGCGGCGAGCTGCCCCGCGAATTGCACCGCAGCGCCGGGGCGGCCGGGCTGTTGGGCGCCGGCTTTCCCGAATCGGTCGGCGGCGGGGGCGGCGACGGCGCCGACGCGGTCATCATTTGCGAGGAGATGCATCAGGCCGGAGCGCCGGGCGGGGTGTTCGCGTCGTTGTTCACCTGCGGCATCGCGGTGCCGCACATGATCGCCTCCGGGGATCAGCGGCTCATCGAGGAGTTCGTCCGGCCCACGCTGGCCGGCGAGAAGATCGGTTCGCTGGCCATCACCGAGCCGGGCGGCGGTTCGGACGTCGGTCACCTGCGGACCTCCGCGGTACGCGACGGTGATCACTACATCGTCAACGGCGCCAAGACCTACATCACCTCCGGGGTGCGTGCCGACTATGTGGTGACCGCGGTGCGCACCGGCGGCCCTGGGGCGGCAGGGGTTTCGTTGCTGGTGGTCGAGAAGGGCACTCCCGGGTTCGAGGTGACGCGCAAGCTGGACAAGATGGGCTGGCGCTCCTCGGACACCGCCGAGCTGTCCTACACCGACGTCCGGGTACCGGTGTCCAACCTGGTCGGCGCCGAGAACACCGGGTTCGCCCAAATAGCCCAGGCCTTCGTCTCCGAGCGGATCGGCCTTGCCGCACAAGCGTATTCGAGTGCGCAGCGGTGCCTGGACTTGACGGTGCAGTGGTGTCGCGACCGCGAGACGTTCGGCCGGCCGCTGATTTCGCGCCAGTCGGTCCAGAACACGCTGGCCGAGATGGCCCGCCGCATCGACGTCGCCCGGGTGTATTCGCGCAACGTGGTGGAACGCCAGCTGGCCGGTGAGACGAATCTGATCCCGCAGGTGTGCTTCGCCAAGAACACGGCCGTGGAGGCCGGCGAATGGGTTGCCAACCAGGCCGTGCAGCTGTTCGGCGGCATGGGCTACATGGCCGAATCCGAGGTCGAACGCCAATACCGGGACATGAGGATCCTGGGCATCGGCGGCGGCACCACCGAAATCCTGACCGCGTTGTCCGCCAAACTGCTGGGATTCCAATCATGACCGTGCTGCAGTCCACCCTCGACCGCGAGGCCACCGCCTTCACCGACGCGGCGTCGGCGGCGATGGCGAAACTCGAGGAGATCGACACCGAACTCGCCAACGCGCTGGCCGGCGGCGGACCGAAATACGTTGAACGCCACCACGCCCGGGGCAAGCTGACGGCGCGGGAACGCATCGAACTGCTGGTCGACCAGGACTCGCCGTTCCTGGAGCTGAGCCCCCTGGCGGCCTGGGGCAGCTCCTTCAAGGTCGGCGCCAGCACCGTCACCGGTATCGGCGTGGTCGAGGGCGTCGAATGCATGATCGTGGCGAATGACCCCACGGTCAAAGGCGGCACCAGCAACCCGTGGACCCTGAAGAAGATCCTGCGGGCCAACCAAATCGCCTTCGAGAACCGGCTTCCGGTGATCTCCCTGGTGGAGTCCGGCGGGGCGGACCTGCCCACCCAGAAGGAGATCTTCATCCCCGGCGGACGGATGTTCCGCGACCTGACCCGGCTGTCGGCTGCCGGAATCCCCACCATCGCTTTGGTTTTCGGAAACTCCACGGCGGGCGGCGCCTACGTCCCGGGCATGTCGGATCACGTGGTGATGATCAAGGAACGTTCCAAGGTGTTCCTGGCCGGTCCGCCGCTGGTGAAGATGGCCACCGGTGAGGAATCCGACGACGAATCACTGGGTGGGGCCGAAATGCATGCCCGGGTCTCGGGTTTGGCCGACTACTTCGCCGTAGACGAACTCGACGCGATCCGCATCGGCCGGCGCATCGTGGCCCGGTTGAACTGGGTCAAGCAGGGCCCCACACCCAAACCGGTCACCGAGCCGCTGTTCGACACCGAAGAGCTCATCGGCATCGTGCCCGCCGATCTGCGCATCCCGTTCGATCCGCGGGAAGTGATCGCCCGCATCGTCGACGGCTCCGAGTTCGACGAATTCAAGCCGCTGTACGGCTCGTCGCTGGTGACCGGCTGGGCCCGGCTGCACGGCTATCCGATCGGCATCCTGGCCAACGCGCG
Organism: Mycobacterium timonense; assembly: GCF_025821985.1. Classification (NCBI taxonomy): domain Bacteria; kingdom Bacillati; phylum Actinomycetota; class Actinomycetes; order Mycobacteriales; family Mycobacteriaceae; genus Mycobacterium; species Mycobacterium timonense. Next base: position 63,762 of record NZ_JACKSY010000113.1, on the reverse strand, counting down.
CGGTGTGCTGTTCAGCGAGGAGTCGCAAAAGGCCACCCAGTTCATCCAGCTGGCCAACCGCTCCAACACGCCATTGCTGTTCCTGCACAACACCACCGGCTACATGGTAGGCAAGGACTACGAAGAGGGCGGGATGATCAAGCACGGGTCGATGATGATCAACGCCGTGTCCAACTCGACGGTGCCGCACATCTCGCTGTTGATCGGCGCCTCCTACGGCGCGGGCCACTACGGCATGTGCGGCCGCGCCTACGACCCGCGTTTCCTGTTCGCCTGGCCGACGTCGAAGTCCGCGGTGATGGGCGGCGCCCAGCTGGCCGGCGTGCTGTCCATCGTGGCCCGCGCGGCGGCCGAGGCCCGCGGCCAGCAGTTCGACGAGCAGGCCGACGCGGCGATGCGGGCGGCGGTGGAAGGCCAGATCGAAGCGGAGTCGCTGCCGCTGGTGCTGTCCGGAATGCTCTACGACGACGGGGTGATCGATCCACGAGACACCCGCACGGTATTGGGAATGTGTTTGTCCGCCATAGCCAATGGCCCGATCGAGGGGACGTCGAACTTCGGCGTCTTTCGGATGTGAGCCCGATGGGAATCACGCGAGTACTGGTTGCCAACCGCGGCGAGATCGCCCGGCGGGTGTTCGCTACCTGCCGACGGCTGGGGGTGAGCACCGTCGCCGTCTACACCGACCCCGATGCCGGCGCGCCGCATGTCGCCGAAGCCGACGCCCGGGTGCGGTTGCCGAACACCACCGACTACCTCAACATCGAGGCCATCATCGGCGCCGCCCGCGCGGCCGGCGCCGACGCGCTACATCCCGGATATGGATTCCTCTCCGAGAACGCCGATTTCGCGACCGCTGTCGCCGACGCCGGACTGACTTGGGTCGGTCCGCCGGTGGATGCGGTGCGCGCGATGGGCTCCAAGATCGAGTCGAAAAAGCTGATGGCCGCCGCCGGAGTGCCGGTGCTCGACGAGCTCGACCCCGACACCGTCACCGAGGCCCAACTGCCGGTGCTGGTCAAGGCGTCCGCGGGCGGTGGCGGCCGCGGCATGCGGGTGGTGCACGAATTGTCCGCCCTGCGTGGCGAAGTGGAGGCCGCGCGCCGTGAGGCGCAGTCGGCGTTCGGTGATCCGACGGTGTTCTGCGAACGCTATCTGCCCACCGGTCACCACGTCGAGGTTCAGGTGCTGGCCGATGCCCACGGCACGGTGTGGGCGGTCGGCGAACGCGAATGTTCGATTCAGCGCCGTCACCAGAAGATCATCGAGGAGGCCCCCTCACCGCTGGTGGAGCGCACACCGGGGATGCGCGCCAAGCTGTTCGAGGCGGCCCGGCTGGCCGCCGGCGTCATCGGCTACACCGGGGCCGGGACGGTCGAGTTCCTCGCCGATGACGACGGAGAGTTCTACTTCCTGGAGATGAACACCCGGCTGCAGGTCGAACACCCGGTCACCGAGGAGACCACCGGGCTGGACCTGGTCGAGCTGCAGCTCGCGGTCGCCGACGGCGCCCGCCTGGATGCGGAACCCCCTGCCGCCCAGGGTTATTCGATCGAGGCCCGGCTGTACGCCGAGGACCCGGCCCGCGGTTGGCAGCCGCAGGCCGGCGTGGTGCACGCGTTCGCGGTGCCCTCGGTCCGGGCCGAGTTCGGCTCACTGGGGCGGCGGATCGGCATCCGGCTGGACGCGGGTATCACCGACGGATTCGCGGTGTCGATCCACTACGACCCGATGCTGGCCAAGGTCATCTCCTACGCGCCGACCCGCCGTCAGGCGGCGCTGGTGCTGGCCGACGCGCTCACCCGCACCCGGGTGCACGGCGTGCGCACCAACCGCGATCTGCTGGTGAACGTGCTGCGGCATCCGGCGTTCCTCGACGGCGCCACCGACACAGCGTTTTTCGACACCCACGGCCTGGCCGAGCTGGCGGCGCCGCTGGGCGACGCGGCGGCGGTGCGCCTGTCGGCGGTCGCGGCCGCTCTCGCCGACGCCGCGCGAAACCGCGCTCACGCCCCGGTGCTGGGCGCCATCCCCAGCGGCTGGCGGAACCTGCCGTCGGGCTTTCAGGTCAAGGACTACCGCGACGACGAGGGCCACGAGCATCGGGTCCAATATCGTTTCACCAGAACCGGTTTGGTTCTGCCCGATGACCCGTCGGTGCAGCTGGTGTCGGCCACGGCCGACGACGTGGTGCTGCGCACCGATGGTGTCGAGCACAACTTCTCGGTGCGCCGCTACCACGGCGCCGACGCCGACGTGTATGTCGATTCGGTGCGCGGGCCGGTGCACCTGACCGTGCTGCCGCGCTTCCCCGAGCCCGGTTCGAGCGTCGAAAAGGGCTCGCTGGTGGCGCCCATGCCCGGCAACGTCATCCGGCTCGGTGCCGCGATCGGGGACACCGTCACCGCCGGTCAGTCCCTGATCTGGCTGGAAGCCATGAAGATGGAGCACACCATCGCCGCCCCAGTCGACGGGGTGCTCGCCGAGCTCAATGTCAAAACCGGTCAGCAAGTCGAAGTCGGCGCTGTGCTGGCAAGAGTGGAAGCGCCGCAATCAGAAGGAGATGCACAGTGACCGACAGCAGCTTCATCGAAAACGAAGAGCGTCAGGCGTTGCGCAAGGCGGTAGCCGAGTGGGCATCCAACTACGGCAGCGAGTACTACCTGCGGAAAGCCCGAGCCCACGAGCACACCAACGAATTGTGGTCCGAGGCAGGCAAACTCGGCTTTCTCGGGGTGAACCTGCCCGAGGAGTACGGCGGCGGGGGCGCCGGCATGTACGAGCTGTCGCTGGTGATGGAGGAGATGGCGGCCGCGGGCAGCGCGCTGCTGTTGATGGTGGTGTCGCCGGCCATCAACGGCACCATCATCAGCAAGTTCGGCACCGAGGAGCAGAAGAAGCGCTGGCTTCCCGGGATCGCCGACGGCACGCTGACAATGGCGTTCGCCATCACCGAACCCGACGCCGGGTCCAACTCGCACAAGATCACCACCACCGCCCGCCGCGACGGCAGCGACTGGATCCTCAAGGGCCAGAAGGTTTTCATTTCCGGCATCGACCAGGCGCAGGCGGTGCTGGTGGTGGCCCGCACCGAGGAGGCAAAGACCGGCAAGCTGCGGCCCGCGCTGTTCGTGGTGCCCACCGATGCGCCCGGTTTCAGCGCCACGCCGATCGAGATGGAATTGATCAGCCCGGAACGCCAGTTCCAGGTCTTCCTCGACGACGTGCGGCTGCCGTCGGATGCGCTCGTCGGCGCCGAAGACGCCGCGATCGCACAGCTTTTCGCCGGGCTCAACCCCGAACGCATCATGGGCGCGGCCAGCTCCGTCGGGATGGGCCGGTTCGCGCTGGCCCGGGCCGCCGAATACGTCAAGACCCGCCAGGTGTGGGGCACCCCGGTCGGCGCGCACCAGGGCCTGTCACATCCGTTGGCGCAGTGCCACATCGAGGTCGAACTCGCCAAGCTGATGATGCAGAAGGCGGCCACCCTGTATGACGCCGGCAACGACATGGGCGCGGCCGAGGCCGCCAACATGGCCAAATATGCTGCGGCCGAGGCGGCTACCCGCTCGGTCGACCAGGCGGTGCAGTCGATGGGCGGCAACGGCCTCACCAAGGAGTACGGTGTGGCCGCCATGCTGGCCTCGGCCCGGCTGGGCCGCATCGCCCCGGTCAGCCGCGAGATGGTGCTCAACTTCGTCGCCCAGACCTCGCTGGGCCTGCCCCGCAGCTACTGAGACGATGGACGCCCTGGTCGACTACGCCGGCCCCGCCGCCACCGGCGGTCCGGTGGCGCGGCTGACGCTGAACTCACCGCACAACCGCAACGCGCTGTCCACCGCGCTGGTCAGCCAGTTGCATCAGGGGCTGCGCGACGCCTCGTCGGATCCGGCGGTGCGCGTGGTGGTGCTGGCCCATACCGGCGGCACCTTCTGCGCGGGTGCGGATCTCAGCGAGGCCGGGTCCGGCGGGTCGCCCTCGTCGGCCTACGACATGGCCGTCGAGCGGGCCCGGGAGATGGCCGCCCTGATGCGCGCCATCGTCGAATCCCGACTGCCGGTGATCGCCGCGATCGACGGCCACGTCCGGGCCGGCGGGTTCGGCTTGGTGGGCGCCTGCGACATCGCGGTCGCCGGCCCGCGCAGCAGCTTCGCGCTGACCGAGGCGCGGATCGGCGTCGCCCCGGCCATCATCTCGCTGACGCTGCTGCCGAAGCTGTCGGCGCGCGCGGCGGCGCGCTACTACCTGACCGGCGAGAAGTTCGACGCCCGGCGGGCCGAGGAGATCGGGTTGATCACCATGGCCGCCGAGGACCTAGACGCCGCGATCGACCAACTCGTCACCGACGTGGGCCGCGGTTCGCCGCAGGGCCTCGCGGCGTCCAAGGCACTGACCACCGCCGCGGTGCTGGAGCGCTTCGACCGGGACGCCGAGCGGCTGGCTGAGGAATCCGCCCGGCTGTTCGTGTCCGACGAAGCCCGCGAAGGCATGCTGGCGTTCCTGGAGAAGCGGTCACCCAACTGGACGAGTTAGCCAGCCGATAAGTTAGCCAGATGTCAAACAGGGGATGCGGCCGGACGGGCCGCGCGGCGTCGTGGGCCGGTGCAAGGTTGCAGTTTAGCCAATCCTCTTGCAGCAAAAGCTGGACGTCGTAGGCTCGTGGGTGATGAGCAACTCAACGCAACGGGATGCGGAGGATACGCGCGACGAGCCGTCGCGCGCCGCCGATACTGATCGCATACAGATTGCACAGTTGCTGGCATATGCGGCCGAGCAGGGCCGGCTGCAGCTCAACGACTATGAGGACCGCCTGACCAGGGCTTATGCGGCCAAAACGTACGAGGAACTCGATCAGCTGCGGGCCGATCTGCCGGGCGCGCCGATCAGCCCGCGCCGCGGCGGCAAACCGAATCCGGCGCCCTCGACGCTGCTGCTGGCCTTGTTGAGCGGCTTCGAGCGGCGCGGCCGGTGGAACGTCCCGAAGAAGCTGACCACCTTCACCCTGTGGGGCAGCGGTGTGGTCGATCTGCGCTACGCCGACTTCACCTCGACCGAGGTCGACATCCACGCGATGTCCATCATGGGCGTGCAAAGCATTTTGCTGCCGCCGGAGGTCAACGTCGAGGTGCACGGCCGCGGCGTGATGGGAAACTTCGACCGCGACGTCCCCGGCCAGGGCACTCCGGGCGCGCCGACGGTGCACATCCGTGGCTTCTCGCTGTGGGGCGGGGTGGGCATCAGGCGCAAGGCGCGCCGGCCACGGCCCTAGGGGCGCATCTTTTGGCAGCATCGAAAAGGACTGTCGCGCAGCTTTTTTGATGCTGCGCCGTCAGCGTGGTATGTAGTCGAAGGTGTCCGGATTGGGGCCGCGTCGCCCGGATTCCCCGCGGTCCAGCGCCGAGATCGCCTCCATCGCGCGCTCGTCCAGCTCGAAGTCGAACAGTTCGAAGTTCGATTTCATCCGATCCGGGTTGACCGTCTTGGGAAAGACGATGTCGCCGCGCTGGATGTGCCAGCGCAGCACCACCGGCGCGGCGGTGCGGCCGAGACCGTCGGCGATGCGGTTGATGACCGCGTCGCCGAGCACGTCGCCCTGCGCGATGGGCGACCACGCCTCGATCGCGATGCCGTGCTCGCGGGCGTAGCCGCGGACCTTCTCGTTGGTGAAGTAGGGATGCACCTCGACCTGGTTGACGGCGGGCACGGTGTCGGTTTCGGTGGCGAGCCGCTCCAGGTGTGGGACTTGGAAATTCGACACACCGATGCTGCGGGCGCGGCCGTCGCGGGCGAACTCCTCCAAAACCCGCCAGGTGGAAACGAAGTCGCCGCCGTACAGCGTGGGCAGCGGCCAGTGGATCAGAAACAGGTCGACGTAGTCGGAGCCCAAGGCTTTCAGCGTGGCGTCGAATGCCCGGCGCGCGGCGTCAGGTTCGTGAAATCCGTTGTTGAGCTTGCTGGTGACGAAAACCTCGGATCGATCCAGCCCGGCGTCGCGAATACCCTGAGCGACTTCCCGTTCGTTGCCGTACATTTCGGCGGTGTCGATGTGGCGGTATCCGATATCCAGAGCCGCCCGCACCGCCGCGGCAGTCTCGTCGGGCTTGATCTGATACACGCCGAAGCCGAGCTGCGGGATGCGCGCACCGTCGTTGAGTTCGATCGTCGGAACCTTGCTCACCCGGGTTTTCCTCCTTCACAGTCAAACTCAGTCGCGCGACCGGTGTCGCTATCGACGCCGCCGGGACCGCAGGTAGTCGCCCACCACGGCCGCTCCCAATCCGTCGAGGTCGGGCACCACCACGCGCCCCTCGACGCGCCGGGCCACCTGGTCGATGAACCGAGCCAGGCCAGGGTCGCTGCCCAGCCGGAAGATGGTGATCTGCGCCCCCAGCCGTGCCATCTCGTCGAAGCCGCGCACGGTGTGCGCGATGGTCCGCGGGTGCGGGGGGTAGTCGAAGAACACGGTCGTGCCCTCGCCCTCGAAGTCCTCCAGGTGCGCGGTCGGTTCACCGTCGGTGACCACCAGCACCACGGGCTGCGCGTTGGGGTGGCGGCGCAGATGCCGGCCCGCCAGCGCCAGCGCGTGATGCAGATTGGTGCCCTGCTCGTACACACCCTCCAGCCCGGTCAGCTCGGCGGCGGTCACCGTCCGGGCGTAGCGGCCAAAAGCAATGATCTGCAAGGCATCCGAACGAAACCGGGTGCACACCAGATGGTTGAGCGCCAGCGCCGTCTGCTTCATCGGCAGCCAGCGGTTCTCCATCACCATCGAGAACGACGTGTCCACCAGCAGCGCGACCGCGGCCTGCGTGCGCGTCTCGGTTTCGGAGACCTCGACGTCGTCGACGGTGATCTTCAACCGCCCGTCCGGTCCGTCCAGAGTGGCCGTCCCGGCTTGGCGCAGCACGGCGTTGGTCAGGGTGCGGGAGATGTTCCACGGCTCGGTGTCACCGAACTGCCAGGGCCGGGTGGCGCCGGTGAGTTCGCCGGCCGCCCCCGCGCGCCGGTGGTCACGTTCACCGCGGCGGCCGGAAAGCTGTTGTGCCACATCGCGTAATGCCGTCTCACCCAGGCGGCGCATGGCCTTCGGCGATAGCCGCCATTGGCCGTCGGACCCGCGGTCCAAAAAGCCCTGATTGACCAGCGCCCGTTCCAGCTCGGCGAGCGTGCGGGCGTCGACGGCCGCCTGGTCGCCGAGTTGGCGTGCCAGCGCGTCCAGATCGACGTCATCCATGGTGGCGCCCGGATAGCTTTGCGACAGCTGCTCGGCCAGTTGCTCCAGCTCGGCGATGTCGGCCAGCGCCTGGGTGCCCTCGCCCATGCCGAACGGGTTGTCGCCGGAGAACTGCTCGGACCCGCCCCAGTCCTCCCCGGGCCGCGCCGCCTGCAGATGCGCGTCGAGCCGGTTCAGCGCCTGCATCAGGTCGGGCGAGCCGAAAGCCTGCTGCGCCAAGGCATCCAGCTCGGCGCGCTGCTCGGCGGACAGGCTGTTGCGGAACCGCTGCGCGGCGGCGGCGCGCTTGGCCAACGAATCCAGCAGCTCCTCGACATTGCGCGGGCTCTCCGGGAAGAACTCGCCGTGCTTGGCCATGAAGTCGTCGAAGTCCTGCTGGGAGTCTTGGCCTTTGGCGTGCTTGTCCAGCAGGTCGTTGAGGTCGTTCAGCATGTCGCTGACCCGCTGACGGTCCTCGTCGGTGGCGCCCTGCAGCGCCTGCTTCATGCCCGCGAAGCGTTGGTCGAGCATCTCGCGCCCGAGTAGATCCTTGATCTGGTCGTACTTTTCACGCGCCTCGCTGCTGCGCCAGTTGTATTCGGAAAGCTCCTGCACGGCCTTGGCCGGCGACGCCGGCAGCGCATCGAGCTGCAGTTCACCGAACCGGGCGTCATCGTCGAGCGCGCGGGCCAGCTCCTTGCGTTCGGCCAGCACGGCCTCGTCCAGCAGCTTCTTGATCTCCTGCAGGGTGCCGTCTAAATTGTTGCGGCGCAACAATTCCCGTCGCCGCCGGTTGGCCTCGGCGGCCAGCCGGTCGGCGCCGGGCATGTTCTTGGTGCCGCGCCGCAGCAGCTCGGAGAGGGCACGCCGCGGCGAGGTGCCGGCCATCACGTCCTGGCCGATCTGTTCGAGCGCCTCCCGCAGATCCACCGGCGGCGCCAGCGGATCGGGTCCGCCGGTGTACGCCGAGTATCGCGACGAGTGGCCCCTGTTAGCCATAGACGGTCTGGCCCTCCCCGGACACCTTGTCGATTCGCTTGGCCAAATACAGTGCCTCCAGCGCAAGTTCGAGCGCCGCGGCGCGTTCGCCCTCCGAGCGGGCGTGCAGCTTGTCGGCGATCTTGTCCACCACCGGCAGGCTGGGGATCGCCGCCAGCACATCCTTGGCCGACACCCGCTCACCCGTCGTCACCGCCGAGCCGCCCTCGACGGCGGCCACCAGCGACCCGACGTCGATGCCGCCCAGCACCCGCGACGCGGTGTCGGCGGTCGCGCGGCGCAGCAAGTGCTCGAGCACTGCCTGTTCGCGGCCTTCCTCGCCGGACTCGAATTCCAGCTTGCCGCGCAGCACGTCGATCACCGTGCCCAGGTCGACGACCCGGGCCACCGGATCCGTCTCGCCCAGCACGGCGCCGCGGTGCCGGGCCGCGGCCGCGACGGTTTCGGCGGCCGCGATCGCGAACCGCGCCGACACTCCGGACCGCTGGTCAACGGAGTTGGACTCGCGCAGGTAACGCGCGAACCGCGCGATGATCTGCATCAGGTAGTCGGGGACGTGGGCGGACAGGTGCGCTTCCTGCGCGATCACGCCGACTTCCGCGGACAACTCGAGCGGGTAGTGGGTGCGGATCTCGGCGCCGAAGCGGTCCTTGAGCGGGGTGATGATGCGGCCCCGGTTGGTGTAGTCCTCCGGGTTGGCGCTGGCCACCACCAGCACGTCCAGCGGCAGCCGCAGCGTGTAGCCGCGGACCTGGATGTCGCGTTCCTCCATCACGTTGAGCATCGACACCTGGATGCGCTCGGCGAGGTCGGGGAGCTCGTTGACGGCGACGATGCCGCGGTGTGCCCGCGGGATCAGCCCGTAGGCGATGGTCTCCGGGTCCCCGAGGCTGCGGCCCTCGGCGACCTTGATCGGGTCGATGTCGCCGACCAGGTCGGCGACGCTGGTGTCCGGGGTGGCCAGTTTTTCGGTGTAGCGCTCGCTGCGGTGCTTCCACTCCACCGGGAGGTCGTCACCCAGCGTGGCGGCCTTGCGGATGGACTCCGGCGTGATCGGCGAATACGGGTGCTCGCCCAGTTCGGCCCCGGCGATCACGGGCGTCCACTCGTCGAGCAGGCCGACCAGCGCGCGCAGCAGCCGGGTCTTGCCCTGGCCGCGCTCACCGAGCAGCACGAAGTCGTGGCCGGCGATCAGCGCCCGCTCCAGCTGAGGCAGGACGGTGTCGTCGAATCCCAGGATGCCCGGCCAGATGGCCTCACCGTCGCCGCCTTCGGCGAGGCGGGCCAGCAGATTCTCGCGGATTTCCTGCTTGACTCCCCGTTCACGATGTCCGGCGGCACGCAATTCGCCGACGGTGCGGGGCAGGTTGCTCGGTGACGTCACCACTCCACGCTACGACGAGCGCCCAGACGCGTCATCCGAAGGGCGTTCACTGCGTGCCGACACGAAGGCCGGGCATCGTGGGGACGCCCGGCCTTCGCGGCGTACCTAACCGGTGGTGACGGTGGCCTCGGCGTCACCCGGCTTCCAGGTGATGGTGCCGTGCTCGAACGTCGACTTCTTCGCGCCGTCGGGGGTGTCCACCTCGTCGCTGGTCGGGTAGCCCAACTGGCCCTGCGACCCGCCCAGCTGGTTCCACTTGTCGCGGATCTTGCCCCACACCACATAAGCCTGTGTCTTGGAAACGATCACGCCGCCGTCGAATTGCTGGTAGACGCCGCCGTCCGGGTTCTTCTGCTCGTTGCCCGTCGGGGCGCCCAAGTCCTTGCGCGCCTTGTCGTCGAGGGCGTTGTACTTGGCCAGGATCGGCCCCTCGACGGTGTACGGGGTGCCGTTGGCGCCGTTGATCTGCGTCGAACTCGGGGCGCCGCTGGTGCCCGTGCTTTCCGACGGTGCCGCGCTCGCCGAGGTTCCCGAGGTTCCCGAGGTCGCCGAGGAGGTCGCCGACGAACTCGCCGGGCTGGTTGTCTGCCCGGCGTTGTTCGACTTGCTGCACGCCCCACCGATCAGCGCGAAGGCCGCAAGCGCAACGGAGAAAGCAGCCGTTCGTTTCGTAATCTCGCGCATTTCAATTCCTCTCGAAAATGGACGGGACCAGCCGTCCGTGTATCGAAAAGGGAAGGTAGGTCGATCCGCGACCGCCCGAAAGGAAAGGAGGAAACTCGCAGGGGCCGTCGGGTCCTCCCCCGAACGCATCGTACTGAGAATCGACGCGTTTGTGACCCCCATCACCGGCATCGCGGCCAATCGCTAGTGGGCGAAGTGACGCGCCCCGGTGAGATACAGCGTGATGCCGGCGTTGGCGGCGGCCGCGGTCACCTCGTCGTCGCGCACCGATCCCCCGGGGTGCACGACGGCCTTCACCCCGGCGCCGGTGAGCGTCTCGAGCCCGTCGGGGAACGGGAAGAACGCATCCGAGGCCGCGACCGCGCCGCGCACCCGGTCCCCGCCTCGTTCGACGGCCAGCCGGGCGGCGTCGACCCGGTTCACCTGGCCCATGCCGACGCCGATGGTGGCGCCGCCGGCGGCGATCACGATGGCATTCGATTTGACGGCGCGGCACACCCGCCACGCGAACACCAGGTCCGCCAGCGTGGCCGGGTCGGCGGGTGCCCCGGTGGCCAGCGTCCAATTGGCCGGGTTGTCGCCGTGCGCGTCGAGTTCGTCGCGCTGCTGCACCAGCAGCCCGCCGCTGATCGGGCGCAGTTCGGTGCCGCCGGTCAGCGGCTCGGACGCCACCAGCACCCGGATGTTCTTCTTGCGGGTCAGGATGTCCAGGGCGGCCGGCTGATACGCGGGGGCGATGATCACCTCGGTGAAGATGGTGCTGACGTATTCGGCCATCTCGACGCTGACTTCGGTGTTGGCGGCGATGACGCCGCCGAACGCGCTCAGCGGATCGCATTCGTGGGCCTTGCGATGCGCGTCGGCGACCGATGTCGACGAGATCGCGATCCCACATGGGTTGGCGTGCTTGATGATTGCCACACACGTTTGTTCATGGTCGAAGGCCGCCCGCCAGGCCGCGTCCGCATCGGTGAAGTTGTTGTAGGACATCTCTTTTCCGTGCAGCTGCTCGGCTTGCGCCAGGCCCGGCCAGGCACCCGGGTCGCTGTACAGCGACGCCTGCTGGTGCGGGTTCTCGCCGTAGCGCAGCATCGCCGAGCGGCGCCAGCTGCGGCCCAGCCACTTCGGGAAGGTGGTCGGCGGATGTTCGGGGGCCAGCGTCGACTCCATCCACGTCGCCACCGCGATGTCGTAGTCGGCGGTGTGCTGAAACGCCAACGCCGCCAGCCTTTTACGCTCGGCGAGGGTGAATCCGCCGTGGCGCACCGCCGCGAGCACCCCGTCGTAGCCGAGTGGGTCGACGACCACCGCCACGCTGGGGTGGTTCTTGGCGGCGGCCCGCACCATCGACGGGCCGCCGATGTCGATCTGTTCGACGCATTCGTCGATGCCGGCGCCGGAGTCGACGGTTTCGGTGAACGGATACAGGTTGACGACGACGAGCTCGAAGGCGGCGATGCCGAGTTGCTCGAGCGCCGCGGCGTGTTCGGGTTTGCGCAGATCCGCCAGCAGTCCGGCGTGCACGCGCGGGTGCAGTGTCTTGACCCGGCCGTCGAGCACTTCGGGGAAACCGGTCAGCTCCTCGACCCGGGTCACCGGAATGCCTTTCTCGGCAATGACCTTCGCGGTGGAACCGGTCGAGACGATCTCGATGCCCGCCTCGGTCAGTCCCTGGGCGAGCTCGACCAGACCGGTCTTGTCGTACACGCTGATCAAGGCGCGACGGATCGGCCTTTTGGCGTTTTCCCGCCAGTCGTCGGTGCTCATCGGTTGGTCGCCTTTCATCCGATCGTCGCTTTTCTCCCGACCAGGGTCAGGCCGCCGGTCGCGATCGCAGCCACCACATCCACCAGCAGCTTGCGTTCGGTGACTTTGATGCGTTCGTGCAACGTCTGTTCGTCGTCGCCGTCGAGCACCGGAACGGATTGCTGAGCCAGAATCGGCCCGGTGTCCGTCCCGGCGTCCACCAGGTGCACCGTACAGCCTGTGACTTTCACGCCGTAGGCCAACGCTTCGGCCACGCCATGTGCGCCCGGGAAGGCCGGCAGCAGCGCCGGATGCGTGTTGATGACCCGCCCGTAGAAGCGTGAAAGAAATTGCGGCCCAAGGATTTTCATAAACCCTGCGGATACCACCAGGTCGGGCGAGTGGGCGGCGGTGGCCTCGGTGATCGCGGCGTCCCAGGCGGCGCGGTCGGGGTGGTCGCCGAGCCGGACGGTGAAGGAGGGCAGGGAGGCGGCCGCGGCGATCTGGGTGGCCAGGCAGTCGCGGTCGGCGCCGACCGCGACCACCCGGGCCGGGTAGTCGCCCACGGCGGCGTCGATCAGCGAGCTGAGCAGCGATCCGGTACCCGAAGCCAGCACCACCACCCGCGCCGGCGCATTGGGGGGCACATGCAGCGGTTCGACCACATCGGCGAGCCTAGTCGGGCGACGATGCGTGCCGTCACGGCACGCTGAGGAGCCCGACAATCCGACACCGTGGGCGACGATGCGTGCCGTCACGGCACGCTGAGGAGCCCGACAATCCGGCGCGCCGGGCCGGCGGGGCACATGGGAAGTGCCCGCCTCTGAGCGACAATCACCGAAGTCCGATCCCCCGACGCGTCGTTGTCGCTCAGAGGCGGGCAAAGTTCCTATTCCCCGGGCCGGCGCTCGCCCGCAGCACCCGCGTCACCGGACCCACGCTCCCCGGGATCACCCTCGTCACCCTCACGCTCGCCCGCATCGCCCGGGGATTCGTCGACACCCTCCGCCGCAACCTCGTCGACACCTTCCGCCGCAATCTCGTCGAGGCCCGCAACGTCACCAACGGGCCCGACCGCCTCGCCGAAGACGGAATCGTGCTCCTCGGCCACCGGCGCCGCGGGCGCGGGGCGCGGCTTGAGCCGTCGGGTGGGGCGCCGGATCCCGCCGCTCATCACCACCGTGGCCCCGCCGACCACCGCGAACCAGAAGAAGACCCCGACCAGCAGCGCACCCTGGTCCACGCCGACGTGCCCGAAGTTGCCCAGCTGGCCGCTGCCGGCGTAGGCGAGCAGCGACATCACCAACGCCCCGGCCACCGAGGCGGCCAGCAGTTTGACCATCGCGGCAACGGGCGGCAGCGGGCGCCGCGCGCACTGCTGCCCGACCGCCACGCCCGACGACGCCCCGATGATGAGCAGCGCAACCCACACCGGTCCCAGCGGCGGCCGGGGCACGGCGGCGAGCACCGGCAGGGCCGGGATGTCCCCGCCGAACACGGTGAACGAACTGAACGTCGCGAAACCGATGTGCGCGCTGGACCCGACGGCCACCGCCGCGGTGCCCACAATGACGTTGGGGGCGTACAGCATTGACAACACGGTGAGGCTGAACTCGCCGAAGATCGAATCGGTGATCCCGTAGAGCTCCTGCATGGTCGCCCAATGCACCACCAGCGACCCGGCGGTCACGAAGCCGGACAGCCCGAGCAGCGCCAGGACGCCGGCGGTCGCGGCGCGCAACGAATCACCCAGCCAATAGGGCAGCGACGACGCCGCCAGCGCGCGCGGCCCCACCTGCGACCACACCCCGATCCCGGCGCCGATGGCATGCACCACGAGCACGCTCAGAAATGCCCGCAGCGCGCTGGGCGTCTGCAACTCGGTGATCACCGACGACGCGTCGTGGATGACGGCCAGCGCGACCGCCGTCATCAACAACGGACCACCCAGCGCCGAGGCAACCACCCAGCGAATGACCAACCACGACGAGTGCGGCGAGGTGGCCCGCGCGGTGTTGCGCGCCGTGGCCCACACCATCAGCAACACCGGCAGCAGCGGCAGCACACCCAGTTCGCGGCCGCCGATCGACACCGGCACCTGGTGCACGCCCAGCCACATGCTGGCGATGGCGCCCAACGCGCCGGTCATGTCGCTGTTGGCGATCAACAACTGGATCAGCGTGACCGCGGCGATGATGACCAGTGCCACCACCGCCGGGGCGAACGCGACCCTGACGAGGTCACGCGCCTGGCGAGCGCCCGCTGCCCGGTTGTCCTCCACCCGTGTCACTCTGGGGCACGTTCCCGACTAGGCGCGACAGGGCACGTTAGGCGGGCGTCGGCCCAGACGGTGAAGAAGGCTCCTGGCCGTAGGACTGCTGGCCACCGGCCTGCTCGGAGTAATTGGCGGTCGCCGAACCGGAGTCCGACCCCCCGCCGACGTTGGGCGGCGGGCTGAAGCTGGGGAAGCCGGTGGGCGGTGTGGACGGGCCCTGCTGCTGCGCGGACTGTTGCGGGCCGGACTGCGGCGACGGCTGGGCACCGAAACCGCCGGTCGGAGCGCCGCCTTGGCCGTAACCGCCGTACTGCGACCCGTAGCCCTGCGGCGAATGCTGCTGACCGTGCTGCTGACCACCCGGCTGGCCCCCGGGCTGACCGCCCGGCTGACCGTAGTAGGGCTGTTGCCCGTACTGGCCGTATTGCCCGTACTGGCCGTACTGCGCGTAGGGGTCGTACTTGGGCCGCGGCGCCGGCGCCGTGATCACCCCGGCGTCCAGCAGGACCACGACCACCGCGGCGATCGCCTGCAGCACCACGCACGCCACCAGCGGCCACATCGCCCAGCCGATCGCGAAACCGGCGGGCAGGTTGATCGTCTCGGTGATGGCCAGCAGCGCGCCGAGCACCGCGACGACCGCCACCACGCCCACATAACTCTTGGCCTTGGGCAGCAGGCCCAGCCCGGCGAGCAGCGCGGCCAGCAGCGCCACCACGACGGCGGTGCCGGCGTCACCCGCGCGGCCGCCGATACCCGGGCCGAGGTCGGCGCCGATGGTGAAGGTGGGGCCGAAATTCAGCAGGTAGGCCGCGAAACCCAGGGCGACCACGGCGATGTTGAGGTAGAGCGGGAGTTTGCTCTTGCCGTCGTCGTCTTTGGCGAAAGATGGTGTGGCGCCTGCATAGGTGCCGCCAGACTGCGCCGGTGGATATCCGGGGCTGCCGGGAGAGTAGGTCATGGCTCCTCCTGTTGCTTCCACTGCCTTTTAGTGCCGAGCGGGCGCCACGGTTGCGATGCGACGCGGTGCTTGCAGGCGCGTCACTGCGCGAGCGACACGGTCGATCACCCACGCTAGCGCACGTGCGACGGCCGGTGCCGTCGCCATTGGCTTGCCCGCGGGCTTCGGAGACGACCGCGCGGCGAGACGGTCCGTATCACGACAGCTTGCCCCGCAGAGGTAGAACACGTTCTAATTCACTGCATGGATTACGGGCTTGTGCTTTTCACCAGCGACCGTGGCATCTCTCCGGCTGCGGCCGCGAAGCTTGCCGACGACCACGGGTTTGCGACCTTCTACGTGCCGGAACACACGCATATCCCGATCAAGCGGGAGGCCGCGCACCCGACCACCGGCGACGCGTCGCTGCCCGACGACCGCTACATGCGCACCCTGGACCCGTGGGTCAGTCTGGGCGCGGCCTGTGCCGTCACCTCGCGGGTGCGACTGTCCACCGCCGTGGCGCTGCCCGTCGAACACGACCCGATCACGCTGGCCAAGAGCATTGCCACCCTGGACCATCTGTCCGGCGGCCGGGTCAGCCTCGGGGTCGGATTCGGTTGGAACACCGACGAACTCGCCGACCACGGCGTGCCGGCGGGCCGGCGCCGCACCATGCTGCGCGAATACCTGGAAGCGATGCGCGCCCTGTGGACGCAGGAAGAAGCGGCCTACGACGGCGAGTTCGTCAAGTTCGGGCCCAGCTGGGCCTGGCCCAAGCCGGTGCAGCCGCACATCCCGGTGCTGGTGGGCGCGGCCGGCAACGAGAAGAACTTCAAATGGATCGCGCGCAGCGCCGACGGCTGGATCACCACGCCGCGCGATTTCGACATCGACGAACCGGTCAAGCTGCTGCAGGACACCTGGGCGGCCGCCGGCCGCGACGGCGCCCCGCAGATCGTGGCGCTCGACTTCAAGCCGGACGCCGAGAAGCTGGCCCGATGGGCCGAGCTCGGGGTGACCGAGGTGCTGTTCGGCCTGCCGGACAAGTCCGAGGACGAGGTCGCCGCCTACGTCGAGCGGCTGGCCGGCAAGCTCGCCGCCCTGGTGTGACAACGACCCAGGCCACGGACGTGACGCCCAGGCCAGGCACGCGCCGCGGAATCAGGCCAGCGTGGCCCGGTTGTCCTTCTCGGTCGCCGTGACCACGATCGACGCGCCGAGCGGCTCGCCGTCGCTGAGCAGGCCGACCAGCTCGGGATCCTCGGTCAAGGCCAAAAAGCGGCTGCCGTCGTCGTCGAGGCGGCCGATGATGATGCCGGTGCGCACCGGCCAGTCGTAGCGCACGGTGTAGGTCTCGATGGTCGCGCGACCGTCCGCCCTGACGGTCACCGGAACCGTGGGACGGGCGGCGACCTCGGCGCGCAGCGCGGCGCTGTTGTCGGGTTTCCAGTTCACCGGCGTGGTCGAGTACACCCCGACGGAGTACTTGCTCATGATCCCGCCGTTGGCGGCGACCAAGCCGAACTGGCCTGGCCGGTCCCGCATTTCGCTGACCGTCTCGGCGATGCCGTGCAGCGAGTAGTTGTTGCCCGGTCCGCCGAAGTACGGCAGGCCGCCGGTGAGCGTCAGGCCGCGCGGATCGTCGGTGGCCAGGCTCGTGCCGTCGCAGAAGTTGAACACCGGCACCGGGAAGCAGCTGTACAGATCGAACGTCGAGACGTCGTCGATGCCGATGCCCGCCCCGACCAGCGCCTCCTGGACCGCCAGCACCGACGCCGAGTTGTAGGTCAGGTCGAGGCGGTCCAGCAGCGGCTGGTCCACCATGTCCGCGTGTCCGTGCAGGAACACCCAGCGCTCCTCGGGCACGCGGAACCGCCGCGCGGCGGCCACCGACATCAACAGCGCGGCCGCGCCCTGGTTGACCTGGTCGCGGGCCACCAGCAGCCGGGGGTAGGGATCGCAGATCATCCGGTTGGACGGGGTCACCGTGATGAGCTCGTCGACGCTGCGTTCCACCGGGGCGGACGCGAACGGGTTCTTGGCCGCCACCTTGGTGAACGGGGCGAACAGCTCGCCCATCCGGCGCCGGTAGTCGGCCACGCTCAAGCCCAGCCGGGCGCGGCGCGCGTTCTCCAGCAGCCCGTACTGGGCCGGCGCGCCGATCAGGCCGTGGGCGACGGTGTAGTCGTCGAACAGGCCTTCGTAGCCGAAACCCCGGTCCTCGAGGGAACCCTCGACCGTCTCGGAGTGGTCCGGCTTCTCCCGGTCGGCGAAATACCGGATGCTGGAAGTGTTTTCGGAGCCGAAGATCATCACGACCTCGGCGTCCCCCGCGGCGATGACGCCGGCGAACTCGGTGACCAGATGCTGGGGGCCCTGGCCGCCGATGGGTTCGAGGACGGCGCGGGCCGGGGCGGCGCCGATGCGCCGCGCGACCGACCGCGGGTAGTTGTTGGACTTACCCATGGGCGCGGGCGTGCGCCCGGACAGCTCGAATTGCCGGATCGCGCCGACGGTGTCGACGGCCGCGGCGACGGCGGTGGCGTCGGCCCCGCAGTCGTGCAGCGCCGCCCGCGCCGCTTCCGTCGCCAGCTTCACCGACGACATGCCGCGGTACCCGGAGTCCTCGATGCGCTCGGTGAACTGCCCCACCCCGACGATGACGGGGGTGTTCGGGTCGAGATTCATAGACCCACTATCTACCGCGGGCCGGGCCCCGGCAAAATCCGGGGCCCCAACCGCGGGCCGCTACAGGCTCTGCAGGATCTCTCGGGCCAGCGCGGCCGTCTCCGACGGCGTCTTGCCGACCTTGACGCCGGCGGCCTCCAGGGCCTCCTTCTTGGCGGCCGCGGTGCCCGACGAGCCGGACACGATGGCGCCGGCGTGACCCATCGTCTTGCCTTCCGGCGCAGTGAATCCCGCGACATAGCCGACGACCGGCTTGGACACGTGGGCCTTGATGTAGTCGGCCGCGCGCTCCTCGGCGTCGCCGCCGATCTCGCCGATCATCACGATGATCTTGGTGTCGGGGTCCTTCTCGAACGCCTCGATGGCGTCGATGTGGGTGGTGCCGATGATCGGGTCACCGCCGATGCCGATCGAGGTGGAGAACCCGAAATCGCGCAGCTCGTACATCATCTGGTAGGTCAGGGTGCCGGACTTGGACACCAGCCCGACCGGTCCGGGACCGCTGATGTTGGCCGGGGTGATGCCGGCCAGCGCCTCGCCGGGCGTGATGATGCCCGGGCAGTTGGGTCCGATGATGCGGGTCTTCTGACCCTTGTCCACGTTGTAGGCCCACGCATATGCGCTGTCCTGCACCGGAATTCCCTCGGTGATGACGACCAGCAGCGGGATCTCGGCGTCGATGGCCTCGATGATCGCGTCCTTGGCGAACTTCGGCGGCACGAACACCACCGACACGTTGGCGCCGGTCTCCTTCATCGCCTCGGACACCGTGCCGAACACCGGCAGCTCGACGTCCTTGCCGACCGGGTCCACGTGCGAAACCGTGGTCCCGGCCTTGCGGGCGTTCACCCCGCCCACCACCTGGGTGCCGGCCTTGAGCATCAGCGCGGTGTGCTTGGTGCCCTCGCCGCCGGTGATGCCCTGGACGATGACCTTGGAGTCCTTGTTCAAAAAGATCGACATGGCTTGGCTCCCTTACTTGTTCGCCAGCTCGGCGGCTTTGTCGGCGCCGGAGTCCATGGTCTCGGCCTGGATCACCAGCGGGTGGTTGGCTTCGGCGAGGATGCGGCGACCCTGGTCGACGTTGTTGCCGTCGAGCCGAACCACCAGCGGCTTGTTCGCCTCGTCACCGAGCATGTTCAGGGCGGTCACGATGCCGTTGGCGACGGCGTCGCACGAGGTGATGCCGCCGAACACGTTCACGAACACGCTCTTGACCTGCTTGTCGTGCAGGATGACGTCCAGGCCCGCCGCCATCACCTCCGCCGACGCGCCGCCGCCGATGTCGAGGAAGTTGGCCGGCTTGACCCCGCCGTGTTTCTCGCCCGCGTACGCGACGACGTCCAGGGTGGACATCACCAGGCCCGCGCCGTTACCGATGATGCCGACCTGGCCGTCCAGCTTTACGTAGTTGAGGTCGTGTTCCTTGGCCTTGAGCTCCAGCGGGTCGGTGGCGTCGCGGTCCTCGAACGCGGCATGGCCGGGCTGCCGGAAGTCGGCGTTGGCGTCCAGGGTGACCTTGCCGTCCAGCGCCAGGATCTGGTTGTCGGGGGTGCGCACCAGCGGGTTGACCTCGACCAGGGTGGCGTCCTCGGCGACGAAGAGCTCCCACAGCTTGTTGATGGTGACCGCGGCCGCGTCGAGCACCTCGGCGGGCAGGTGGCCCTTCTCGGCGATGGACCGCGCGGTCGCCAGGTCCACGCCGGTGACGGCGTCCACCGGAACCTTGGCCAGCCGCTCGGGCTTGGTGGCGGCCACCTCTTCGATCTCCATGCCGCCCTCGACGGAGCACATGGCCAGGTAGGTGCGGTTGGCCCGGTCCAGCAGGAAGGAGATGTAGTACTCCTCGGCGATGTCGCTGGCCTCGGACACCAGCAGCTTCTTGACGACGTGGCCCTTGATGTCCAGGCCGAGGATGTTCTTGGCGTGGGTGTAGGCGTCCTCGGGCGTGGCGGCATATTTCACGCCGCCCGCCTTGCCGCGGCCACCGGTCTTGACCTGCGCCTTGACCATGACAGGACGGCCGATCTCGGCGGCGATGTCCCGAGCACCCTCGGCGGTGTCGGTCACCCGTCCCGGCGTGGTCGGTACGTTGTGCTTGGCGAACAATTCTTTTGCTTGATACTCGAAAAGGTCCATGGACTCTCTGTCTTCGCTCGACTCAACTACTAGGCCTCTTGGTGGGCGGTGCCGCATTCGGCAACTCGCACGGACGAACTGTATCCACCCGCCAAACCGCTGCTACCGCCGCGTCCGCCGATGTGGCACAGCTCACGGGACCCGGATAGACCGGCCAGGTGATCCAAATCACAATTCCGTCGGGTTTGTGCGACGAGGTTGCCAGTCCCGCGCGTCAGCAGATACCTTCCTAGGGGCCAGATAACGTTATGGTCACGATACGAGGACATTTCAGGTTGTCCCAGCACCGTTTTGCCCGCTCTTCTGCCGTAACAACAGGCGTCGTGAGGGTAGGTCGCGCGCCAGGCGCCCGGTCGGCGGAACCCCATCGAACCGAAGTCACCGAGATTCTCCCGCTGGACGGATTCGACTTCGACGACCTTGATTTCTGTGACGACGCCGGCGATCACGGCGACCTGGACTTCAGCACCGACTCCCCCTTCGACAATGAGGCGCAGGTCTTGCTGGCGCCCGAGCTCGACGATCTGAACGAGACCGACGACCTGCGGCCGCTGTGGCTGGCCGCTCCGGTCACCGAGGTGCTGCCCCGGACCACCGTCGCGGCCCGCACCGAGCGGCGGCCGGAGCGCCCCCGCGGCGCCGACGTGGTGGGGGTGGCCCGCCGCGGCGGGCAGCATCGCAAGCAACCGACCAGCGCGGCCCGCGGCCGGCTGCTGATCTCGGCGATGGCCGCGGGCGCCGCCGCGGCCGCCGCCCACACCGCCACCAGCCACGCCGACACCCCGAAGACCGACGCGGTGCTGACCGCCAACGCGTCCTCGCTCACCGGCGGGGCGGGCGGCAGCAACACCGTCCGCGGCCCCCAGGTGATCGCGGCGGAGCCGGCGGCCACCGCCGCCCTGCACAACCAGGAGCTGGCCAAGGGCGTCGCCTTCGCCAACGACCGCGCGCAGCGCGAGGCACGCCTGCAGCAACCGCTCTACGTGATGCCGACCAAGGGCATCTTCACCTCCAACTTCGGCTACCGCTGGGGGGTGCTGCACGCCGGCATCGACCTGGCCAACTCGATCGGCACCCCGATCTACGCGGTGTCCGACGGCGTCGTCATCGAGGCCGGGCCGGCGGGCGGGTACGGGATGCTGGTCAAGCTGCGGCACGCCGACGGCACCGTCACGCTCTACGGCCACATCAACACCGCGCTGGTCAGCGTCGGCGAGCGGGTGATGGCCGGCGACCAGATCGCCACCATGGGCAACCGGGGCAACTCCACCGGCCCGCACCTGCACTTCGAGGTGCTGCAGGGCGGCACCGAGCGCATCGACCCGGTGCCGTGGCTGGCTAAGCGTGGCCTTATGGTCGGCAACTACGCTGGTTGAGGTGACCGCGCCGAACGATCCACCTTCCGGTCCGCGTCCCTCCGAGCCCGCTGCGGAGCCGTCACCGCCCTCCGACACCCGGACCCGGATCATCCGCCGCGCGCCGACCGGGCCGATTCCCGTCACGCCGGATTCACCGACCACTCACTTCGCTCCGCAACCGCCGTCGTATCGCGGCGGCCCCCGCGCGGGACGAACCGGCTACTCCGGGCTGCCGGCACTCGAGCCCAGCGACCGGACGGCCGTCGCCGCCTGCGCGGTCGCAATCGTCAGCGGCTGGGCCACCTCGGTGGTGGCCACCGACCTGATCGCCGGGTGGTGGCGGTCGGACCGGCTGTTCTGCATCGCAGTCGGGTTCCTCGCCCTGGTATTCGCCGCCACCACGGTGTCGGGGGTGATCGGGCTGCTGCAGCGCCGCTCGGTCAGCCGCTACCTGCTGCTGGCCGGCGCGCTGGTCGCTTTTCTCACCTATATCGGCGTGTTCATCGCCGGCGCCCGGGTGGCCTGGGTGGTGCACCTGCTGCCGGTATTGCCCATCGCCACGGTGGTGCTGGTGCTGTTGCCCCAGACCAAACGCTGGCTGGACGCCTGAGCGTCGCCGAACGTGCACTGACGGCGAAGATTTCGCGGGCGATTTTCTCGCACTGAATGCACGCTCGGCGCGGTTAGAGCTTGCTGATCGGGGCGTGGTTGTGCATCAGCTTCACCCGCCCGGAGCTGCCGAAGTCGATCAGTGACATCGCCGACTCGCCGGCGCCGGACACCTCCTCGACTCGGCCCAGCCCGTACTTGTCGTGCGTCACCCGGTCGCCCGGCGCCAGCACCAGCAGCGGCCGTTTGCTCATTGCGGCGCGGGTCGGGGCCGCCCGCGGGGTGCCGAACCGGCCGGCGCCGCTGACCGGTGCGCTGAACGACGGCGCCGGCGCGGTGCGCCGCCACTCGATCAGTTCCTGCGGAATCTCCCGCAGGAAGCGAGATTCCGGGTTGAGCATGGGCTGGCCCCACGACGAGCGGACGATGGCCCGGCTCAGGTAGAGCCGCTGCCGGGCCCGGGTGATGCCCACGTAGGCCAGCCGCCGCTCCTCGGAGAGTTCGACCGGATCGTCCAGCGACCGCATGTGCGGGAACATCCCGTCCTCCCAACCGGTGACGAACACCACCGGGAACTCCAGGCCCTTCGCGGTGTGCAGGGTCATCAGCGTGACCATCCCGGCGCCGTCCTCGGGGATCTCGTCGCTGTCGGAGACCAGCGAGACCCGTTCCAAGAACTCGGCCAGCACACCGGTGTCGGGCACGTCTTCGTCGTCCGCGGCGTCCAGCGACTCGTCCAGCGCGGCGGCGTTCGCCCGGTCGGTGCTGAATTCGTGTGCGACGCTGACGAGTTCGTTGAGGTTGTCCAGACGCGCCAGCTCTTGGGGATCGGTGGACGATTCCAGCTCCCGGCGGTAGCCGGTGCGTTCGAGCACCGACTCGACCAGGTCGCCGAGATCGTCGTCCAGCCGGCCGCGCAGGTCGTCCAGCAACTCGACGAAACCCGCGATCGCCTTCTCCGCGCGCGAATTCAGCATCGGCACTTTGCCTTCGGCCGCGGCCACCAGCGCGTCGGCGAAACTGGCACCGGTGTTCTCGGCGTACACCGCCACGCAGGCCTCGGCCCGATCACCGATCCCCCGGCGCGGGGTGTTGAGGATGCGCCGCATGCTCACCGCGTCGCCGGGGTTGTCCAGCACCCGCAGGTAGGCAATGATGTCGCGGATCTCCTTGCGCTCGTAAAAGCGCACCCCCCCAACGACTTTGTAGGGGATCCCGGCGCGGATGAACACCTCCTCGAAGGACCGCGACGAGTTGTTGGTGCGGTAGAAGACGGCGACGTCGTTGTAGGTGATCTCGCCCTTCTGCGCGAGCGCGTCGATCTCCTCGGCGACGAAGCGGGCCTCGTCGTGCTCGTTGTCGGCGACGTAGCCGACGATCAGCTCGCCGGCGCCGGCGTCGGTCCACAGCCGCTTGTCGCGGCGACCGGAGTTACGCGCGATCACCGAGTTGGCCGCCGACAGGATGTTCTGTGTCGAGCGGTAATTCTGTTCCAGCAGAATGGTTGTCGCGTCCGGGTAGTCGCGTTCGAAGTCCTCGATGTTGCGGATGGTGGCGCCGCGGAAGGCATAAATCGACTGGTCGGCGTCGCCGACCACGCACAGCTCGCCGGGGGGAACGCCGTCCTCGGTGTCGGTGCCCACCAATTCGCGCACCAGCACGTACTGCGCGTGGTTGGTGTCCTGGTACTCGTCGACGAGCACGTGCCGGAACCGCCGCCGGTAGTGCTGGGCGATCTGCGGGAAGGCGCGCAGCACCGCCACCGTCTCGCCGATCAGGTCGTCGAAGTCCAGCGCGTTGGCCGCCCGCAGCCGGCGCTGGTATTCGCCGTAGACGCTTGCCACGGTGCGGGACAACTCGTCGGAGTCGTCGGTGAGGTTGGCGACCGCCGCGGCGGGGTCGATCAGCTCGTTCTTCAGGTTGGAGATCGCGTTGGCCAACAGCCGCGGCGAGTAGCGCTTGATGTCCAGGCCCATGTCGCGGCCGATCATCTGCAGCAGCCGCCGCGAGTCGTCGGCGTCGTAGATCGAGAAGTTGGAATTGAGGCCCTCGATCAGCGACGCCTGGTTGCGCAGGATGCGCACGCAGGTCGAATGAAAGGTGGACACCCACATGGCGCGGGCCCGGTTGCCCACCAGCCGCACCACCCGTTCCCGCATCTCCGCGGCGGCCTTGTTGGTGAAGGTGATGGCCAGCACCTGGCCCACCCCGACCCCCCGGGCCGCGATCAGGTAGGCGACGCGGCGGGTCAGCACCGCCGTCTTCCCCGAACCCGCCCCGGCGACGATCAGCAGCGGCGAACCCTCGTGCACCACGGCCTGGCGCTGTTGCGGATTGAGCCCCTCGAGCAATTGCTCGGCTTCGGAGACCGGCTTGGCATCTGTTACGTGCACACTCATGTCAGTCCAAACTTACCGCCGCCCACCGACGCACAGCGCCCAGTCGTCCAACCAGGTTAGTGTCCCGGCCGCCCGCCGCCGGGCCAACCGGGCCGCCGGGAGCGACGGCGTGTCGCGACGGTTGACGCGGCCCGCCGACCGGCCCGCCGGCACAATTACACCCGAGTCAAAAAGACGCAGCTCAACTGCGGTTTTTTGCGCACGTACCGGATCTAGTGGCACACTCAGTTGGTGCTCACCGTGCAGTGTTACCGGCGGTTGTCCAGCCCAAAATGGCGCCGTCGATCCGCCCACGGACACCGGTCCGCGGCGGCCGTGGTCTGACTGCTTCCGCAGAGCCCCGCGCGGGGCTCGTCTTCTCCTGAGGCCTGATACTGCATGAGACCCCAATCCCCAGATGACGACGACGACGCGGAGTCAGCAGAGATGAACACGGAAACGGTGGATCCCCGTGAGGCCACCGACATCGACCAGTTGCGCCGGGAGATCGACCGGTTGGACGCGGAGATCCTGGCCGCGGTGAAGCGGCGCACCGAGGTGTCGCAGGCGATCGGCAGGGCGCGCATGGCATCGGGCGGCACCCGACTGGTCCACAGCCGGGAGATGAAAGTCATCGAGCGCTACAGCGAGCTGGGTCCCGACGGCAAAGACCTGGCCATGCTGCTGCTGCGGCTGGGTCGAGGCCGGCTCGGGCACTGACGTCGGCGGCGCCGCGCACGCCGCGCGACCTGGCTCCGTTCCGTCGCAACCCATAGGGTCTGAACCATGAGCCGCGTCGGCGACGCGAAGCGATGAGGAGGAGCGGCGCCCATGACATCCGTGCACACCCTGCCCGACATCACCGCCACCCCGGCGTGGGACGCCCTGCGCAAACATCACGACCGCATCGGCGACACCCACCTTCGCCAGTTCTTCGAGGAAGATCCCGACCGTGGCCGCGAGCTGACAGTGACCGTCGGTGACCTCTACATCGACTACAGCAAGCACCGCGTCACCCGAGAAACCTTGCGGCTCTTGGTCGATCTGGCCCGCACGGCCAAACTCGAAGAGCGCCGCGACCAGATGTTCGCCGGGGTGCACATCAACACCTCGGAGGATCGCGCGGTGCTGCACACCGCGCTGCGACTGCCCCGGGACGCGGAACTGATCGTGGACGGCCGCAACGTCGTCGCGGACGTGCACGAGGTGCTCGACGCCATGGGCGAGTTCACCGACCGGTTGCGCA
Organism: Mycobacterium timonense; assembly: GCF_025821985.1. Lineage (NCBI taxonomy): Bacteria > Bacillati > Actinomycetota > Actinomycetes > Mycobacteriales > Mycobacteriaceae > Mycobacterium > Mycobacterium timonense. The sequence continues at coordinate 38,100 of NZ_JACKSY010000113.1, read as the reverse complement.
GCGGTGAATGGACCGGAGCGACCGGCAAGCGGATCAGCACCGTCGTCAACATCGGCATCGGCGGATCCGACCTCGGCCCGGTCATGGTGTACCAGGCGTTGCGCCACTACGCCGACGCGGGAATCTCGGCGCGCTTCGTGTCCAACGTCGACCCGGCCGACCTGATCGCCACCCTGGCCGACTTGGACCCCGCCACAACACTTTTCATCGTCGCGTCCAAGACGTTCTCGACGCTGGAAACCCTCACCAACGCCACGGCCGCCCGCCGCTGGATCACCGACGCCCTCGGCGACGCCGCCGTGGCGCACCATTTCGTCGCCGTCTCCACCAACAAACGCCTGGTCGACGACTTCGGCATCAACACCGACAACATGTTCGGGTTCTGGGACTGGGTGGGCGGCCGTTACTCGGTGGACTCGGCGATCGGCCTTTCGGTGATGGCCGTCATCGGCCGGGAGGCCTTCGCGGATTTCCTGTCCGGGTTCCATATCGTCGACCGGCATTTCCAGACCGCGCCGCTGGAATCCAATGCCCCTGTGCTGCTTGGGCTTATCGGCTTGTGGTACTCCAACTTCATGGGCGCGCAGTCGCGTGCGGTGCTGCCGTATTCCAACGACCTGGCCCGGTTCGCGGCCTATCTGCAGCAGCTGACGATGGAATCCAACGGCAAGTCCACCCGCGCGGACGGCAGCCCGGTCACCACCGACACCGGCGAAATCTTCTGGGGCGAACCGGGAACCAACGGTCAGCACGCCTTCTATCAGTTGCTGCACCAGGGCACCCGGTTGGTGCCGGCCGACTTCATCGGTTTCAGTCAACCGATCGACGACCTGCCCACCGCCGAAGGCAGCGGCAGCATGCACGACCTGTTGATGAGCAACTTCTTCGCCCAGACCCAGGTGCTGGCGTTCGGCAAGACCGCCGAAGAGATTGCGGCCGAAGGCACTCCGGCCGACATCGTGCCGCACAAGGTGATGCCCGGCAACCGCCCGTCGACCTCGATCCTGGCCAACCGGCTCACGCCGTCGGTGCTGGGCCAGTTGATCGCGCTCTACGAGCACCAGGTCTTCACCGAGGGCGTGATCTGGGGCATCGACTCTTTCGACCAATGGGGGGTGGAGCTGGGTAAGACCCAGGCAAAGGCGCTGCTTCCGGTGATCACCGCGGACAACTCGCCGGCGCCGCAGTCGGACAGCTCCACCGACGCCCTGGTGCGCCGCTACCGCAGCGAACGCGGCCGCACCAGCTGACTCAGGCGAACATCTTCGTCAGCCGCGGCGGCAGCACCCGCATCAACTGCACCAGCGGCGCCCACGGCCACCACGGCACCGCCGCGCGGCCGGGCTCCCGCTCCATGGCGGCGACCAACGCCTTGACCCCGGTTTCGTTGTCCACCATCAACATTGTGCTGTTGGATTTGGCCGTCATCTCCGACTCGATGTAGCCGGGCTCGAGCACCGAAACCTTGATCGGCCCCTTGGCGTATTCGGCGCGCAACGATTCACCCAGCGAGCTCAGGCCGGCCTTGCTCGCCGCGTACGCCGCCTTGACGCCGGGCACTCCCTTGTTGCCGAGCACCGACGAGATCAGCACCAGGTGGCCCGACCCGTTCTTGTGGAACATCTCCAGCGCGGTCTCGATCTGCACCAGCGCGGACACCAGGTTGGTCTCGATGGTCGCCTTGTTGGCCCACAGTTTGCCGGAGCCGAGCTTGGCGCCCTTGCCGATGCCGGCGTTGACGATGACGCGGTCGATGCCGCCGAGTTCGTCGCTGAGTTCGGCGAAGACCTTGGGCACCTGCTCGTGGTCGTTGACGTCCAGCGCGGCGACCGCGACCGTGATTCCCGGATACCGTTGCGACAGTTCGGCTTTGAGCTCGTCGAGCCGGTCGGCGCGGCGCGCGCACAGCGCGAGGTCGCGGCCCTTGGCGGCGAACGCGCGCGCCATCCCGGCGCCCAGGCCCGAGCTGGCGCCGGTGATGAGGATCTTCTGGCGAGTCATCTCCGGCAGCATATCGACAGGTGTCAAGTCCGCGGCCGGCGGCTACTTCAGCAAACGCGACATCCGCCGGTCGGCCAGGATCTTGCCGCCGGTCTGGCACGTCGGGCAATACTGAAAAGACTTGTCCGCGAACGACACTTCGCGCACGGTGTCGCCACACACCGGGCACGGCAACCCGGTCCGGGCATGCACCCGCAATCCGGAACGCTTCTCGCCCTTGAGCATGGCCGCCCCCTGGCCGACGGACCGGCTCACCGCGTCGGTGAGCACCGTGACCATGGCGTCATGCAGGGTGGCCAGCTGTTTGTCAGACAACTTGCCGGCCGTGGCGAACGGGGAGATCTTCGCGACGTGCAGGATCTCGTCGCTGTAGGCGTTGCCGATGCCGGCGATCACCTTCTGGTCGGTGATCACCGTCTTGATCCGGCCGGTGTTGCCGGCCAGCAGGTCGGCCAGCGCGTCGACGTCCAGGTCCAGGGCGTCCGGGCCCAGGGCGGCGATCCCAGGCACCCGCGCCGGGTCGTCGACGAGCCACACCGCCAGCCGCTTCTGGGTGCCGGCCTCGGTCAGGTCGAAGCCGGGGGCCGCGCCGGGTGAGCCCAGATGCACCCGCAGTGCGATCGGGCCCTTGCCGGGCCGCAGCGGCGCCGCGGTCAGCCGGTCCGACCAGCGCAACCACCCCGCCCGGGACAGATGGGCGATCAGGAAAAGGCCCTCGGTCCGCAGGCCCAGATATTTGCCCCAGCGCTCGGCGCCCACCACGGTCTGCCCGTGCAGCGCGCTGATCGGCGGGTCGAACGTCTTGAGCACGGACAGGGCGGCGACGTCGACCCGGCCGATCGGCAGCCCGACGGCATGGCGCCGCAGGTGGTCGGCCAGCGCTTCGATCTCGGGCAGTTCGGGCACGGTTTCAGTGTGCCGGTCGCAGCAAATAGGTGTCCATGATCCAGCCGTGCCGGGCGCGGGCCTGCGCGCGCAGCGCGGCGATGCGGGGCCCCACCTCGCCGACGGTGCCGGCGACCAGCAGTTCGTCGGCGGTGCCCAGGTAGGCACCCCACCAGATGCGGGTCTCGGGCGCACACCGCTGGAACGAGCAGTCGGCGTCGAGCATCACCACCGCCGAGCCGGATATGCCGTGGGCGCGCAGCTGGCGACCGGTGGTGACGAGCACGGGCTCGCCCACCTCGTTGAGCGGGATACGATGCCGGGCGGTCAGCGCTTGCACGGCGGTGATGCCGGGGATCACGTCGAAGGTGAATTCGACGTGCCCGGCGACGGTGTCCAGGATGCGCAACGTGCTGTCGTAGAGCGACGGATCGCCCCAGGCCAGAAAGCCGCCGACGCCGTGCGGGCCGAGTTCGGCGGCGATGGCGTCGGCCCAGATCTGCGCGCGTGCGGCATGCCATTCCGCTACCGCGTCGCGGTAGTCGGCGCGGTCGGACCGCTTCGGGTCGGGCAGCTCGACGAAGCGGTAGCCGGGCTGACGGATGAACCGGGAGCAGATCTCGCGTCGCAGCGCCACCAGGTCGCTCTTCTGCTCGCCCTTGTCCATCGCGAAAAACACCTGGGTGTCGTTGAGCGCCTCGATCGCCTGCACGGTCAGGTAGTCGGGGTCGCCGGCGCCGATGCCGATGACGTGGATGTGCCGCCCCAATCGACCCTCCTGACTTGCTTCTGTCGCCCACATTGCCGAATCGATACCGCAAGGGCCTAGTCGGGACCGCAAGTACCCAGTACCATGGGTACCGTCTGAAGCGCCCGAGGCGACGATGCCAAGCGATCAGGAGGACCCGACCATGACGCGCGCCGAGACGATCCGAAGCGACGCGAGGCCCACCGGACCGAGTCGCGAAGAGTTCTCCGAGCGGCTGCTGAAGGGCTCGGTCAAGAAGTCCTACGAACCCGTCGTCGACATCGACTGGGACGCCCCGCTCGACCCGGACAAGTTCTTCCTGCCGCCCCGACTGGTGTCGCTGTACGGCACGCCGATGTGGGACGAGATGACCCGCGAACAACAAATCGAGCTGTCCCGCCAGGAATTGGTCAACACGCTGTCGGCCGGCATCTGGTTCGAGAACATGCTCAACCAGTCGCTGCTGCGCACCATCCTGCACGAGGACCCGACCAGCCGGTCCACCCACTACAAGCTGACCGAGCTGGGTGACGAGACCCGCCACATGGTCATGTTCGGCAAGGCCATCGAACGTGTGGGAGCAAAACCGGTGCAGCCGAAGCGTTTTCACCGCTACATCATCAACGCGCTGCCGCTGGCCTTCCAACGCGGATCGATGCTGTGGGTGGCCGCGCTGATCGGTGAGGAGATCTTCGACTCGCTGCAGCGGCAGATGATGGACGACCCCGAGCTGCAGCCGATCATCCAGCGGCTCATGCGGATTCACGTCACCGAGGAGGCCCGCCACATCCAGTTCGCGCGCGACGGGGCGCGCAAACGGGTCGCCGAGATGCCCCGGCTGAACCGCTGGTTCATGGCCAACATCAACGGGCTGGGCGGCTACTTCTTCAACTATCTGTTCAGCAACCCGGTCCCCTATGCGCGTGCCGGCCTGGACCCCAAGCGGGCCCGAAAGACCGCGCGCACCAGCGCCCATCGCCGCGAGATCCAGATCGCGGGGTTCGCTCCCCTGGCGGCGTTCCTGACCGAGGTGGGCCTGATGGGCCCGCTCGCGCGTCGCGGCTGGAAGCGCAGCAGGTTTCTGTGACGGCGCCGCCCGAGGGCGCCGGGGGCCGCTGCCACATCGCGGTCGTGGGCGCGGGAGCCGCCGGGCGGTGCGTCCGATCCGCCCTGCGCGCCGCCGGATTCACCGACCTGGTCACCCTGGATCGGCCCTACCATGAAGTCCGCCGGTCCCGGTTCGACGACGACGCCGATGCCTGGCGGCTGACCACGACCGGCGGCGAACTCTGGTGCGCCGATGTCGTCGTCGCCGCATACCGGCCGGCGCAGGTGCCCTGGCTGCCCGACATCGCCGGGCGCGACGAGTTCGGCGGCGCGTCGTTTCACGCCGCGGCGTGGGATCCCGGCTTCGACCCGTCCGGCAAACGCATCGCGGTGATCGGCACCGACGCCGCCGCCGCGCACCACCTCGGCCGGCTGGCGCACACCGCTGCGTCGGTCCTGGTGTTCGCTCATGCTCCCCGCCGGGTGGTGCCCGAGATACCGCGTTGGCCCACCCGCGCCCGACGCCGGCTGCTGCGGACACCGCGACGGCCCGGGCCGGTGATCGTGCCGTCGCCGATCCGGGCGGTGACCCGCTCGGGCGTGCAGACCGCCGACGGCGCCCACCACCACGTCGACGCCATCATCTACGGCACCGGCTTCGTCATCCCCGCGCACGTCGCCGACGACACGATCACCGGCGCCGGCGGCCTGCCCCTCCGGCGGGCCTGGCCCGACGGCACGGAACCGTTCTGCGGCGTCGCGGTCCGCGGCTTTCCCAACTACTTCTTCGCCTGCGGACCGGATCCCGGCCCGCAGGCGCGCTACATCGTCGAGTGCCTGAAGCTCATGCAGCGCACCGGCAGCCGCCGCATCGAGGTGCGCGCCAGCAGCCAGCAGGTGTTCAACGAACGCGCCCAGCTACGCCCGGTCGAGCCGCCCCCGGTGGCGTCCGCCTTCGACCTTTCGGCCAGCACGCCCGCCGGCGACGACACCTACGACGGCGCCGCCACGCTCGAGATCGCCGGTGACCGGCATCCGGTGCGGGTGCGGCTGACGGGCCACCTGGACCCCATCGACGGCCGATACCACTGGCAGGGAACGGTATTCGGGTCGCCGTCGCAGCCGCTGCCCGGCGACCTGCTCGGCCAGGCCCGCGCCGCCACCCTGACCGTGGGCCAGCGCAGCGCGCCGGCCCGCATCGTCGAACGCACACCGTGGGGCACGCACACGGTCGCCGGCGTCGGCGCCCCGCCCTACCCTGGCCACCGCTGAGCGGCCGTCGCCGTTGCGCTGGTCGCGCTCCCGCCTTGCGGACTCGCGGGGAGTTTGACGGCCGGACCCGCGTGGTAACCCCAGGCAAGCTCGTGCTGGACACCGGATCACGGCGCGTTCGGGGGAAGTGCGCATCGACGCCGCGCGGGCGGGGAGGGGGCGCATGATCCTTGCGTTGCGGGCCGGCGGCGCGGGCCCGCGGGGACGCCGATCGCAACCTGCGGTTCCGCGCCGCCTTGAGGCCAGCCGATCGCGAACTAGACTTTTGCTCCTGAAGGCGGATACTCAAGCAGTCGACCCGGCAGAACACGAGGAGCGGGAAATGACACCGGACGTCCGGACCGAGCCGGGATGAGCCGGGTTGCTGAGTCGGCCGGCTCATTGGCCGTTTCGACGCGGACGGATGATGCGGCCACCGTGCTGACCGTCGACGGCGTGCTCGATCCCGCCAGCTCCACCCTCCTTCGCGACCGGATCATCAAGGCCACGCTGGACCAGACGCCCGCCGTGGTCATCGACGTCTCCGCGCTGAAGGTGAACGCCGAATCCACCTGGTCGACCTTCATGGCCACCTACTGGCAGCTGGGAAACACGCCGCATGTTCCGCTCGTGTTGGTGTGCGCCAAGAAGGCTGCCCGCGAGGCGATCGCCCGCAGCGGCATCACCCACTTCATGCCGGTGTACTCGAGCCAGAAGGCGGCCTTGAAGGCACTGGGCCCCAACAGTCGTCGCATCGTGCGGCGCGCCGATGCCCAGCTGCCCGCCGATCTGACCAGCCTGCGCGAGTCACGGCGCCTGGTGCGCGAGTGGCTCACCACGTGGTCGCAGTCCAAGCTCATTCCGGTCGCCCTGGTGGTCGTCAACGTGTTCGTGGAGAACGTGCTGGAACACACCGCGAGCGTGCCGGTGATGCGGGTCGAGGCGCAGGGCACCACGGCCACCATCGCCGTCTCCGACGCCAGCAACACGCCCGCCGTGCGGCTGCCGTCGCCGGTGAAGGGCATCGACGTGTCCGGGCTGGCGATCGTCGACGCCTTGTCGCGCGCATGGGGCAGCACGCCCACGGCGTCCGGCAAGACGGTGTGGGCGATCATCGGCCCCGAGAACCAGCTCTAGCCGGCGGCCTCCCGGGAAGCCGGCGCGCCGATCTGCCGGTTGTGCTGAAACTAGAACACGTTCTAATGTCGTGTGACGACCCCTTCAGGAAGGCAGATGACGTGCGGTTTACCTACGCAGAGGCGATGACGGACTTTAGGTACTACATCCCGCTGGCCAAGGCCGCCGAGGCGGCCGGGTACCACGCCATGACGATCGCCGACAGCATCGCCTACCCCTTCGAATCCGACTCGAAGTACCCCTACACCCCGGACGGCAGCCGGGAGTTCTTGGACGGCAAGGAATTCATCGAAACCTTCGTTCTCACATCGGCATTGGGCGCGGTGACCTCGAAGCTGCGGTTCAACTTCTTCGTGCTGAAGCTGCCGATCCGGCCACCGGCGTTGGTGGCCAAGCAGATTGGGTCGCTGGCCGCCATGACCGACAACCGAGTGGGTTTCGGCGTCGGCACCAGCCCGTGGCCCGAGGACTACGAGTTGCTGGGCGTGCCCTTCGCCAGGCGCGGCAAGCGGATGGACGAATGCATCGAGATCATCCAGGGTCTCACCACCGGTGAGTACTTCGAATTCCACGGCGAGTTCTACGACATTCCCAAGACCAAGATGACGCCGGCCCCCACCAAGCCGATCCCGGTCCTGGTCGGCGGGCACGCCGACGCCGCGCTGCGGCGTGCCGCACGGCTGGACGGCTGGATGCACGGCGGCGGGGACCCGGAGGAGCTCGACCACCTCCTTGCCAAGCTCAAGCGGTTCCGCGAGGAAGCCGGCAAGACCGGGCCGTTCGAGATCCACGTCATCTCCGCCGACGCCTACACCCCGGACGGCATCAAACGGCTCGAGGACAAGGGCGTCACCGACGTGATCGTGGGCTTCCGCATTCCCTACATCAAGGGCAAAGACACCGAGCCGCTGGACACCAAGATCCGCAATCTGGAGATGTTCGCCGAGAACGTGATCGCGAAGGTCTGACCGGACGTCGCCAAACCCCAAGCGTCACAGCGCTTTACAGGGGGTCCCACCTCGGCGCTCGCTTCTCCCGGTGCGCCAGGGCGGCCTCGGCCGGGTTGTTGGTGAAACCGGACAGGATCTGGGTGCGGTTCTCCAGCTCGATCGCGTGGCGCAGGCTGGGCGCGTCGAGCGCCGCGTTGAGGCCGATCTTGGTCTGCCACACGCCATAAGCGTTGTTCTCGGCGATCGAGCGGGCCAACCGCAGCGCGGCGGGCATCAGCTGATCGGGCGCGACGACCTCGTGCACCAGCCTGATGCGATAGGCCTCGGCCGCGTCGATGATGCGGCCGGTGAGCATCAGCTCGCGGGCCACGCCGGCGCCGACGATTTTGGGCAGCAGATAGCTGGTGCCCATGTCCATCGACGAGAAGCCGGCCTTGATGAACACCGAACCGAACCGGGCCTGCTCCGAGGCCACCCGGATATCGCTGACCAACGCGAACGCCAGCCCGCCGCCGACGGCGACGCCGTTGACCGCGGCGATCACCGGGATATCGAGCTCGTAGATCCGGGTGTACAGGCTGGCCAGCCGGACCTGGGCGTCGTAGTTGACCTTGAACGCCGGGGTGGTCGGCTTGTTCCGCGTCCACGGCCGGCCGGTGCCGCTCAGATCGGCGCCGGCGCAGAATCCCCGGCCCGCGCCGGTGAGGACCGCCACCCGGTGGTCACCGGTGTCCAGCACGTCCAGGGCCTCGTGGACACCGTCGATCAGCGAGCCGTCGATGGCGTTGAGGCGTTCCGGCCGGTTCAGGGTGATGCAGGCGATGTCGTCGTCGAGGGTCGCGAATTCCACTGCGGGCATAGGTGAACCGTAAGCGACACCGCGGCAGTTCAACGACCCGGCATAGCATGCACTCAGTGTCAGGGTGAGGTGCCGCAGGAGGTTGCGGTGGTTGGATCCTGATCACCTGGTGTCTGGCTCATAGCCTGCCTGCCGCCTTCGGGTTGGCGTTCATGCGTTTTGTCGGCACCGGGTGTGAAGGACCGGCCGGCGTGACTTGATAGCGCCTCTGTGTGTCAAGCGGCCTCGGGAAGGAGGTTCCGTTGGTCGCGTCTCATTGTGCGGTAGATGACGTTCGAGAGCCTGCGCTTGAGGGCTCGGCGAGCTTCAGCGGGCGTCTTTCCTTCGGAGACCTTGCGCCGGTAGTAGTCCTGCCCGGGTCCGATGTCTCGGATTTGGCACGTCGCGATGATGTGGAGCACGCAGTTGAGGGATCGGTTACCGCCAGTGTTCAGTCGATGCCGGGTGTTGTTGCCGCTGGAGGCTTCCAACGGTGCGCTGCCGGTGTAGCTGGCGAAGTGATGCTCGGTAGGAAACCGGTCGATGTTGCCGACATGGCCGAGGATTTTCGCAGCGAGGACGATGCCCACCCCGGGCAGGTTGGTAAGCGTGGTTCTGCTGGCGTCGACGGCATCTCGCATCTGATGTTCGTTGTCTTTGATGGCGCGATCGAGGCGGCGCAGGTCGGCAAGGAGGTCTCGGGCGAGGTCTCGCCGGCAACAGTCAGTGGCGGTGACTGGCCGGACCCGTCGAAGAAGTTGGGCGGCCTTTTCGGCGGAGAGGTCGATCGGGGCGCCTCCGGGAACCAGATCGCGCAGCAGGACGTGGAGCCGATTGAGCAGCCGGGTGCGCTCATTGACGAGGTCGTCGCGGCGTTCGGTCAACAACCGCAGGATCGTGGCCTGGTCTTCGGAGCGCACCTGGCGCAGATCTGGCCGGAACAACGCGACGTGCGCGACATGAAGTGCGTCTGCGGCGTCGGTCTTTCGGCCCCCACCGGTGGCCAGCATCCGCGCCCGTGCGGAGAGCGTGGAGGGTACGTCGACGACATGCTCACCGTCAGCAGCGAGCTGCTGAGCGATACCGCGGCCCAAACCGCGAGCGCCCTCTACGGCGAATCGACGCTCGGGCCAGCGTTGGGACCAGGCCATCAGTTGGCCGAAAGTGCCGGCATTGACCGGGAATCGACGGTGGGCAATCTTGTTGCCGGAACTGTCGATTGCCACTGCAGTGTGAGTGGATTTATGCGGATCGATGCCGATCAGGATCATAGGCCGTCCTCGCGCTCGTTGGGATGGGGCGTGCGCGGTGGGCATCCTGACTTCAAGTCGGTCTACTTGCATGCCTCTGTCGAACCACACCGCGAGGGTGCCGGACGGCGGTGGCACGCTATCAATGAGCCAGCCCATCGGGCGGCAAGGAGCAGTGCGAGCCAGTGCCATCCGGCACCCTCGGACGCTACGAGGATCAAGAGCCTCGCGGCATCCGGCTGTCATTCAACAAGTCAGGAGCGTGGTACCGCCCCCACTGAGGTTTGTCCGCCGACCGGCCCAACCGTCACCTCACAGTGAAGGAGGCAACCACCATGGTTGTTGTTGGAGCCGATGTCCACAAGCACACCCATACCTTTGTTGCTGTCGACGAGGTGGGGCGCAAGCTTGGCGAGAAGACCGTCAAAGCGCTGACGAGTGGCCACGCCGAGGCGGTGATGTGGGCGCGGGAGCGCTTTGGAGCCCAGGTGGTGTGGGCGATTGAGGACTGCCGGCATCTGTCGGCGCGGTTGGAACGTGATCTGCTCACGGCCGGCCAGCAGGTGGTGCGGGTACCACCGAAGTTGATGGCCCAGGCCCGGGCCAGTGCGCGCACGCGGGGCAAGTCTGATCCGATCGATGCGCTAGCGGTTGCGCGGGGATTCCTTCGAGAACCCGACCTGCCGGTAGCTTCCCATGACAAAGTGTCTCGCGAACTTAAGCTGCTGGTGGATCGGCGGGAAGTGCTTGTGGCACAACGGACTGCGATGATCAATCGGCTGCGTTGGCGAGTTCACGAACTTGATCCCGAACGTGCCCCCGGTCCGGCCTCATTGGATCGTGGCAAACACCGTCACCTGTTGGGCGCCTGGTTGGCGACCGTTCCCGGTCTGGTCGCCGAGCTGGCCCGCGATGAGCTCGCCGACATCACCCGGCTAACTGAAGCGATCAACGCACTGGCCAAGCGGATCGGTTCGCGAGTGCGCACGGTTGCCCCTGCGTTGTTGGCGATGCCCGGGTGCGCCGAGCTGACCGCAGCCAAGCTCGTCGGGGAAACCGCCGGAGTGACCCGATTCAAAAGCGAGGCCGCCTTCGCCCGGCATGCCGGCGTAGCGCCTGTCCCAGTGTGGTCGGGCAACACCGCCGGCCGGGTCCGAATGACCCGCTCGGGCAACCGACAACTCAACGCCGCCCTGCACCGCATCGCGATCACCCAGATCCGCCTCGAGGGCCTCGGACAGACCTATTACCGTCACCGGCTAGCAGCCGGTGACTCCAATCCCGAAGCCCTGCGCTGCCTCAAACGCCGCCTGGCCCGCATCATCTTCGGCCACCTCCACACCGACCATCAACACCGAACTCAGCCTTGCCAAACGGCAGCGGCTTGACATAGGAGAAACGCATGACACGCAGCGAGGGTGATACCTGGAACCTGGCCAGCAGCGTCGGCGCCACCGCGACCATGGTCGCCGCCGCGCGCGCGGCCGCGACCCGGCGTCCGCGGCCGGTCCTCACCGACGAGTACGCCGAGCCGTTGGTCCGCGCCGTCGGATTGGACGTGTTCACCAAGTTGGCGAGCGGCGAGCTCGATCCCGACGATCTCGAGCGCGACGTCGGATTCGCCCGCATGGTCGACACATTCGCGGCCCGCGGCCGGTTCTACGACGACTACTTCGCCGCGGCCGGCAAGGCAGGCCTACGCCAGGTGGTCATCGTGGCGTCGGGGCTGGACGCCCGGCCGTACCGGCTTTCCTGGCCGGCGGGGACGACGGTGTATGAGATCGACCAGCCCGAGGTGATCGCGTTCAAGACCGCGACGCTGTCGCGGATCGGTGCGGCCCCGACGGCCGAGCTGCGCACCATCGGCATCGACCTGCGCCAGGATTGGCCGGCGGCGCTGCAGGACGCCGGCTTCGATGCCGCGCAGCCCACCGCGTGGCTGGCCGAGGGGGTGCTCATCGGGTTTCTGCCGCCGGAGGCCGAGGTTCGGCTGCTCGACTCGATCACCCCCCTGTCGGCCGAGGGCAGCCGCTTCGCCGCGGACTACGGGTCGCTCAACGACGCCTCGCAGGCGTCGACGGAGCAGGCGCGGCGCACGACCGAGGGCTGGCGCCGGCGTGGGCTGGACATGGACATCGCCGCCCTGACCTACCCGGGCAAGCACACCGACGTCGCCGCGCACCTGGGCGCCGACGGCTGGGCAACGACCACGTTCGGGCTGGCCGACCTGTTCGCCGCGGCGGGCCTGCCGGAACTCACCGAGGCCGAGCAGGGGCCGGCCGCCACGCTCAGCTTCGTGCGGGCGATCAAGTCCTGACCGCAGCGAGCACCCGGTCAGGACCGTTTGGCCAGCCATTCGGCCTGCATCACCAGCAGGGCCATCACTTCCAGTTGCGGGGTGTGCGGGTCGAGTTCGCGGTATCGCTGGTAGACGTTGACGACGACGCGCTCGGCGTCCAGCCAGGTCGCGTACTCGCCGAGGTCGATGGTGTCCGCGGCCTCGGGCCACGACAGGCCCTTGCGGTAGGCGGCCTCGGCCTGTTCGGCGATGTGCACGAGATACCCACGCACCGCGCGGATTCCGTCCGGATCCGTGACCGGCCCGTGGCCTGGCACCACGGTCGGCGCGTCCAGCGCGATCATCGCGTCGCAGGCCGCGACCCAGTTGGCGATCGGGCCGGCCCACACGATGGGGGTGCAGCCGATGAACAACAGGTCACCGCCGAACAGCACCCCCGCGTCGGGGACGTGCACCACCGAGTCGGCGGCGGTGTGCGCGGGCCCCAGATTCAGCACGTCGACCCGCCGGCCACCGACCTCCACGGCCAGGCTGCGGTCGAACGTCTCGTCGGCGTTGCGCAGCGTGATGTTGCTGAAGTCGAAGTGCCCGAAGCGTTCTCGCGTGTAGCGGGTGGCCACCGGTCCCAGGTTGGCGGTTTGGGCCATGGCCAGCATCTCCGGCGCCATCCCGTGCGCGATCTCCTCGGCGGTGCCGTGCGCGGCGATGATGCGCACCGCAGGGTCGAGCAGCTGGTTGCCGTGCGTGTGGTCGCCGTTGGAGTGCGTGATCACCGCGTCGGTGATCGGCGCCGACGCGGTGATCGGCCGCATGGCCGTGAGCATTTCGCGGGTCAACGCCAGGTCGAACAGGGTGTCCACCAGCAGCGAGGCGCCGTCGCCGGCGATCAGGCCGGCATTGCTCCAGCCGTAGCCCCCGTCGGGCAGCGTCCATGCCCACACCCGGTCGCCGACCTGGTGCAGCCCGCGGGTGTAGGGCACCCGCGCCGCGGCCCGGTTGACCCGCGGTGCGGCCGGCGGGGCGTCCGGGTTGGGCCGGGCGGCCAGCGGGTGCGGCGCGCCGCTGGCGCGCACAGTTTGCCGGGTCTCGCCCAGCCCTTCGACCCGCAGCGTGACGACGTCGCCGTCGTGCAGCCAGCCCGGAAACGATTCCAGCGCCGCGGGATCCAGGTGCTCGACCAGTGTGCAGGTGGGCACCGTCCCGGACCCGATGACGTCACCGGGTACCAGGGTGACGCCGCGCGACGCATAGGAGATGACTTCGCCGAAGGTCCAGTCCATTTGGGCGGTCGACCCGGAACCGATGACGGTGTCGTTGACCGAGGCGGTGACCCGCAGGTCCAGTTTGCCGTTCCGGCGGTAGGGTTCGAGCTCGTCGGGTGTCACCAGGTAAGGCCCTAGCGTGACGCCGCTGTCCTTACCCTTGGCCTGCCCGATACCGAGTTGACTGTCCAGCTGCTGCAGATCGCGCGCGGACCAGTCGTTGAAGATGGTGTAGCCGATGATGGCCTGTTCGGCCTGCTCGACGGAGAGATCCTTCCCGCCGGTCCCGATCACCGCGGCGATCTCCAATTCGAAGTCCTGCCATGCACTTCCGGGTGCGGTGGGCGCATCGTCGTACGGGCCCAAAACCGTTGCCGGACAGGCGAAGTAGAACGCCGGTACGCGATACCAGGTGTCGGCGAGGACCCGCCCGGCGCCCAGCGCGGCCTGGCAGTTGCGCATGTGGTCGAGGAAGCACAGCGAGTCCCTGATCGACGGCGGGCGCGGGATCGGCGCCAGCAACCGCGCCCGGGCCGCCGGCACCGTCGCCGCCGGCGAACGCTGCGCCTCCTCCCCCGCGTGCCGCAATCCCTCGGCGCCGCGCGCAATCAGGTCCAGCAGCGTGACTCCCGAACCCATCGCGTAGATGGTGTCGTCGCGCAGCACTCCGACGCGTTCGCCGTCATCGCCTTGGTAGGTAACCCATTTCACTCGCGTACCACCTCGCTTGCCTCCTTGTCCGGCCGCAGCCCGCGCCAACTCGATTGGCGCAGCCGGTCATCCGGTGTCCACTCGCTGTAGCGCACCTCGCCCACCAGCACCGGCTCGACGAACGTGACGCCCTTGGCCTCGCTGCGGGGAAGCGGCGCATCGAAGGGCGATTGGTCGGTGCGCAGCGGGGCCAGCGTCTTCTTCAAGTTGGCCAGGTCGCGTTCGGTGAACCCGGTGCCGACACGGCCGGCGAAGTGCAGGCCGCCCGGGCCCGGAATGCCCATCAGCAGGGAACCGATGCCGCTGCTGCGTCCGCCTTCCCCGGCCTTCCAGCCGCCGATCACGACTTCCTGGGTGTTCCAATGCTTGTCCTTGATCCAGGAGGACGAGCGCCGGCCCGGCTGATAGGTGGAGTCGCGCCGCTTGGCGATCACGCCCTCCCAACCGCGCTCGGCGGACTGCCGCAGCGCTTGGTCGCCGTCGCCGGGCAGCAGCTCGGGAACGGTCAGATCACCGCCGGAGGCCAGCATTTCCAACAGTTTTCGCCGATCGCGGTAGCGGGCCCGCAGCAGCGAGCGGCCGTCGAGGTAGAGCAGGTCGAACGCCCAGAATTCGACCCGCGCGCTCTTGCCGCGGTTTTGCATCTCGTGGAAGTTGGGCACGCCGCGCTTGTCCAGCACCACGGCCTCGCCGTCGAGCACCGCGTGGTGCTCCTCGAGAGCCTTTGCCAGCGAGCGTAATTCGCGGTACTCACCGGTGACTTCGCGACCGCGCCGGGACCGCACCCGCAGGGTGCCGTGGTCGGCCTCGACCAGTAGCCGGTAGCCGTCCCATTTGCCCTCGAACGCCCACTGGCTCGCCTTGAGCGCCGACACCGAACCGTGGGTGGCGAGCATCGGGGCGATCGTGTCGAAGTCGAAGACGTTCTGGTCCTTCATCCGGTGCGCCAGCCATTGGTCGCCCTCGGTCTGGATCAGCGCGTAGCGCCCGGAGATCTTGCGGCCGTGCAGGTTGACGATCACCTCGTCGTCCTGGAACTTCTCGGCGTCATAGGTTCCGGAGTCCCAGATGACCACCCTGCCCGCCCCGTATTCGCCTTTGGGGATGACGCCCTCGAACCCGCCGTATTCCAGCGGGTGATCCTCGGTGTGTACGGCCAGGTGATTCACCGCGGGGGTGTCGGGCAGGTTCTTCGGCACCGCCCAGGACACCAGCACCCCGTCGCGCTCCAGCCGGAAGTCGTAGTGCAGCCGCCGGGCGTGGTGCTCTTGGATGACGAAGGTATTGCCTCGTCCCGCAGCAGGTTTCGCGGCCGGAACCGGCTCGGGCGTTTTGGAGGCGTCGCGCATGCTGCGGTATTTGGTCAGGCGGTCCGGCACCGGTGTCTGGTTGTCGGAGGCGTCCAGCTCGGCGAGCAGGTCACCGTCGCGGGCGACCCGGGTCAGCACTTCGTCGTAGCGCAGGTGACGCAGCGCCGGGTCGTCGAGTTCGTCCCAGGTGCGCGGCGCGGCGACGGTGGGGTGGTCGCGCCCGCGCAGCGAATAGGGCGCGATGGTCGTCTTGGAGCCGTTGTTCTGGCTCCAGTCCACAAAGATCTTTCCCGCCCGCAGGCTCTTGGTCATGGTCGACGTGACCAGCTTCGGCATAGTCTTTTCCAGTTGCTGCGCAACGCGTTTGGCCAGCACGGTGGCGCCTTTGCTGCTCACCGGCTCCGTCAGCGGCGTGTACAGGTGCAGTCCCTTGCTGCCGCTGGTGAGCGGAAACGTCTGCAGCCCGATCCCATCGATCAGGTCGCGGACGGCGCGCGCCACCTCGGCGAGCTGGGCCATCGTCACGCCTTCGCCCGGGTCAAGGTCGAACACCAGTCGAGTCGCCGGGCCGGGTTTGAGTTCTTCGGCCCGGCTTCGGGTCCACTCCGCGACGAACCGCCACTGCGGCACGTGCACCTCCAGCGCCGCCTGCTGGGCGATCCAGGCCAGGCCGGTGGCGCTGTCGATGATCGGATAGGTCGTCGTGCCGGATCGGTGGGTCACGCTGGCGCGCGGCAGCCAGTCCGGTGCCGAGGAGGCCAGCTGCTTCTCGAAGAACGATTCCTGATCGACGCCGTTGGGCCAGCGCTTCCGGGTGACCGGACGCCCGGCGATGTGCGGGATCATCACGTCGGCGATCCGCGTGTAGTAGTCGAAGACGTCGGCTTTGGTGGTTCCCGTCGCGGGATAGAGCACCTTGTCGGCGTTGGTCAGTTTCACCCGCGGCGTCGCTGTCGGCTCAGCGGGCCAAGCGCGCGGCGCGTTCATGCTGCTAAACCTACGCGCCGGTGCCGCCGACGCCAGCGTGCAATCGGCGGCCGACACGCGAGCCGCAAGGTGCGGGGCGGCGACGCAGGTACCGGTGACCAACACCCTGGTGTGGCGAATTTCACTGTGCCCGTGAATCGGCTGTTGACGGCGGCGATGCCGCGCGCGGCGGCGCGGGCCCCGAATACTGAACTTGGTCAGACCCCCTTGATCGGCGGTACATTTGGCCCGCAATGAGTTATATCGACTGCTTTTCGCGAGTCGTCGCTCGGCGCCGCATGCGGGCTCTTCCGCTGAGTAACGCCACCCTGCCCCTGCATTCGCAACGAATCGACGTGCCGACCTATGACAGGTCGGCACTGCAACGTGGTGTGGTGCACATCGGAGCGGGCAATTTTCACCGTGCCCACCAAGCCGTCTACTTCGATGACCTTGCCTGCTCGGGCATTTCCGATCAGTGGGGTGTCAGCGCGATCAGCCTTCGCTCGCACGACGTGAAGGATCTGCTGTCCGCCCAGGACGGTCTCTACACCGTTGTGCAGCGCGGCCACGATCACCAAACCGCGCGCGTCGTCGGCTCGATCGGCTCTGTCCACTACGCACCGAATGACGGCGCAGCGGTCCGCGCGGCGCTGACGGATCCGCGCACCCGCATCGTCAGCCTGACCATCACCCCCAACGGGTACTTCCTGGATCCGGTCACCCGCGAGTTCGACGCCGACCACCCCGATGTGCGCGCCGACCTTGTCGCGTCGGGCTGCTACGGCACGGCGTGGGGATACCTGACCGAGGCGCTCGAGCAGCGTCGCCGCGCGGGCATCGCGCCGTTCACGGTGCTGTGCTGCGACAACATTCCCGACAACACCCAGGCGGCGCGCACCGCCCTGGTGTCGTTCGCCGCGCTGAAGAACCCGGGGCTGGCCCGCTGGATCGACCGGCATGTCGCGTTCCCGTCGACCATGGTCGACCGCATCACGCCGCAGACGTCGGACTCGGAGCGCGAATTCGTCGAGCGCACCTTCGGTGTCGCCGACAACTGGCCGGTGCTGACCGAACCGCACAGTCAGTGGATCATCGAAGACAGCTTCAGCGACGGCCGCCCGCCGCTGGACGAGGTCGGCGTCCAGTTCGTGACGGACGTCAGCGACCACAAGCTGATCAAGACCCGGCTGCTCAACGGAACCCATATCGCGCTGGCCTGTCTGGCCACGCTGGCCGGCTACCGGCGCACCGACGAAGCGATGAAGGATCCGGTCATCTTCGACTACGTCGAGCGGCTCATGCGCGACGAGGTGCAGCCGCTGCTGCCCCCGGTGCCCGGGATGAACACGCCCGACTATCGCGACACGTTGCTCACCCGGCTGGGCAATCCCCGCATGAGCGACCAGTTGTCCCGGTTGGCGCGGCGGGGATCGACGAAGATCGCCTCGTTCCTGCTGCCGTCGCTACACGAGGCGATCGCGCAGGACCGACCGCACACGCTGCTGATGTTGGCGCTGGCCGGCTGGGCGCGCTACCTGCGCGGCTACGACCTGAACGGTCGCAAGATCCGCATCGACGACCCGGAGGCGGATCTGCTGACCAAGCTGGCGAACATGGCCGGCAACAACCCGGATCCGTTGCTGCGGCACGAGATCCTGGCCGATCTCCGGTTGGTGCCCGGATTCTCCGAGCGCCTCGGCGAGATGGTCGCCAGCATCGACGAGCACGGCGTGATTGCCACGCTGCGCCAATCGTTGCAGGACGATTCCCGGGAGTTGGTGGCGCGATGAAACCCGAGGGACTGACGCTGGTGCGGGAATTCGACCCGGCACCGATCACCACCCTGCTCTGTGACGCCGACGACAACCTGTTCCCTTCCGAGAGACCGGCTTTCGCCGCCTCCGTCGAGGTGATCAACCGTTTCCTGGCCCGGTTCGGCGTGGCCGCCCCGTTCACCGCGGAGCAGCTGCGCAAGCAGGCGGTCGGCAAGAACTTCCGCAGCACCGCCCTGGACCTGGCGGTGGCGTCCGGTGTGCCGATCGACCAGACCCTGGCGCAGGGCCGGCCCGAGGCCGTCGTCGCGTCGGCCGACGACACGGCGGCGGATCGGGCGTTGTGCGCCGATGAACTCGAGCAGTGGGTACTGCAGGAGCGCGAGCAGGTCACCGCGCATCTGGCCGCCACCCTGCGACCGGACCCCGAAGTGCTTGCGCCACTGCAGGATCTGGCGTCGCGGTACGCGCTGGCAGCGGTCAGCTCCAGCGCCCTCAAGCGCCTCGCCGGCTGCTTTTCGGCCACCGGCCTGGATCCGCTGATCCCGGCGTCGGTGCGGTTCAGCGCGGAGGATTCCCTTCCGGTGCCGACCAGCAAGCCCGACCCCGCGGTGTATCTGCACGCCGGGCAGGTGCTGGGCGTCGCGCCGGAACAAGGGCTGGCCATCGAAGACTCGGTGGCCGGCGTGAGCTCCGCGGTCGCCGCCGGCTACGCCACCGTCGGCAACCTGATGTTCGTGCTGCCCGACGAACGGGATTGCCGCCGTGCGGAATTGATCGACGCCGGGGCGGTCGCGATTACCGACTCGTGGCGCGCCCTTGCCGATGTCCTGCTCTCGTCGGCCGTGCCGGCGGCAGGATCTTCACTCGCCTAGGACATCGACTGGTCCTCAACTGGTCCTCGCCGCCGGGCATTTAGCTTTTGGCCCGCGGCCGTCGTACCGTCGAGAGGTGCTGCGAGCCCGGTAACCATCCGCGCTGCGGCCCGGGAGGAGTTGGCCAATGGAGGCTGACGGGATAAACCTGAACAACGCGACGCTGCCCACGCTGCCCATCGAGGCGCCCAACTACGACCGCGGCAGCGTCACCGTCGGTATCGCGCACATCGGTGCCGGACATTTCCACCGCGCGCATCAGGCCATGTATATCGACCGATTGCTGCAGGCCGGCCTGGCCCGGGAGTGGGGCATCTGCGGGGTGGGCGTGATGCCCGCCGACTGGACGATGCGCGACGTGCTCAACGACCAGGACGGGCTCTACACGCTGATCCTGGAGAAGCCCGACGGCA
The DNA here is from genome assembly GCF_025821985.1 of Mycobacterium timonense. NCBI lineage: Bacteria > Bacillati > Actinomycetota > Actinomycetes > Mycobacteriales > Mycobacteriaceae > Mycobacterium > Mycobacterium timonense. The sequence goes on along the minus strand of NZ_JACKSY010000113.1, from coordinate 18,382 downwards.
GCCGCGACGCCCACGTGATCGGCTCGATCATCGACTACCGCTACGCGCCCGACGACCCCGAGTCGGCGCTGGAAGTCCTTGCGGCGCCGACCACCCGGATCATCTCGCTGACCATCACCGAGGGCGGCTACCGCGACCCGGAGGGGCCGGCGTTCGCGTTCATCGTCGAGGCCCTGGACCGGCGCCGGCGCCGCGGGATCGCCGCACCGACCATCGCGTCGTGCGACAACATCGAGAACAACGGCGAGATCGCGCGGCGCGCCGTGCTGGCGAACGCGGAAGCCCGCAGCCCCGAACTCGCCGAGTGGGTCGACGAACACGTGTGCTTCCCGAGTTCGATGGTCGACCGGATCACGCCGTCCACCACCTTGCAGATGGCCGCCGAGGTGCGGCGGGACTTCGGCGTCAACGACCGCTGGCCGGTGGTGGCCGAGCCGTTCACCGCCTGGGTGCTCGAAGACAAGTTCGCCGACGGCAGGCCGCCGCTGGAGCGGGCCGGCGTGCTGCTGGTCGACGACGTCGCGCCCTACGAGCTGATGAAGCTGCGGATGCTCAACGCGGGCCATCAGTGCCTGGCCTACTTCGCGCATCTGTGCGGGTTCGAGTTCGTCCACGAAGCCGCGCGCGACCCGTTGTTCGCCGAATACCTGTGGGCCTATTTCGAATCCGAGGCCATCCCGACGCTGCCGCCGGTGCCCGGGATCGACCTGTACGACTACGGTCACCGGCTGATCGAGCGGTTCACCAACCCGGGCGTGCGCGACACCATCGCGCGGCTGTGCGCCTTCTCCTCGGATCGCATCCCGAAATGGCTGCTGCCGGTGATCAACGACAACCTGGCCAACGACGGCTCGGTGCGGATCGCGGCCGCGGCCGTGGCCAGCTGGGCCCGCTACGCCGAGGGCACCGACGAGTGGGGTAAGCCGTTCGAGGTGGTGGACCAGCTGGCGGACTCGCTGATCCCGATCGCCCGCTCGCAGTACGAGAATCCCACGGCGTTCATCGAGATCGCGGGGGTGTTCGGGGACCTGGCGCACCAGCCCCGGTTCGTGCAGGCCTACAGCTGGGCCCTGGAATCGTTGCACCGCAAGGGAGCTCGCGCGACGCTCGAAGAGTTGGTGCGATGACCCGCGGGCTGGTGATCGGCGAGTCGCTGATCGACATCGTCGAGGATGCCGAGTATGTCGGCGGCAGCCCGCTCAACGTCGCGGTCGGACTGGGCCGGCTGGGCCGCGACGTCGACTTCCTCACCTACCTCGCCGACGACGACCATGGCCGGCGCATCGCCGCCTACCTGAAAGACGCTGGGGTGCAGCTGGTTTCGGAAAGCCGGGCCGCCGAGCGCACGGCGACGGCGCGGTCGACCATCGCGGCCGACGGTTCGGCCGACTACGAGTTCGATCTGGACTGGCGGCTGTCCGGGACACCGCCGGTGGCACCCCCGCTGTTCGTCCACACCGGATCCATTGCCGCGGTGCGGGATCCGGGCTGTCTGGCGGTCGCGGCGTTGATCGACACCTACCGCGTGTCGGCCACCGTCACGTTCGACCCGAACGTGCGGCCGTCGCTGATCGCCGACCGGGAACTGGCAGTGTCGCGCATCGAGCACCTCGTCGAGCGCAGCGACATCGTGAAGGTCAGCGCGGAGGATCTGCACTGGATCGATCCCGACCGCTCGCCCGAGCAACTCGCGCAGACCTGGCTGGGGCTGGGTCCGGCCGTCGTGGCGGTGACGATGGCCGACCGGGGCGCGGTGGGCTACTGCGCGGCCGGAACCGCCCGGGTGCCGACGCGCGCGGTGCGGGTGGTCGACACGGTCGGCGCCGGCGACTCCTTCATGGCCGGGCTGCTCGACGCGCTGTGGGAAGCGGGGTTGCTGGGCGGCGACCGGCGCGGCGCGCTGCGGGACATCGGGATCGACACCCTGACCTCGGCGCTCGACGCTGCCAGCCTGTCGTCGGCGCTGACCATCGCGCGCGCGGGGGCCGACCTGCCGGATCGGGCCGCTGTGCAGGCCGCTTTGCGTCGTTAGACGCTTATCCGGGGGTGGTGTGGGCATACTGACTTACATGCGCTCCATCTGGAAGGGTTCCATCGCGTTCGGGCTGGTGAACGTCCCGGTCAAGGTGTACAGCGCGACCGAAGACCACGACATCAAGTTCCACCAGGTACACGCCAAGGACAACGGCCGTATCCGGTACCAGCGGGTGTGCGAGCTGGACGGGGAGGTCGTCGAGTACCGCGACATCGCCCGGGCCTACGAATCCGACGACGGCCAGATGGTGATCATCACCGACGACGACATCGCCACCTTGCCCGAAGAACGCAGCCGCGAGATCGAGGTGCTCGAGTTCGTCCCGGCCAACGAGGTGGACCCGATGCTGTTCGACCGCAGCTATTTTCTGGAGCCGGATTCGAAGTCCTCGAAATCGTATGTGCTGCTTGCCAAGACGCTCGCGGAGACGGACCGGATGGCGATCGTGCATTTCACGTTGCGCAACAAGACGCGGCTGGCGGCCTTGCGGGTCAAGGACTTCGGCAAGCGCGACGTGATGGTGATCCACACCTTGTTGTGGCCCGACGAGATCCGCGACCCGGACTTCCCCATCCTGGACAAGAAGGTCGAGATCAAGCCGGCCGAACTGAAGATGGCCGGCCAGGTGGTGGAGTCGATGGCCGAAGACTTCAACCCCGACCGCTACCACGACGACTACCAGGAACAGCTGCACGAGCTGGTTCAGGCCAAACTCGAAGGCGGAGAAGCGTTTACCACCGAGGAGCAACCCAAGCAGCTGGACGAGACCGAGGACGTCTCCGATCTGCTGGCCAAGCTGGAGGCCAGCGTGAAGGCCCGCTCGGGGGACGGCAAGGCGCCGGCGAGGAAGTCGCCCGCCAAGAAGACCGCCGCCAAGAAGGCACCCGCGAAGAAGGGCGCGGCCAAGAAGGCGCCCGCCAAGAAGGCGGCTTCGAGGTCCTGACGCCGTCAGCGCCGGCGACCGGCCAGGAATCGGGTGGCCGCGGCGACGACGTTGATCACCGCGACAATGATGATCAGGGTCAGCGCCGCACCCCAGATCCGCAGGAAGCCGGCGTGTTCGGGGTTGGTCAGTTCGGTGTAGATCAGCAACGGCAGCGAGGCCATGTTGCCGTGGAAGATGTCCAGGTTGATCGATCGGCTGTAGCCGACCAGCACCAGCACCGGCGCGGTTTCCCCGATCACCCGCGCGATGGACAACAGGATGCCCGACACGATGCCGGGCATCGCGATGGGGAACACGATGTGCACGATGGTCTTCCATTGCGGCACGCCCAGCGCATAGCTGGCTTCGCGCAGGTCGTCGGGCACCAACCGCAGCATCTCCTCGGCCGAGCGCACCACCACCGGCAGCATCAACAACACCAGGGCCAGCGAGACGGCGAACGAGCTCTGCTGGAAGCCCAGCGTGGCGATCCAGAGGCTGAAGATGAACAGCGCCGCCACGATCGAGGGCACCCCGGCGAGCACGTCGACCATGAAGGTCGTCAGCCGCACCAGCCGGCCGGACCCGTATTCGACCAGGAAGACCGCGGTCATCAGGCCCAGCGGCACGGCCATCGCGGCGGCCACCCCGGCTTGCACCACGGTCCCGTACAGCGCGTGGTAGACGCCGCCGGCGAACTGCTCGGGCAGCACGCCGTGCAGCGAGTGGGTCCACCACCCCGAGCGGGTGACGGCGTACCAGCCCCGTTCCAGCACCACCGACAGCACCCAGATCAACGGCACCAGCGCGACGACGAACGAGCCGAGGAAGAAGATCGTCGCGGCGTTGTTGGTGATCCGGCGCCGCACACTCAGCGGCCGGAACACCTCGGTCTTGACCGGCCGGTCGAGCGCGTCGACGGCCCGGGTCATCCGTTGACCTTGCCGCCGGCGATCGCCCGCGCGAGCGCGTTGACGATGAACGTCAAAACGAACAGCGCGAAACCCGCCGAGATGTAGGCGCCGGTGGGCAGCGGCGAGCTGAACTCCGCGGCCGCCGAGGCGATCTTGGAGGCGAAGGTGTAGCCGCCGTCGAACAGTGACCAGTGCCCCGGGCGGGCCGCCGACCGCAAGATGATCAGCACGGCCACCGTCTCGCCCAGGGCCCGGCCCAGCCCGAGCATCGAGGCCGCGATCACGCCGCTGCGGCCGAACGGCAACACCGTCATCCGCACCACCTCCCACTTGGTGGCGCCCAGGGCCTGTGCGGCTTCCATCTGGATGTGCGGGGTCTGCCGAAAGACCTCGCGGGACACCGACGTGACGATCGGCAAGATCATCACCGAGAGCACGACGCCGGCGGTGAAGATGGTGCCGCCGCCGGCCAACGACACGTTGCCGGTTTTGAACAGGAAGAACCATCCCAGGTGGCGGTTGAGGAACGCCGCCACCGGCTCGAGCTGGGGGGCCAGCACGAAAATCCCCCACAGCCCGAAGATGATCGACGGCACCGCGGCGAGCAGGTCGACGATCGCGCCGAACGGGCGGGCCAGTCGTCTGGGCGCGTACTGGGTGAGAAACACCGCGATACCGACCGCGATGGGGACGGCCAGCACCAGCGCGCTGAGCGAACTGAGCACCGTGACCATGAGCAGGTCGCGGATGCCGAACGCGAGCCGATGCGGGTCGCTGGTGCTGAACTGGGCGCTGGTGAAGAAGTTCGCGTGGTTGACGCGCAACGACGGAACGGCACGCAGCAACAGGAACACCGCGATCAACGCGATCGCGACCACGATCGTGAACCCGGCGGCGGCGGCGATCGCCTTGAACAGCCGGTCGCCCCGCCGCGATACCCGCGCGTTCAGCGTCGTCGGTGCGGGCAGCTGCGCGGTTGCTGTTCCTCGTGTCACGACCACCTCAGGTTAGGTGATCGCGTTGATGGCAGCAGACAGTCTCGACTTGAAGGCGTCGGGGATCGGGATATAGCCGTTGTCGGCCAGACCGTTCTGGCCGGCGCCGACGGTGCTCTGCAGGAACGCCTTGACCGCCGTGCCGACCTGGGGGTCGGGGTACTTCGAGCAGACGATCTCGTAGGTGGCCAGCACGATCGGGTACGACCCGGCCTGGGTGGGCTTGTAGAACGACAGGGTGTCGAGCACCAGATCGTTGCCCTGGCCGGAGATCTTGGCTCCCGCGATCGTCTTGCCCACCGAGTCGGCGCTGATCGCCACCGCGTCCGGACCGGCCGACGTGATGATCTTGGCCATGTTCAGCTTCTGCGCCTGAGCGAACGACCACTCGTTGTAGGTGATGGACCCTTCGGTGGCCTTGATCGCCGCCGAGGTGCCGTCGTTGCCCTTGGCTCCCTCGCCGACGCCGCCCTTGAAGGTCTTGCCGGCGCCCTTGCCCCAAGCGCCGTCGGCGGCGGCATCGAGATATTTCTGGAAATTGTCGGTGGTGCCGGATTCGTCGTTGCGGAAGACGACGTGAATCGGCTCGGCGGGCAGGGCAACGCCGGGGTTGAGCGCCTGGATCCCCGGGTCATTCCACGTCGTGATGGCGCCGTTGAAGATTTTGGCGGCGGTCGCGCCGTCCAGGTTCAGCGAGTTCAGCCCGGCGACGTTGTAGGTGATGGCGATCGGGCCGAAAACCACCGGCAGATTCCAGGCCGGCGAGCCGCAACGCTGCTGCGCCGCGGCGTATTCACTGGGCGCCAGCGGCGAGTCGGAACCACCGAAATCGGTTTGCTTGCCGTTGAATTCGCTGATCCCGGCACCGGAACCGTTGGCCGTGTAGTTCAGTGTCTGGCCGGGACAGGCCTGTTCGAAGGCGTTGACGAATCGGGTCATCGCGTTGGCCTGGGCGGTCGAGCCGCTGGCCTTGAGGGCCTTCTTGCCACCGCAGCTCACCTTGCTCGACGACGAGCCGCCGGCGCCGGCGCCAGCCCCGTTGTTATCGCTTCCGCATCCCGACAACACCAGCGCGCCGGCGCTCAAGACGCTCAGCACGGCACCAAATCGGTTGAGTTTCAATTCGCTTCCTCACGGTAGGGATGAAACATGTTCGCCGCCGGTCCACCGGCAACCGCGTGCCGACCAGCCCGCCTCGCAGCCACGAAGCTAACAGTAACAAGGTTAACTATGAGCAAACTGTTCGGCGGCCTTCGCTGAACGGCGCAACACGCCGCGTCGACGTCGGCAGAAGCCAGGCGGCGACGCCGAATCGCCGGGGCATGACAGCAAAGCGAAGCGAGGGTGTTACGGATCGGCCCGCCGCGGGCGGTCGGTCGGCTCGCCGAGCGGAGCCGCACGCGGCGCCCTGGCACCAAACAGGTTGACCCTCAAGCCGTTTCCCGAGGCCGCGGGTGCGGCACCGTCGCCGGTGCGCACCGCGCGCGACCGGCGGTAGCGCCGGGCGGCGCGTGAGCGGCGCCGGAGGAAAAGTAGAACCTGTTCCAGAAATGCCCGGATCTGGGACGGCGTGGCTTGCTACCGTGTCGGCTGACACCGAAAGAAAAGAGACCGCCATGATCCTTGACAGGTTCCGCCTCGACGACAAAGTCGCCGTCATCACGGGTGCGGGCCGCGGCCTCGGGGCGGCCATCGCGGTTGCCTTCGCCGAGGCCGGCGCGGACGTTCTGATCGCCTCGCGCACCGAATCGCAACTAGAAGCCGTCGCCGAGCAGGTCCGCGCCGCCGGTCGTCGGGCGCAGGTGGTGGCCGCCGACCTGGCGCATCCCGAGTCCACCGCGGAGCTGGCCGGCCGGGCCGTCGAGGCCTTCGGGAAACTAGACATCGTCGTCAACAACGTCGGCGGCACCATGCCCAACACGCTGCTGACCACCTCGACGAAGGATCTCAAGGACGCCTTCACCTTCAACGTCGCCACCGCCCACGCACTCACCGTGGCGGCCGTGCCGCTGATGCTGGAGCACTCCGGGGGCGGGAACATCATCAACATCACCTCGACCATGGGCCGGCTGGCCGGGCGGGGTTTCGCGGCCTACGGCACGGCCAAGGCCGCGCTGTCGCATTACACCCGGCTGACCGCCCTGGATCTGTGCCCGCGGATTCGGGTCAACGCGATCGCGCCGGGCTCGATCCTCACCTCCGCGCTCGACGTGGTGGCCTCCAACGACGAGCTGCGGGCGCCGATGGAGAAGGCCACCCCGCTGCGCCGTCTCGGCGACCCCGTCGACATCGCCGCTGCCGCAGTGTATTTGGCGTCCCCGGCCGGGGAGTTTTTGACCGGCAAGACGCTGGAGGTGGACGGCGGGTTGACCTACCCCAACCTCGACATCCCCGTCCCGGACCTGTGACCCCCGACCGCTGAGGAGCATGTCATGCCCATACCCGTCGTCCAGCTCGGCACCGGCAACGTCGGTATCCATGCGCTGCGGGCGCTGATCACGGATCCGCAATTCGAACTGACCGGCGTCTGGGTGTCCTCGGACGCCAAGGCCGGCAAAGACGCGGCAGAACTTGCCGGGCCGGCGCAGCCGACGGGGGTGCTCGCCAGCACCGACCTGGACGCGGTGCTGGCCACCGGACCGCGCTGCGCGGTGTACAACGCGCTGGCCGACAATCGGTTGCCCGAGGCGCTCGACGACTACCGGCGCGTCCTGGCCGCCGGCATCAACATCGTCGGCAGCGGTCCGGTCTTCTTGCAGTATCCGTGGCAGGTCATCCCCGACGAGCTGATCAAACCGCTGGAAGAGGCTGCGCAGCAAGGTAATTCGAGCCTGTATGTTAACGGTATCGATCCCGGCTTCGCCAACGACCTGCTGCCGCTGGCGCTCGCCGGCACCTGCCAGAGCATCCAGCAGATCCGGTGCATGGAGATCGTTGACTACGCGACCTACGACAGCGCCGCGGTCATGTTCGACGTGATGGGATTCGGTAAGCCGCTGGACGACGTCCCGATGCTGCTGCAGCCCGGCGTGCTCAGCCTCGCCTGGGGATCGGTGGTGCGGCAATTGGCGGCGGGACTGGGTGTTTCGCTCGACGAGGTCACCCAGCAGCACGTGCGGGTGCCCGCACCCGAAGACTTCGACATCGCGGCGGGTCACATCGCCAAGGGCACCGCCGCGGCGCTGCGCTTCGAGGTGTTCGGGATGGTCGACGGCCGTCCCGTCGTCGTTCTCGAACACGTCACCCGGCTGCGCGAGGACCTGTGCCCCGACTGGCCGCAGCCCGCGCAGCACGGCGGCTCCTACCGCATCGAGGTCACCGGCGAACCGTCGTATGCCATGGACATCTGCCTGAGCAGCCGCAAGGGCGATCACAACCACGCCGGCTTGGTGGCCACCGCGATGCGGGTGGTCAACGCGATCCCCGCGGTGGTGGCGGCCCCGCCGGGCATCGTCACGACGCTGGACCTGCCGCTGATCACCGGGCGCGGCCTCTACCGCCCGGAGTAAGCCGGGACGACGGAAACGCCGTGGCCGCCGACGGCACGGCGGCAATGTTCGACTACCCTCACTTTCTTATTCGCCTGATGGGAATCGAGGTCGACGTTGGCGCAGCGCACCCAGGGCTCGCTCAAGGGCAACTGGTACCTGCTCGGGCCCGCGTTCGTCGCCGCCATCGCCTACGTCGACCCGGGAAATGTCGCGGCCAACGTCAGCGCCGGCTCGCAATACGGCTACCTGCTGCTGTGGGTGATCGTGGCCGCCAACGTCCTGGCCGGCCTGGTGCAGTACCTGTCGGCCAAGCTCGGGCTGGTGACCGGGCGCTCCCTGCCCGCAACCATCGGCAAGCGGATGAGCCGTCCGGCGCGGCTGGTCTATTGGGTTCAGGCCGAGCTGGTGGCCATCGCCACCGACGCGGCCGAGGTGGTCGGCGGGGCCATCGCCTTGCACATCCTGTTCGGGTTGCCGCTGCTGGCCGGTGGGCTGATCACCGGCGTGGTGGCGCTGCTGCTGTTGGGCATCCAGGACCGGCGCGGCCAGATCCTCTTCGAACGGGTCATCACCGGCCTGCTGCTGGTCATCGCGATCGGGTTCGCGGCCAGCTTCTTCGTCAAGACCGCGCCCCCGGAGGCGGTGCTGTCCGGGCTGCTCCCGAGGTTCCGCGGCACCGAGAGCGTGCTGCTGGCCGCCGCCATCCTGGGCGCCACCGTCATGCCGCATGCGGTGTACATGCATTCGGGGCTGGTCCTGGACCGGCACGGGCACCCCGACGAGGGGCCGCACCGCCGCCTGCTGCTGCGCGTCACCCGCTGGGACGTGGTACTGGCGATGGCGGTGGCCGGCACCGTGAACGCCGCGATGCTGCTGATCGCCGCCACCAACCTGCAGCACCGCGACGTGAGCGCCTCGATCGAGGGCGCGTACACCGCGATCCACAACACGCTGGGCGCGACCATCGCGGTGATGTTCGCCGTGGGGTTGCTCGCCTCCGGGCTGGCATCGTCGTCGGTGGGTGCCTACGCCGGCGCCATGATCATGCAGGGGCTGCTGCACCGCTCGATTCCGATGGTGGTGCGCCGGTTGATCACGCTGTGCCCCGCGCTGCTGATCCTGGCGGTCGGATACGACACCACCCGCGCCCTGGTGCTGTCCCAGGTGGTGCTGTCGTTCGGGATACCGTTCGCGGTGCTGCCGTTGATCAAGCTGACCAGCGACCGCGAGCTGATGGGGTCCGACGCCAACCACCGCATCACGACGATCCTTGGCTGGGGCGTGGGCATCTTGATTAGTCTGCTGAACATGGTGCTCATCTGGCTGACGGTGACCGGCTGAATGCCGGCCCGCCGGCACCTCTACTTCGCATACGGGTCGAACCTGTGCGCACGGCAGATGGCGCAGCGCTGTCCCGACGCGGCCGATCCGCGGCCCGCGGTGCTGGCCGATCACGATTGGCTGATCAATCAGCGCGGCGTGGCCACCGTCGAACCGCTGGCCGGTAACCAGGTGCACGGCGTGGTGTGGCGGATCTCCGACGGCGACTTGGCGACCCTGGACAGCGCCGAGGGGGTGCCGGTGCGCTACCGGCGCGACCGGCTCACCGTGCACACCGATGACGGGCCGGCGCCGGCCTGGGTGTACATCGACCACCGGGTGACACCGGGCCCGCCGCGGCCGGGCTACCTGCCCAAGATCGTCGACGGCGCCACCCAGCACGGGTTGCCGCAACGCTGGATCGACTTCTTGCGCCGCTGGGACCCCGCCGGCTGGCCCAGTCCGCGAGCCACGTCGCCTTCGAATGGGATTGGGCCGCAATCGCTTTCGGCACTGCTGCGTGTTACCGGCGTGACTGAGTCCAGCCAATTGCGTTCGGGCTTCGGGTTTTTGGCCATTCACGGCGGCGGGCTGGAAGAGATGACCGACGTGATCGCCGAACGCGCCGCCGCGGCCGCCGGCGCGTCGGTGTACGTGGTGCGCCATCCCGCCGCCTATCCGCATCACCTGCCGTCGGCCCGGTTCGACCCGGCCGAGTCGCCGCGGCTGGCCGAGTTCCTCGACCACGTCGACGTTGCGGTGTCGCTGCACGGGTATGGCCGCGACGGTCGCAGCACCCAACTGTTGGCCGGCGGCCGCAACCGGGCGCTGGCCGATCATTTGGCCCGGCACGTCCGGTTGGCCGGCTACCGGGTGATCACCGACCTCGAGGACATCCCCGCCGAATTGCGCGGCCTGCACCCGGCGAACCCGGTGAATCGGGTGCGTGACGGCGGAGTCCAGCTGGAGCTCTCGGCGCGGGTCCGGGGGCTCAGCCCGCGCAGCCCGCTGCCCGGCGACGACGGCTTATCGCCGGTGACCGGCGCCCTGATCCAGGGGTTGGCGGATGCCGCCCGTTGTTGGTCAATGTCGGATCATTGAACGGAGAGTGTTGGTGGCCAAGGACTTTCGCTTTGGAATGAGCATGCGGTTCTACAAGTCGCGGGAGGCGCTGCTCGACAAGGCCAAGCGCGCCGAAGACGCCGGCTTTGACATCCTTTGTGTACCTGACCATTTGGGCGCCGCGGCGCCGTTCCCGACGCTGACCGCGGTCGCCATGGTCACCACGACGCTGCGGCTGAGCATGTACGTGCTCAATTCCGCGTTCTACAAGCCGGCCCTGCTCAGCCGGGACATGCAGGCCCTGGATCTGCTCAGCGACGGCCGCCTCGAGATCGGGCTGGGCACCGGGTATGTCCGCGAAGAGTTCGAAGCCGCCGAGATCCCGTATCCCAGCGCCCGCGAGCGGGTCGACTACCTCGAACACATGACGAAGTACCTCAAGGAACACCACCCGTCGACACCGCTGATCATCGCCGGCAACGGGGACCGGGTGCTGACCATCGCCGCCCGCAATGCCGACATCATCGGGCTGACCGGCGCCAAGGTGCGCGACGTCGAGGACCCGTTCGCCGAGCGCGTCGAGTTCGTCCGCAACGCGGCCGGCGATCGGTTCGACTCGCTCGAGTTGAATCTGGCCATCACGGCCATGCCGCGCGTCGGTGAGACCGAGCCCGACCTCAAGCTGACCCGCAGCTACTCGCCCGAGCTGACCGACGAGCAGATCCTGTCGATGCCGTCGGTGCTCAGCGGTTCGCCGCGCGACATCGCCGACACCTTGTCGGCCTACCGCGACAAGTACGGCGTCTCGTCCTTCACCGTGCAGGACAACCACATCGACAACTTCGCCAAGGTCATCGCCGAACTGCGCTGACGGCGGATTTCGGTTCTCGGCGCGCCGCCCCGGTAAGCTCGGGCCGTCCGCCCTCGTAGCTCAGGGGATAGAGCACGGCTCTCCTAAAGCCGGTGTCGCAGGTTCGAATCCTGCCGGGGGCACAGGTGGGGCACAGGTGGGATTGTATGACTTCGGCTGATGCTTGACGGATCTATGTCGGGTGATGCCTGACAGTGTTTCGGTTGATGCGTGACAGTTGTTTCGGCTGATCGGTGACACCCCCTGACCTTCACCGACAGCATCAAATGCAGCGATCTTGGATTCCCTAGCTGGAAGTGCGTCGAAGCGCGGGCCTCATCGTGCGGCACTCGCACCAAGGAAGACCCGCCGCACCTATAGTAAAAAATGCTATAGTTTGGCATGAGCGGGCAGAGCGACGTCTTACGGACGGTGATGCACGAAACCGGCACCACCCAGTCCGAATTGTCTCGGCTCAGCGGTGTGCACCAGCCGAGCATCAGCCAGTTCCTCTCGGACAAGGTCGAACTCAGCGATGAGCAGCTCGACCGACTGCTGTCCTGTATGGGGTACCGACTCGAAATCACCCGCCAACCAGTCGCTCCCACGCTCACACGCTCAGAACGCCGCTCGTGGAAACTGCACCGCGAGCTGGCCAGACACCTGACACGGTCGACCCTCACCCAATGGAAACCCGTGATCGAGCGCAACTTGCGACGGTTGAGGTCCGGCGTCACCGGCCAACCACACATGAGAAATCTCGACCGCTGGGAATCGCTCGTGAGAGACGGTGACGTCCCCGGCCTTCATCGCGTCCTTACCGGACTCGGCCGCGATTGCATCGAAATGCGCGAAGTCTCACCGATGGGCGGACTGCTCCCCGATGAGGAGCGCATCCGCGTTCTGCGCACGGTGCGCTGATGCGGCGAGACCAGCTTGAGCACGCCATCCGGGCCGCCTGCCAAATCGCCGGACTGACTGAAGTGATCATCGTCGGCTCCCAAGCGATCCTCGGCACCTACACCGAGGACCAGCTGCCCTTCTACGCCACCAGGTCGGTGGAAGTCGACGTCCTGCCCATCACCGACGACACGGGCGAAATCGCCCGTCTTGCAGATGAACTCGAGGGAGCCGCGGGCGAGTTCTCCCCCTTTGAGCGACTTCACGGTTTCAGTATCGACGGCGTGGACCTGCAGACCTCGGCGCTGCCCGACGGATGGCGCGATCGGCTGGTCAAAGTGCAGAACGAGAACACCGCCGCCCCATCGGGCGAACCTCAATACATCGGATGGTGCCTCGACAAGGAAGACTTGTGTGTTGCGAAGTTGTGCGCACTACGGGAGAAAGACCAGAACTTCGTTCAGGCACTGATCGCTGCTGATCTCGTTGACCCGCAAGTGATTGCAAGCCGCCTCGTGACCGTACCCGAACCCTATCGGAGAGCCTCCCAACGAGCAGCCGCCTGGCTCGCTCATCGCACAGACAACGCTGAGTAGCACGAGAAATCGTTTGCGGGCGGCGGACGTGGTTAATTCGCCCGGCCGCCCGCCACCCAACAGCCGGGGGCCTGAAGCACTTCACGTCCCACCAACCGCGGGAAACAGGACTACCATCGGTGAGGTGCGTGTGCGGGAAGAAACGTAGCGGCCGTCGCCTCGTCGGGGCATAACACCTGCCGGGCCTGCGATGCGGAAGCTAGTCGCGACACTGATCGCCGTTGGGGCCTTGACTCTCAGCGGGGCCACCGCTCACGCCGAGAACCAGCCGGCACCGCCGTCGCCGACCCCGCCACCCCTGGCACCGAAGTGTCTGAGTTTCGATTTCGGCCCGCCCGCGCACTGGAACTACCTGCCGTGCGGATGGACGACGGACGGCAAGCGGTGGATCCCGTTGCCCCCGCCGTGACGGCGACGTCGCACCAAATGCGTTCCGCCGCGGCCTAACTGGCCTTGAGGTGCCCGCCTCCCCGGCAGCTGACGCCGCAGACGCCCGCATCCCCCCGGGCGTCTGCGAGCGAAAGCGCCTGGTCAATCGGAACACCACTGCAATCCAGGCCGTTGACCACCAGGCCCAGGCTGATCGCGCCGTCCGCGCGGGTGCTCTCGATGCACACCTCGATGTCGCGCAGCCCTGGCCTGCCTATAGTCCAGAAATCCGGACGGTGACCGTCGAACACCGTGTGACCCTCCGCACCGTCGTCGTCCCGGCGCCCGGTGACGTCTGCCGCCGACGAGGCGGGCACGTCGTCGGGCAGCGCCGCCGCGGCGAGCGGAGTGAGCGGGTCGGCCAGGCCGCAACTGTCGTCGTGATACTCCAAGGCGATCATCGTCGCCCTCCTCTCACTCGGCCACCGGATGGGACAGCTCTACGGCAGAACGGTGTGCATCAACATCACGTCGTATGCCGACCACAGCGACAGGTTGAAGTACAGGTCTCGCCCCGAGGACCAGGGATGGATCATCGGCGCGTAGATGCCACCGGGCATTTGGAACGAGGACACCAACGGCTGCTCGGGACTCCACGGCCCCTGCGGGGTCGGCGCGGTCCGCGCCACGACGTCGTTGCTGCCGCCGTCGGTGTAGAGCACCAGGTATTGCTTGAGATAGCTGTTGTACTGGGCCGACATCTCGCCCACCGGGCCGGGGAAGATCGGCGTCGCCGCACCGGGGTTGTTTGCCACCCAGTGCCCACCGTTGTCGCCGTTCCAGTATTGGTACTTGGTCAGGTCGGGCAATTGGTTCGGCGGAACGCGGGACAAGAATGCCGCCCCGCCGCGCCCCGAGGGCGTCCCGAACTGGTAGATGTAGCCGTCGTTGCCCTTGAGGAACGCGCCCATCTGGAAGTTCTCGTTGCCGGGCGTAAACCCGGCTCCCGGAATGGCATCCGGCGACGCCGTGCGAATCGAGGTCGGGAAGATCCCCCAGTTCTGGCCGTTGTCGGTGGACCGCGCGATCGCCGAGTAGTTGGTCGACCATTCGCCGTCACGGCCCCACTGGCGGATGGACATGTAGCTCATGTATTGGGTTCTGCCCATCGACATGCCCGACGTGGGAATGATGCCGGTTTCGTGCGCCGCCTTGTGGATGGTGTTGACGACCTGTTTGGAAAGCCCGGGCGCCCACACCGGTGAGCCGGAGTACCTGTCGTTGGGCACGCCGTCGGCGATGTGGATTCCGTGCGAAAGGTCGTGATCGTTGCTGCGGAACAGCGTGTTGTAGCGCCATTGCTGGCCGTGCACCTTGCAGTAGCCGAAGGTGTCGCCGAAGGCCATCAGCACCTGGCGGTTGGCGGGATCGCCGTTGTCCCAAGCGATCCCGAGGTCGGTGCCGGAGATACTGAAACGTTGCAGGGTCTTGTTCGGGCCGTTGGGTCCGGTCACCCAGTCGACCAGCGACGTCGGGGCGCCCGCGATCGACGGGGGCGGCGGACCCGGCGCGGGTTGCGGCTGGGGCTGCGGCTGCGGCATCGGGGCGGCGTTCGGGCGCAGCTGGTTGGCATTCGGCGGTACCGCCCCGCCGGGTGTGGGCGGGTTGGGTCCCGGCGGCAACACCTCGGCTTGCGGATACATCGGTGCGGACGGGTCGGGCCCGGGCCCCTCGGCCCGCGGGTGCACCGGTGCGGAGTACTGCCGGCCCGGTGCGCTCGGCTTGAGCAAGGACGAGATCAGCGGACCCAGCTTGGGCAGCGGCGCCTGGTCGTTGGTGTGGGTGGGCCTGCGGCCGGTCGGCGGCTGCACAACCGGCTGCGGTGCGGGCATCGCCGGCGGCGCGGCGGGCGGGTCCACGTTGGCTTCGGGAGCCCCACACGGTGTGGCGTTCGCGGTTGGCGCGGGTCCCACCACGAGGACGAATCCGACAGCGGCCGCCGACGCCATCGATAGCGACACACTTCGCAGAAACGCCGACATGTAACACCTTTCGAGGGGGTTGGACACCGCGTTGACGTCCATAGTTGGCTCCTGTGACGATAGTGAGCAGCGGGGCAAATGTGACCAGTGATGAGCTGATAGGTATGCATCCGTGACCGTGTCGCAATGCGTCGGCTCCCCGGCCGCGACGCGCGGTCTAGCGATTAACTCAGCGGCAAATCTACGCAGGTGATGAGGCTTTCAGCGTTCGCCAACAGTGGAGTGGCCGGGTGCCCGGGCGATGCGGTGAGCGGTGCCAGGATGGGCCCCATCGGCGGCGCGTTCGCCCGCCCCGCCGGCCGCCGGTTTGTCGCTAGAAGGCGGGCACTTCGTCGCTCGGCGGTCGCCCGCCCGGCGCCGGGCCCGCGCCGTGCGCACAGTTTGCTGGACGGCTGCCGAACGCGCGGCCGGCGCCCGCGTGTGCCGGCCCGCGTCGCAGACGGATGCGGAGCGGCGACGCGCGTGACCCCATCGGGTCGCCACCGGCTCCGCATCGGTACAAGCGCACCACATCGTCGCAGCTCAAGCTTCCCGTCGCGGGCATGCTCGACGGTTTCCGGCGCCTCGCCGAAACACGAATCGTCGTTAACCCAACGGGGCGCCTGTCGCTTCCGGTCGAATTCTGAGCAGTTTCTTCCGGTCGAAAAGTGAGCAGGGGTTACGGGGTTGAGTCTGCCTGACGGTCGGCTTCGACGGAGGGCAGGGACTCGATTGCGGTGTGCCTGTCGCTTCCGGTCGAATTCTGAGCAGTTTCTTCCGGTCGAAAAGTGAGCAGGGGTTACGGGGTTGAGTCTGCCTGACGGTCGGCTTCGACGGAGGGCAGGGACTCGATTGCGGTGTGTTTGATGCGGTAGCTGGCGCCTTTGAGGGCGATGACGTCGGCGTGGTGCACGATGCGGTCGATCATCGCCGAGGCGATGGTGGCCTCGCCAAATACTTGGCCCCAGCGNGAAAACGGCAGGTTGGAGGTCAAGATGATCGATGACTTCTCGTATCGGGTCGACACCAGTTGGAAGAACAGGTTGGCCGCTTCGGTGTCGAAGGGGATGTAGCCGACTTCGTCGATGACGATCAGCCCGATGCGCGAGATCTTGCGCAGCTCGGCATCCAATCGTCCGATGCGGTGGGCCTCGGCGAGGCGGGTGATCCAGCCGGTGGCCGGGGCGAATGCGACGCGGTGGCCGGCTTGGGCGGCCGCGATCGCCAGCGCGGTGGCCAGGTGTGTTTTGCCGGTGCCTGGTGGGCCGAGCAGCACGATGTTGCGGGCTTCGGCTAGCCAGCCGCCGGCTTCCAGTCGGGCGATCTGGGCGCGATCGACGTGGGGTTGGGCGGTGAAGTCGAAGTCGGTGATCGTTTTGATCGCCGGGAAACCGGCATAACGGATGCGTTGGCGGGCCCCGGATTCCGCGCGGGCGTTGGACTCGACGGCCAGCACGGCGGCCAGGTAGTCCTCCAGCGACCAGCCCGCGGCGCGGCCCTGCTCAGCCAGGCGGCTGTAGTGGGCGGCGATNCGCGGTGCTTTGAGCAGCCGGGCTTGATGGGCGATCAGTTTGTCGGCTTCACCGGGGGCCGGGGCGCGTTTGGTGGCCATCAGGCGACCTCCCCAGTGCCGAACACCGCGTCATAGGTGCCCAGATCAGCGACTTGGACTTCGATGTCGAGATGAGCAGCCACTGCTGGGCGGTTGCGGAAGGTCTCCCGCATCCTTGAGGCCGCGGCCCGGTGCTCGGGGTCTGACGCTAATCCTGCTGTGCCCCAAAGCCGTTGATGATCAGCTACCACACGGTCCCCGCAGCGGGCCACCACCCGATCCAGCGATGCGCTCACGCTGATCATCCGGCCGATCGCCTCCGGATGCACCGAGTAGGCGTTGCCGCCGATGCTGACGTAATAATCGCGACCCAGCCGGGTGGTCATCGTGGTGCCCGTACTCGGCGCCACCGGCGGCAGCCCCGCCATCGCCGCCCGATCAGCACCCAGAGCCTGGGCCGGGATCATGCGGGTAGTGGCGTGCGTGCGCGGGTTGGCCACCTGGGCCAGCCAATCGGCGAGCTGGGTATTGAACTGTGCGGGCGAGCCAAACTGGCGTCCGGGCAGAAACGACGAGCGCAGGTAACCGTTGGCGCGCTCCACCAGCCCCTTGGTTTCGGGATCGTAGGGTCGGGCCTGGATGAGCCGGGTGCCCAACACTCCGCAGAACCCGGCCACCCCCTCGGCCAGCCGGCCACGTTGACCGATACCAGCTTCGTTGTCCCACAACAGCGTTCGCGGAACCGCGCCGATGCACTGCGACAGCAGCAGCCACATACCGGCCAGCAGATCCCCAGTGACCCGCGAGGGAAGCATCACCGCGGCGATAAACCGCGAATAGGCGGCCACCATCACCAACACCGGAAACGACCGCAACACCCCCGCATGGTCAGGCACCACCCGGCCCGGCAGCCACAAATCGCACTGCACCTGCTCACCGGGCAGATGCACCAACCGGTCGCACGGATCGACCGGCGCATACTCGGATCGGATACGGGCGACGTTCTCACTGAACCAGGAATGCCCACCGGCCCACCCGACACGCTGGGCGATCACCGTCGCCGGCATCGTCGGATACTCGCTGAGCACGGCCCGCACCGCCGGTTCGATCTGCGCCCACGCCGACGTCATCACCGGCGCCCGCTCATAGCGCGGCGGAGACTCCGAATCCAGCGCCTTGGCCACGGTGTTCCGCGACAGGCCCAGCCGTCGCGCGATCGCCGCTTGCGACAGCTTCTCCGACCGATGCAGCCGGCGAATCTCGGCCCAATCCTCCACAGTGATCACTCTCCAATCGAAGGGTGCTCACTTTTCGACCGGAATCACCTGCTCACTTTTCGACCGGAACCGACA
>NZ_JACKSY010000112.1:0-837 GCF_025821985.1 Mycobacterium timonense | reverse complement strand
GGGCGAGGAGAAGGCGCGGCCGGGCAGGAACGAGGTCTCCAGGTAGCCGTTGGCCCGTTCCACGAGTCCTTTGGATTCGGGGTCGTACGGTCGGGTCTGGATCAGCCGGGTGGCCAACACCCCGCAGAACCCGACCACGCCCTCGGCGAGGCGACCGCGTTGACCGATACCGGACTCGTTGTCCCACAACAGTGTTCGGGGAACCGCGCCGACATCCTGCACCAGTTGCCACATCCCCGCCAGCAGATCCCCAGTCACTCGCGACGGGATCATCATCGCCGCGATGTACCGCGAATATGCCGCAACCATCACGAGCACCGGGAACGACCGAAGCACCCCGGCGTGATCGGGTACCAGCGCTCCGGGAAACCACAGGTCGCACTGCACCTGCTCACCGGGCCGATGGACCAGTCGGTCGCACGGATCGGCTGGAGCGTACTCCGGGCGGATCCTGGCCACATTCTCGGCGAACCAGGAATGCCCACCCGTCCAGCCGACCCGTTCGGCAATCACGGTGGCCGGCATTGTTGGGAACTGGCCCAGCAGCACCCGTACCGCAATCTCGATCTGCGCCCACGCCGACGTCGTTGACGGTGCGCCCAGCAGCACCCGTACCGCCTCAGCGCTAATCGCCTTGGCCACGGTGTTGCGCGATAGCGACAACCGCCGCGCGATCGCGGCCTGCGACAGGTTCTCCGACCGATACAGCCGGCGAATCTCCGCCCAATCCTCCACAGTGATCACTCTCCAATCAGAAGGGTGCTCACTTTTCGACCGCTCCGCCCAATCCTCCACAGTGATCACTCTCCAATCAGAAGGGTGCTCACTTTTCGACCG
>NZ_JACKSY010000111.1:0-46118 GCF_025821985.1 Mycobacterium timonense | reverse complement strand
GTGGGACTCCTCGAGGATTCTGTGGAAGGTTGACTCGAAGGATCACGCGGTGGCCGCTTTACGTCCATCACCGACACGATGACGAACCCAGCAACCGCGCTACACCACTATGCGGGACTCAACTGAGCAACGACGCCCAGCCAGGTTGCGTGGCGTTTACCCGCTAAATGTCGGACCCCCCTGCTTTTATGACGTTATGCCTTTCCCCGCAGCGCCTCCGCTGGCAGAAAACGTTCCGCGGCGTCTAGATGTGCTGTTCGAGGAGTTGGCGGAGTTGACCGGTCAACGCAATGCGATTGATGGGCGCATCGTGGATATTGTGGCCGAGATCGACCGTGACGAACTGTGCGGAATCACCGGCGCGCGGTCGGTGCCGGCGTTGGTGGCCTGGAAGACCGGCTGCTCGCCGGCAAACGCGCACACGATCGCCACCATCGCGGCCCGGCTGCCGGAGTTCCCGCGTTGCGCCCAGGGCATGCGGGAGGGCTGGCTGTCGCTGGATCAGGTCGGGGTCATCGCGGCGCGGGGCGGGGCGGGATCTGATGAGCATTACGTGGAGTTGGCGCGGGTCGCCACGGTCAGCCAGCTGCGCACCGCGGTCAAGCTGGAACCCCGCCCCGAACCCGAACCGCAGCGTGAGCCCGAGCGCGCGTTCACCAGGACCAGCACCGAGCAGGGCAGTTGCTACCGAATCACACTTGCCCACGACGAGGCGGCGAAGTTTGACGCGGCGTTGCAGTCGCATCTGGATGCGCTGATCGCCGAGTGGGAACACGACCGCGACAACACCGAACGGGTTTTCGATCAGCGACCGCCGTTGCCGGACAGCCTCGATGCGTTCATGCGTCTGGTCGAAACCGGGTGGGACGCAGAGGCGGCTCGCCGCCCGCACGGCCAGCACACCACCGTGGTGATGCATCTCGACATCGCCCAGCGCCTCGCCGCACTGAATCTGGGCCCACTGCTCACCGACGCCGAACGCCAATACCTGACCTGTGATGCCACCTGCGAGGTGTGGTTCGAACGCGACGGTCAGCCCATCGGCGCTGGCCGCACCACCCGGGTGATCAACCGGCGGCTGCGCCGCGCACTCGAGCACCGCCACCCCACCTGCGCGGTGCCCGGCTGCGGGGCCACCCGCGGTCTGCACGCTCATCACCTGCGGCACTGGGAAGACGGCGGACCGACCGAGTTGGCCAACCTGGTGCTGGTCTGCCCCTACCATCACCGGCTGCACCACCGCGGCATCATCACCATCACCGGTCCCGCCGACGCCCTGACCGTCACCGACAGCGACGGGCGACCGCTGAGCCCGGGATCGCTGGCGCGCCCACCAACCCAACCCCCACCCGCGGTGCCACCATGCCCCGGGCCGCTCGGCGAACGCGCCGACTGGTGGTGGTACGACCCATTCCAGCCTCAACCGCCACCCACCAACAACTAAGCCAAACAGGCTGGGGCATCAAGAAATTCGTCCGGGTGAGAAACGGATCGAATGCGTTTGCAAGAATTCCGGCGCCGAGAGGTTGAGGTGGCTCTAGCGTAAAGGGCGTGACAACAGCCAACCAAGCCGACGGAACACCGTCCGTCCCAAGGTCCCGCAAAATCCTCTGCATCGTCTATGCCGCAATCGCTTTCGCCGCGCTGATTGCGACATGGAGTAACGGTGGCCCGTATGTCCACAGCGCCGCCGACTTCTTAGGCACCTTTTGGCGCGATGCCAAGGCCACGTCGGCCTCGCGTTTCGTGGCGGCCGACGCCCTGATGTTGGCCATTAGCGTCGTCATTCTGATGGTCATTGAAGCAACGAAGCACAGCGTGCGATTCGTCTGGGTTTACGTCGTCGGGTCATTCTTCGTTGCCATCAGTGTGATGTTTCCGCTGTTCCTGATCGCCCGCGAGTTGCGCATGGGCACGTCCGAAACGCCGCGCCTCCGCATGACAGATACGACCCTGCTCGCAGTTGTCGGCGTCATGACCGCCGCCCTGACTGTCTGGATCGACATGGGGTGAGGTTTGTTGGGATCGGTAGCAAACCGGCCCCTCTGTAATGGTTTCGATCAGACAATTACCCACACGGCCGGATTCGCCGTGGGTCGAGGCATCGTCAAGTGAAGGGAGTGTGCACGAGTTCGTAGGTCAGCCGGACTGTAACCCGCCGGCTTCAGCCGATCAGCACCGCGTACCGGGGTTTGATCACCTCGTCGATGATGGCCAGCCGCTCGTCGAACGGAATGAAGGCGGACTTCATCGCGTTGATGGTGAACCTTTCCAGATCGCTCCATCCGTAGCCGAAAGCCTGGACCAGCCGGTGCATCTCGCGGCTCATGTAGGTGTCGCTCATCAGCCGGTTGTCGGTGTTGACGGTCACCCGGAACCGGGTGCGGGCCAGCAGGTCGAACGGATGGTCGGCGATGCTTTTGACGGCCCCGGTCTGCACGTTGGAGCTGGGGCACAGTTCCAACGGAATTCGCTTGTCCCGCAAGATGTTCGCCAGTCTGCCCAACCGTACCTTGCCCTTGTCGGGGCCGTCGGCCAGCACGTCGATGTCGTCGACGATCCGCACCCCGTGGCCGAGCCGGTCGGCGCCGCAGAACGCGATGGCCTCGTGGATGGACGGCAGGCCGAACGCCTCCCCGGCGTGAATCGTGAAGCGCGCGTTGTGATCTCGCATGTAATCGAACGCCTCCAGGTGCCGGGTCGGCGGGTTGCCGGCCTCGGCGCCCGCGATGTCGAAACCGACCACTCCCCTGTCCCGCCACCGGATCGCCAGCTCGGCGATCTCCCGGGACACCGCCGCGTGCCGCATGGCGGTCACCAACAGTCGCACCACGATCGGCCGGCCCGCTGCCGCACAAGCCTTCTCGCCGTCGGCGAACCCGGCCAGCACGGCGTCGACGATCTCGTCGAAGGACATGCCGCGGTTGATGTGCAGCTCGGGAGCGAACCGGATCTCGGCGTAGACCACCGAGTCCTCGGCCAGGTCCTCTACGCACTCGTACGCCACCCGGTGCAGCGCCTCGGGGGTCTGCATCACCGCCACGGTGTGCGAGAACGGCTCCAGGTAGCGCTCCAGCGAGCCGCTGTGCGAGCGGGTGCGAAACCAGGTCGCCAGCTCCTCGACGTCGGTGGCGGGCAGCCCGTCGTAGCCGGTCTGCCCGGCGATGTCCAGCACGGTCGACGGGCGCAGCCCGCCGTCGAGGTGATCGTGCAGCAGGGCCTTGGGCGCCTTGCGGATCTGCTCGAGCTCCAATGGTGCGGTCATGTGACGATCCGATCGATGATCAGCGGTCGCGGCGCCGGCGCGCCGTCGCCGACGTTCCAGCCGCCGTCCAGCTCGGCCAGCGCGGCGCCGAAGCGTTCCGGGGTGTCGGTGTAGAGGGTGAACAGCGGCTCGCCGGCGGCGACCGGCTCGCCGGGGCGGCGGTGAATCCGGAGGCCGGCGCCGGCTTGCACCCGTTCGCCCGGACGGGATCTTCCCGCGCCGAGCCGCCAAGCCGCCAGCCCCACTGCCATCGCGTCGATATCGCCCATTGTGCCGCCCCGGGGAGCGGTCACGGTCTCGGAGTGCCTACCGATCGGCAACGGTACCGACAAATCACCGCCCTGAGCGGCGACGAAACGACGGAACCGGTCCATCGCGGTGCCGTCGCGCAGGGTGTCGGCGGGGTCCCGGTCGCCGACCCCGGCCAGCGCGAGCATCTCGGCGGCCAGCCGCAGCGTCAGCCCGACGACATCGGGCGGCCCGCCCCCGGCCAGCACCTCGAGCGCCTCGGCCACCTCCAACGCGTTGCCGACGGTCGCGCCCAGCGGCCGGTTCATGTCGGTGAGCAGCGCGCGTGTGGGCACCCCGTGCGCGGCGCCCAGCCCGACCATGGTGTGCGCCAGGTCGCGGCACTGCTCCTCGGTCTTCACCAACGCCCCCGAGCCGACCTTCACGTCGAGCACCAGCGCGCCGGCCCCCTCGGCCAGCTTCTTGCTCATCACCGAGCTGGCGATCAGCGGCAGCGATTCGACGGTGGCGGTGATGTCGCGCAGCGCGTAGAGCTTGGCGTCGGCCGGGGCCAGGTCACCGGCGGCGAAGATGGCCGCCCCGACCCCGCGCAGCTGCTCACGCACCCGCCGGCCGGGCAGCTGCGCGCTGAACCCGGCGATCGCGTCCAGCTTGTCCAGGGTGCCGCCGGTGTGGCCGAGCCCGCGGCCCGAGGCCTGCGGCACCGCCGCCCCGCAGGCGGCGACGACCGGCACCAGCGGCAGGGTGATCTTGTCGCCCACCCCGCCGGTGGAGTGCTTGTCCACCGTCGGCACACCCAGGTCGGAGAAGTCCAGCCGGTCGCCGGAGGCCAGCATCGCCGACGTCCAGGCGGCGGTCTCGCCGCCGTCCATGCCGCGCAGCAGGATCGCCATCAACAGGGCCGCCATCTGCTCCTCGGCCACCAGGCCGTGGGTGTAGGCGTCGATCACCCAGTCGATGGCGGCGTCGGACAGCCGGCCGCCGTCGCGCTTGGTCCTGATCACCGTGGGCGCGTCGAACCCGGGCCGCATCAGTCCCGCCCGGCGGCCAGCTGGTCGGGGCCGAACGCGTCCGGCAGCAGCTCGCCGAGCCGGCGCGGCCCGCCCGGATGGTCGATCAGCAGCTCGGGGCCGCCGTGTTCGGCCAGCACCTGGCGGCACCGCCCGCACGGCGTCAGCACCGATCCGCGCCCGTCCACGCACGCCAGCGCGACCAGCCGGCCGCCGCCGCTCGCATACAGGGCGCACACCACCGCGCACTCGGCGCAGAGACCAAGGCCATATGAGATGTTCTCCACATTGCAACCGGTCACCACCCGCCCGTCGTCGACCAGCCCGGCCGCGCCCACCCGGAACCGCGAGTACGGCGCATAGGCGCCCGCGGACACGTCGATTGCCTTGTCCCGCAGTGCATTCCAGTCAATGTCCGGCATAACGAAACCCCGCTCAGCCACGGCCTGTACCGACAGTCACCCTAGCCGGAAAGCGGCATTTCGCTTGACGGACATCGGCGCGGGGCGCGCCGCGTGCGAGCTAAGCTCAAGTGCCCGGCGTGACCGTCGCAAGCAAGAAGGTCGGAAGAAGGCGGTGAGGGGTGACACAGGGGTGACAACACAACCGACAACCGCGGATCCGGCGACACCGGTATCGGCTCCCGCGCGCAAACGCAGGCCACCACGCACCCTGTACCGGGGCGACCCCGGCATGTGGTCGTGGGTGCTGCACCGGATCAGCGGCGCGACGATCTTCTTTTTCCTGTTCGTGCACGTCCTCGACGCCGCGATGCTGCGGGTCAGCCCGCAGACCTACAACGCGGTGATCCACGACTACCAGATGCCGATCGTCGGGGTGATGGAGTACGGCCTGATCGCCGCGGTGCTCTTCCACGGGCTGAACGGCATCCGGGTGATCCTGATCGACTTCTGGTCCGAAGGCCCGCGCCACCAGCGGCTGATGTTCTGGATCGTCGGCGTGGTGTTCCTGCTGCTGATGGTCCCGGCCGGCGTGGTGACCGTCATCCACATGCTGGGGCACTTCCGATGAGCACCCCCGACCTGCAGCTCGGCCCGGGCCAGATCGCCCCGGTCAAACAGCGCTTCTACGACCGCCCGGCCAGCCTGGACAATCCCCGCTCCCCGCGGCGCCGCGCCGGCATCCCCAACTTCGAGAAGTTCGCCTGGCTGTTCATGCGGTTCTCCGGCGTCGCGCTGTTCGTGCTGGCGATCGGCCACCTGTTCATCATGCTGATGTGGGACGACGGCGTGTACCGCATCGACTTCAACTACGTGGCGCAGCGCTGGGCGTCGCCGTTCTGGCAGTTCTGGGACCTGGCGCTGCTGTGGCTGGCCCAGCTGCACGGCGGCAACGGGCTGCGCACCATCATCGACGACTACAGCCGCAAGGACAGCACCCGGTTCTGGCTGAACAGCCTGCTGCTGCTGTCGATGGGCTTCACCCTGGTGCTGGGCACCTACGTGCTGCTGACCTTCGACCCGAACATCTCGGGATAGGCGAGTCATGATCCAACAACATCGATACGACGTGGTGATCGTCGGCGCCGGCGGTGCCGGGATGCGCGCGGCCGTGGAAGCCGGCCCGCGGGTGCGCACCGCGGTGCTGACCAAGCTCTACCCCACCCGCAGCCACACCGGGGCGGCCCAGGGCGGCATGTGCGCGGCGCTGGCCAACGTCGAGGAAGACAACTGGGAATGGCACACCTTCGACACCGTCAAGGGCGGCGACTACCTCGCCGACCAGGACGCGGTGGAGATCATGTGCAAGGAAGCCATCGACGCGGTGCTCGACCTGGAGAAGATGGGGATGCCGTTCAACCGCACCCCCGAGGGCCGCATCGACCAGCGCCGCTTCGGCGGCCACACCCGCGACCACGGCAAGGCCCCGGTGCGCCGGGCCTGTTACGCCGCCGACCGCACCGGCCACATGATCCTGCAGACGCTCTACCAGAACTGTGTGCGGCACGACGTGCAGTTCTTCAACGAGTTCTACGCGCTGGACCTGGTTTTGACGCAGACGCCCAGCGGCCCGGTGGCCAGCGGCGTGGTGGCCTACGAGCTGGCCACCGGCGACATCCACGTCTTTCACGCCAAGGCCGTCGTGCTCGCCACCGGCGGGTCGGGCCGGATGTACAAGACCACCTCCAACGCGCACACCCTGACCGGCGACGGCATCGGCATCGTCTTCCGTAAGGGACTGCCCTTGGAGGACATGGAGTTTCACCAGTTCCACCCGACCGGCCTGGCCGGATTGGGGATTCTGATCTCCGAGGCGGTGCGCGGCGAGGGCGGCCGGCTGCTCAACGGCGAGGGCGAGCGGTTCATGGAGCGCTACGCCCCCACCATCGTCGACCTGGCGCCGCGCGACATCGTCGCGCGCTCAATGGTTTTGGAGGTGCTGGAGGGCCGCGGCGCCGGACCGCACAAGGACTACGTCTACATCGACGTGCGCCACCTCGGCGAGGACGTGCTGGAGTCCAAGCTGCCCGACATCACCGAGTTCGCCCGCACTTACCTGGGCGTGGACCCAGTGCACGAGCTGGTGCCGGTGTACCCGACGTGCCACTACGTGATGGGCGGCATCCCCACCACGGTCACCGGACAAGTGTTGCGGGACAACACCTCCACCGTGCCGGGCCTGTACGCGGCCGGCGAGTGCGCGTGCGTGTCGGTGCACGGCGCCAACCGGCTGGGCACCAATTCGCTGCTGGACATCAACGTGTTCGGCCGCCGGGCCGGCATCGCCGCGGCCAACTACGCCCGGGGCCACGACTTCGTGGACATGCCGCCTGACCCGGCGGCGATGGTGGTGCGCTGGGTCGCCGACATCCTCTCCGAGCACGGCAACGAGCGGGTCGCCGACATCCGCGGCACGCTGCAGCAGTCGATGGACAACAATGCGGCGGTGTTCCGCACCGAGGAGACGCTCAAGCAGGCGCTGACGGACATCCACGCTTGCAAGGAGCGGTACTCGCGAATCCGCATCCACGACAAGGGAAAACGATTTAACAGCGACCTGCTGGAAGCCATCGAGCTGGGCTTCCTGCTGGAGCTGGCCGAGGTCACCGTGGTGGGGGCGCTCAACCGCAAGGAGTCCCGCGGCGGCCACGCCCGCGAGGACTATCCCAACCGGGACGACGTCAACTACATGCGCCACACCATGGCCTACAAGCAGGGCACCGATCTGCTGAGCGACATCGCGCTGGACTTCAAGCCCGTGGTGCAGACGCGCTACGAACCCAAGGAACGGAAGTACTGAATGTCTGTCGAGCCGGACGTCGAAACCTTGGAACCGCCGCTGCCGCCGGTTCCCGACGAAGCGGTGATGGTGACCGTCAAGATCGCCCGGTTCAACCCCGACCAGCCCGACGCGTATGCGGAAACCGGTGGCTGGCAAAGCTTTCGGGTGCCGTGCCTGCCCAGTGACCGGATGCTCAACCTGCTGATCTACATCAAGAGCTACCTGGACGGGACGCTGACCTTCCGGCGTTCCTGCGCGCACGGGGTGTGCGGCTCGGACGCCATGCGCATCAACGGCGTCAACCGGCTGGCGTGCAAGGTGCTGATGCGCGATCTGCTGCCCGAGCCCAAGAAGGGCAAGCCGGGCAAGCCGCTGACCATCACGGTCGAGCCGATCCGCGGGCTGCCGGTGGAAAAGGACTTGGTGGTCGACATGGAGCCGTTCTTCGACGCCTACCGCGCGGTCAAGCCCTACCTGATCACCACCGGCAATCCGCCCACCCGCGAGCGCATCCAGAGTCCGGCCGACCGGGCCCGCTACGACGACACCACCAAGTGCATCTTGTGCGCGGCGTGCACCACCAGCTGCCCGATCTTCTGGCACGAGGGCAGCTACTACGGCCCGGCCGCGATCGTCAACGCGCACCGGTTCATCTTCGACAGCCGCGACGAGGGCGCCGCCGAGCGGCTGGACATCCTCAACGAGGTCGACGGGGTGTGGCGCTGCCGCACCACGTTCAACTGCACCGACGCCTGCCCGCGCGGCATCGAGGTGACCAAGGCCATCCAAGAGGTCAAGCGCGCCATCATGTTCTCCCGCTGATCGCTCGAGCTTTTGCCCCCTTCTGCCCGCGAGCGTCACGTTTTGCCCGCGAGCGTCACGTTCTGCCCACGAGCGTCACGCCAGCGTGGCGGTCGACGCCGGGCGTCACGCCAGCGTGACGCCCGCGCCGCGGCCAGAAGGTTCCAGGCGCCGTCACACATCGCGGGCCTGCCTCGTCTGATCGGTATGACACAGAAAACTCGCATCGAACCCCTGCCCCCTCAGCGCGCCGGGCTGCTGACCCGGGCCATGTACCGGATCGCCAAGCGGCGCTACGGCCAGGTTCCCGAACCGTTCACCGTCGCCGCGCATCACCGCAAGCTGATGGTCGCCAGCGCCGTGCACGAAACCCTGGTCGACCGGGCGTCCAAGACGCTGCCGGCCAGCGTGCGCGAGCTCGCGGTGTACTGGACCGCCCGCCAGATCGGCTGCTCGTGGTGCGTCGACTTCGGGTCCATGCTGCAGCGCCTCGACGGCCTGGACATCCAGCGGCTCACCGAGATCGACGACTACGCCACCTCACCGGCGTTCACCGACGACGAGCGCGCCGCCATCGCGTACGCCGTCGCGATCACCACCGACCCGCACACTGTCACCGACGAGCAGGTCGACGATCTGCGCGCCCGGTTCGGCGATGCGGGCACCTTCGAGCTGACCTATCAGATCGGGCTGGAGAACATGCGGGCGCGGGTGAATGCGGCGCTGGGCATCACCGAGCAGGGCTTCAATTCCGGTGACGCGTGCCGCATCCCGTGGGCCACGGGCGACACGGAAACTAGCGACCCAGCGGCGAACCGGTGAACTTGTCCGGATTGGCGATATCCCAGAGCGCGCAGACCTTTCCCTCGCGCACCGTCATCGCCATGATCCGCGGGCACATCTCCCGATAGCCGTCACCGCCCGGCAGGCCCGCCGTGTAGATGCCCAGCTCGCCGTTGACCAGCCCCAGCTGGTAGGCGGAATAGAAGCCGGGGCCGTAGCGGCGGGCCAGGCCGAGCATGAACCGCACCACCTTGTCCGCGCCGTGGATGACCTGAACGGCGGTGGGCGCCTTGCCATTCGAGTCGCCGGTGAACATCACATCGGGGTGCAGCAGCGCCACCACGGCCTCCAGGTTGCCGGCGGCCATGGCGGCCATCAGCTGTCCCACCACCTCGTCGTGCGACGGGTCGGGCTCGGGTGGCGGCTGCGCGCTGACGACCTTGCGCGCCCGCGACGCCAGCTGCCGGGCGGCGGCCTCGCTGGTGCCCAGCACCTCGGCCACCTCCGAGAACGGCACGGCGAACCCGTCGTGCAGCACGAACGCCACCCGCTGATCGGGCGACAACCGCTCCAGCACCACCATCGCGGCGAACCGGGCGTCCTCGCCGGCCACCACGGCGGCCAGCGGATCGGCGCCGGAATGCGGGCCCAACCCGGTGACCACCGGCTCGGGCAGCCAGTTGCCGGTGTAGGTCTCGCGGCGGTGCGTGGCCGAGCGCAACCTGTCCAGGCCCAGCCTGCTGACCACCGTGGTCAGCCACGCCCGCAGATCGGTGATGGCGCCGTCCTGCCCGTGCCAGCGCAGCCACGCGTCCTGGACGATGTCCTCGGCGTCGGCGACCGTACCGGTCAGCCGGTAGGCGACCGACATGAGATGGGGCCGCAGCGACTCGAACTCGCTGACCTGCTGCGCGGAGGTCATGAAGCGAGCGTAGGCCATCGGGCCGGGCGTTAGGCTCACCAACGACATGACCGATCACCTCTGGCTGCACTTCGCCCGGCACGGCCCGGGCATCACGCCGCCGATCATCACCCGCGGCCACGGCGTCACCATCTACGACGACCGCGGCAACAGCTACCTCGACGGCCTGTCTGGGCTGTTCACCGTGCAGGTCGGCCACGGCCGCGCCGAACTCGCCGAGGCCGCCGCCCGGCAGGCGGGCACGCTGGCGTTCTTCCCGCTGTGGGGGTACGCCACGCCGCCCGCGATCGAGCTCGCCGAGCGGCTGGCCGGCTACGCCCCGGGCGATTTGAACCGGGTGTTCTTCACCACCGGAGGCACCGAGGCCGTCGAGACGGCGTGGAAGCTGGCCAAGCAGTACTTCAAGCTCACCGGCAAACCCGGTAAGCACAAAGTGATTTCGCGCGCGGTCGCCTACCACGGCACTACCCAGGGCGCGCTGGCGATCACCGGGCTGCCGCGCTACAAGGCGCCGTTCGAGCCGGTGACGCCCGGCGGGTTCCGGGTGCCCAACACGAACTTCTACCGGGCACCCGAAGCATTCGCCAACGACCCCAAGGGTTTTGGGCTGTGGGCGGCGGACCGGATCGCCGAGGCGATCGAGTTCGAGGGGCCCGACACCGTGGCCGCGGTGTTCGTCGAACCGGTGCAGAACGCGGGCGGCAGCATCCCGCCGCCCCCAGGCTATTTCGAGCGGGTCCGCGAAATCTGCGACCGCTACGACGTGCTGCTGGTATCCGACGAGGTGATCTGCGCGTTCGGCCGGATCGGCTCGATGTTCGCCTGTGCCGACTTCGGCTATGTGCCCGACATGATCACCTGCGCCAAGGGCATGACGTCGGGCTACTCGCCGATCGGCGCGATGATCGCCAGCGAGAGGTTGTTCGAGCCGTTCGCCGACGGCGACACCATGTTCCCGCACGGCTATACCTTTGGCGGCCACCCGGTTTCGGCGGCGGTCGGGCTGGTCAACCTCGACATCTTCGAGCGCGAGGGGCTCAACGACCGGGTCAGGACCCTGGCGCCGACATTCCGCGCCACCCTGGAAAAGCTGTACGACCTGCCCATCGTCGGCGACGTCCGCGGCGAGGGCTTCTTCTACGGCGTGGAACTGGTCAAGGATCGGGCCACCAAGCAGACCTTCACCGATTCCGAACGCCGCGCGCTGCTGGGACGGGTCGGTGCCGCGCTGTTCGAGGCCGGATTGTATTGCCGCACCGACGATCGCGGCGATTCCGTCATCCAGCTGGCGCCGCCGCTGATCAGCGGTCAGGCCGAGTTCGACACCATCGAGGCGGCGCTGCGCGGCGTGCTCAGCGACGAGTGCCGCCGGCTGTAGCCAGCACCCGCTTGACCTCGTAGGCGGCCAACAGCACCTCGCGGGAATGCGCCGCCGACGGGCTGTTCGCGATCCGCGATTGCGCGTTGCACAGCCAGGTGAGTGCGGAGCGCAGGTCGCCCTCGGGGGCGGCGTCGCGGTGCACCTTCAGCTCGGTGAGCATCCGGTCCTGGCCGGGGCCGCGCACCTGGGTTCCCTTCTCCACCTGCTTGAGCAGCTGTTCCAACGATCGCGGGCCGTCGCCGCCGCGCCGCCATCGGGACCAGAACCGCTCGTTGGAAATGGCACATCCCTCGGGATTCGGGGCGGCCGATCGGCTTCGGACTCGCCGCGCGCCCAGCCTAACCCGCGCCCGCCGCGGCCGCTGAGTAACTTCCGCCTCAACAGTCACAGCGCGGCTCCCCGGATTCGGGCCCCCGATCGCTTACTGTGCACAGACGATGTCAACTTCAGGGGCCCTGGTACGTTCCGCATCATGCCTGGCAGCGGCGCTTTTCCTGGCGGCCGCGCCGGCGGTTTCGGGCACGGCGTCGCCGCTGGGACGGGCCGAGCCCGGCGCCGAACCCAATGCCGCGCCGACGAACTGCCCGTACAAGGTGAACACCCCGCCGGCCGTGGATTCGTCGGAGGTCCCCACCGCCGGTGACCCGCCGATGCCGCTGGCGGTGCCCGCCAAGCCGGTCGGCGGCGACGCCCTGGGCAGCTGCGGCATCGTCGCCGCACCCAACACGCCGCCGCTGCCCGGCGACGTGTCCGCCGAGGCGTGGCTGGTGGCCGACCTGGACAGCGGCGCGGTCATCGCCGCCAAGGACCCGCACGGCCGGCACCGCCCGGCCAGCATCATCAAGGTGCTGGTCGCGATGGCCGCCATCAACACGCTCAACCTGAACAAGGCGGTGCCCGGCACCGCCGACGACGCGGCCGCCGAGGGCACCAAGGTGGGCGTCGAGGAGGGCGGAGTGTTCACCGTCAACCAGCTGCTGCACGGGCTGCTGATGCACTCCGGCAACGACGCCGCGCACGCGCTGGCCATGCAGCTGGGCGGCATGCAGCAGGCGCTGGAGAAGATCAACGTGCTGGCAGCCAAGCTGGGCGGGCAGGACACCCGGGTGGCCACACCGTCGGGTCTGGACGCGCCGGGCATGAGCACCTCGGCCTACGACATCGGGCTGTTCTACCGCTACGCCTGGCAGAACCCGACCTTCGCGGACATCGTCGCGACCCGCACCTTCGACTTCCCCGGCCACGGCGACCACCCGGGCTACGAGCTGGAGAACGACAACCAGCTGCTCTACAAGTATCCGGGCGCACTGGGCGGCAAGACCGGCTACACCGACGACGCCGGCCAGACGTTCGTGGGCGCGGCCAATCACGACGGGCGACGGCTGGTGGCGGTGCTGCTGCACGGGACGCGGCAGCCGATCGCGCCCTGGGAGCAGGCCGCGCACCTGCTGGACTACGGGTTCGCCACGCCGCAGGGCACCCAGGTCGGCTCGCTGATCGCGCCCGACCCGTCGCTGGCGCCGGCCAAGCGCGACGGCGCCGCCGACCGGCTGGCCGGCAACACCGCGGCCGCCGGGATGATCTCCTCGGCGGACGCGCTGCCGGTCCGGGTGGGGGTGGCGGTGATCGGCACCATCGTGGTGTTCACACTGATCATGATGGCCCGCTCGATGAACCGCCGACCCCAGCACCGCTGAGCACCGTGGCACGCGGATCGCGGCGCGGCCTGCTGGTCGGGCTGACCGCCGCCAGCGTGGGCGTCATCTACGGTTACGACCTGTCCATCATCGCCGGCGCGCAGTTGTTCGTCACCGAGGACTTCGGCCTGTCCACCCGGCAACAGGAACTGCTGACGACGATGGCGGTGATCGGCCAGATCGGTGGGGCGCTTTTCGCCGGGGTGCTCGCCAACGCGATCGGGCGCCGACGGTCGGTGCTGCTGATCCTGTCCGGCTACGCGGTTTTCGCGCTGCTGGCCGCGTTCTCGGTGGGTCTGCCGATGCTGTTGACGGCGCGGCTGCTGCTGGGCCTGACCATCGGCGTGACCGTGGTGGTGGTGCCGGTGTACGTGGCCGAGTCGGCCCCGACGGCGGTGCGCGGCGCGCTGCTGACGGCCTATCAGCTGGCGATCGTCAGCGGCCTGATCGTCGGCTACCTGAGCGGGTATCTGCTGGCCGGCACGCACAGCTGGCGCTGGATGCTGGGGTTGGCCTGTGTTCCCGCAGTGTTGTTGCTGCCGTTGGTGTTTCGGATGCCCGGCACGGCGCGCTGGTATCTGCTCAAGGGCCGGGTCGACGACGCGCGGCGGGCGCTGCTGCGGGTGGAACCCGCCGCGCGGGTGGACGACGAGCTGGCCGAGATCGGCCGCGCGGTGAGCGAGGAAGCCGCGAGCCTGCCGGCCATGCTGGCCGAGATGGTGCGCAGTCCCTACCGGCGCGCCACCGTCTTCGTGGTGGTGCTGGGGTTTCTGATTCAGATCACCGGCATCAACGCGATCATCTACTACAGCCCGCGGATCTTCGAGGCGATGGGCTTCACCGGCAATTTCGCGCTGCTGGCGTTGCCGGCGCTGGTGCAGGTCGCCGGCCTGGTTGCGGTGGGCACCGCGCTGCTGCTGGTCGACCGGGTGGGCCGGCGGCCAATCCTGTTGTGCGGCACCGCCATGATGATCGTGGCCGACGTGGTGCTGGTGGCCGTGTTCGGCCGCGGCCCGGGCGGCGTGATCGCCGGGTTCGCCGGGGTGCTGCTGTTCATCTTCGGCTACACCATGGGTTTCGGCTCCCTGGGCTGGGTGTACGCCAGCGAGAGCTTCCCGTCGCGGCTGCGGTCCATCGGGTCGAGCACCATGCTGACCTCCAACCTGGTGGCCAACGCCATCGTCGCCGCGGTGTTCCTGACGTTGCTGCATTCCTTGGGCGGCGCAGGCACTTTCGCGGTGTTCGCGGTGCTCGCGGTGGTCGCGTTCGCGTTCGTCCACCGGTATGCGCCGGAGACCAAGGGCCGCCAGCTGGAGGACATCCGGCACTTTTGGGAGAACGGCGGCCGGTGGGACTGATCGCCGCGGGGACGATGGTGGCATCCGGGCGGGTCCACCGCCCGGGCTGGGTCGAGACGTCCGGCGGGCACATCGCGGCGTGCGGCACCGGCCCGCCGCCGCGCCCGGCCGACCGCGAGTTCCCCGACGGCACGGCGGTGCCCGGCTTCGTCGACATGCACGTGCACGGCGGCGGCGGCGCCTCCTACACCGACCCCGACGGCATCGCGAAGGCCGCCGCCTTCCATCTGCGGCACGGCACCACCACCACGATGGCCAGCCTGGTGACCGGCTCGCCGGCCGAGCTGCTGGGCGGGGTGCGCGCGCTCGCCGAGGCCACCCGGGATCGCACGGTCGCGGGCATCCACCTGGAGGGCCCGTGGTTGAGCCGCGCCCGCTGCGGCGCCCACGACGCCCGCCGGATGCGCGACCCCGACCCGCACGAGATCGACGCGGTGCTCTCGGCCGGCGGGGGCGCGATCAGGATGGTCACCCTGGCGCCCGAGCTGCCCGGGGCCGACGCGGCGATCCGGCGTTTCGTGGACGCGGGAGTCGTTGTGGCAGTTGGGCATACGAATGCCGACTACCGGCAGACCCGGCACGCCATCGCGCTGGGCGCCACCGTCGGCACGCATCTGTTCAACGCGATGCCGCCGCTGCATCACCGCGAGCCCGGCCCCGCGCTGGCCCTGCTGCGCGACCCGCGGGTCACCGTCGAGCTGATCGCCGACGGCGTGCACGTGCATCCCGACGTGGTGCACGCGGTGATCGACGCGGCCGGGCCGGAGCGGGTCGCGCTGGTCACCGATGCGCTCGCGGCCGCCGGCCGCCCCGACGGCGCGTTCCGGCTCGGCCCGGTGCACATCGACGTCGTCGCCGGCGTCGCGCGGGTGCACGGGACGACGACGATCGCGGGCAGCACCGCCACCATGGACCGGCTCTTTCGCACCGTGGCCGGGTCAGGCACCGACCGCGACGCCGCGCTGGCGGCCGCGGTGCAGATGACGTCGACGACGCCGGCGCGCGCGCTGGGGCTCGATCGGGTGGGCAGCTTGCGGGCCGGCCATGAGGCCAACCTCGTTGTGCTGGACGATGATTGGCGAGTTAGGGCCGTCATGGTCCGCGGCGACTGGCTGGCCGACCCGTAGCGATCTTGTTAACATCGGTGCCGTCAACAACTGACACCGGACGAGGGGCCCCGTACCCGGCCAGCGACAAGACGGCGCCGTGGAGGTGCGCAATGGCCTGGCTGATCCTGATCGCCTCGGGGGTGCTGGAAGCGGTGTGGGCGACCGCGCTGAGCCGGTCCGAGGGTTTCTCCCGGCTCGGCCCGTCGCTGGTTTTCTTTGTGGCGCTGGCATTTTCGATGACCGGGCTGGCGGTCGCGATGCGCAGCCTGCCGGTCGGCACCAGCTACGCGGTCTGGGTGGGCGTCGGCGCCGCGCTCACGGTGACCTATGCGGCGCTGGTCGGCGACGAACCGGCGTCGCCGGTCAAGCTGGTGCTGATCGCCGGGATCGTGGCCTGCGTCGCGGGCCTGAAGCTGCTCGGCTAGCGGCGCCGGCGGGTGAGCCGGGCGAACGCCAGCGCCGCAACGGCTCCCAGACCCATCGCGGTCAGCGTCTGGCGGGTGTTCAGCCCCTCGTCCAGGTGCACCCGCGGCGCGATGATCGCCGGCGCCGGAGGGGCGACGGGCCGATCACGCGTATCGGTGGACGCGGTCGCCGCCCACGCCGTGCAGAACAGCACGAGATAGGCTGTGATGTAAGCGAATACCATCAACCCGAGCACCGGGCCGAAGGCGGCGCCGGCCGGGCTGCGCAGCACCGTCCGCAGATAGATCGACGCGACCTGTTTGAACACCTCGAAGCCGATCGCCGCGATCAGCCCGGCCCGCATCGAATCCACGAAACTGACCTTCTCCCGCGGCAGCCGGGCGATCATCCAGGTGAACAGCAGCCACGACACCAGCGTCGCGATCAGTATGGAGAAGATCCAGAACAGCCAGTCGAAGACCACGAACTGCGGTATGCCAAGCCATTTCAGCAGCGCGGCCATGGGTGCGGCGTGGCCGACGGTGGTCAGCCCGACGGTGGCCACGATCACCGCGAACGTCCCCACCATGGCCAGCAGGTCGGAGAGCTTGTTGCGCACGAAGCCCGGCGACTCGATCTGGGTGTCCCACCACATCTCGGTCAACGCCTGGCGCAGATGCGATATCCAGCCCAGCCCCGCCCACACCGCGGTGGCCAGGCCGATCACCCCGACCGACGTCCGGGCATCGATCGCCGAGTTCATCAACTCTTGCAGCTGATTTCCCAGCGCCCCGTTCACTTGCGAGCGGATGTGGTCGTCGATGCTGCTGAGCAGTTGCGGCCGCCGCGCCAGCACGAAACCGAACACCGCGAAACCGACCATCAGCAACGGAAACAACGCGAAGATCGTGTAATACGTCAGGCCCGCCGCGAAGAAGCCGCCGTTGCGGTCGTCGAATCGCTGGTAGGCGCGGATGAGGTGATCCAGCCAGCCGTGCCGGGCCCGCAGCCGATCAAGAAACCCCGCCTCGGCCGGCTCGCTCATCGTGGAACTTCTTACCCCCGTCGCGGAAGGAACCCAAGCCGATCGTAAACCCGTTCGACGGTTTTCCCGGCGACATCCTGGGCCCGTTGCGCCCCGGCCGCCAGAACGGCCTCCAATTCGGCCGGGTCGGCCATCAATTCGTCGACGCGGGCCTTGATCGGGGTGACGAACTCGACCACCGCGTCCGCGGTGTCCTTCTTCAGATCGCCGTAACCCCTTCCGGCGTAGCCCTGCACGAGCTTGTCGATGTCGACGCCGCTGACCGCGGACTGGATGCTCAGCAGGTTGGACACTCCCGGCTTGGCGTCGGTGTCGAACCGGATCTCCCGCTCGCTGTCGGTGACCGCGGAGCGAATCTTCTTGGCGGACAACGCCGGATCGTCGAGCAGATTGATCAGCCCGGCATCGGTAGACGCCGACTTGCTCATCTTCGACGTCGGGTCGGCCAAGTCGTAGATCTTGGCGGTGACCTTGGGGATGAGCATCTCCGGCACCACGAACGTGTCCGGGAAGCGGGCGTTGAACCGCTGCGCCACGTCGCGCGCCAACTCCAGGTGCTGGCGCTGGTCCTCGCCGACGGGCACCAGGCCGGTGTCGTAGGCCAGCACGTCGGCGGCCTGCAGCACCGGATAGGTGAACAGGCCCACCGTGGTGGAGTCCGAGCCCTGGCGCAGCGACTTGTCCTTGAACTGCGTCATCCGCGAGGCCTGGCCGAAGCCGGTGAAGCAGCCCAGCACCCAGGCCAGCTGGGTGTGGGCGGGCACGTGGCTTTGCACGAACACGGTACTGCGGGCCGGGTCGATGCCCAGCGCCAGGTACTGGGCGGCGGTGACCAGGGTCCGCCGGCGCAGCGCCGCGGGGTCCTGGGCGATGGTGATGGCGTGCAGGTCGACCACGCAGAAGAACGCGTCCCAATCGTCGCCCCAGTCGTCCTGCAGGGTCACCCACTGCGAGATGGCGCCCAACGCGTTGCCCAGGTGCAGCGAATCGGACGTGGGCTGGACGCCGGAGAAAATCCGGCGGGATCCGGTGGCGGTGCTCATGATGCACCGATCTTTTCACGCCTCGTCTCCCGCGCCGTGCCGCGGCCCGCACGGACCGCTGCCCGCGCCGCCCACCAAACTTGCGGTACCGGCGGTACCGCATTTAATGTCGCGGTATGACGACTCGTGCGCCCATCCACCTCGGCCCCAAGGATGGTTCCGGGGAGCCGGTCGTGCTGCTGCACGGGTTCCTGATGTCGCAGACGGTGTGGGATCCGGTGGCGCCGCGGCTGGCCGAAACCGGCCGTTACGCGGTCTTCGCCCCGACCATGGCCGGCCACAACGGCGGACCGTACGCGGGCACCTGGCTGCTCAGCTCGTCGGTGCTGGCCGACCACGTCGAACGTCAGCTCGACCGGCTCGGCTGGGACAGCGCCCATCTGGTGGGCAACTCGCTGGGCGGCTGGGTGGCCTTTGAACTCGAGCGGCGCGGCCGGGCGCGCAGCGTCACCGGCATCGGCGCCGCCGGCGGCT
Organism: Mycobacterium timonense; assembly: GCF_025821985.1. Classification (NCBI taxonomy): domain Bacteria; kingdom Bacillati; phylum Actinomycetota; class Actinomycetes; order Mycobacteriales; family Mycobacteriaceae; genus Mycobacterium; species Mycobacterium timonense. Next base: position 27,333 of record NZ_JACKSY010000111.1, on the reverse strand, counting down.
GGACCCGCTGGAGCCCGGTCAAGTTCGAGGTGATCGGCAAGTTCATCGGGGGCATGCCGCTGCTGTTGCTGGCCCGGCTGCTCGGCCAACGCATCCTGCAGTTGCCGCTGAGCCGGCGGCTGGCGACGCTGCCGCTGAGCGCCACGCCGAGCGGGGTCAGCGAGCGCCAGCTGTCCGGCGTCATCGAGGACGCCGCGCACTGCCCGGCCTATTTCCAGCTGCTGGTCAAGTCGCTGCTGCAGCCCGGGCTGCTGGAGCTGGCGCAGACCGCGGTGCCGGTGCAACTGGTGCTGTGCGAGAAGGACCGGGTGGTGCCGCCCAGCAGGTTCAGCCGGCACTTCACCGACCACCTGCCGCCGGAGACGAGGATCACCAGGCTCGACGGCGTCGGACACGTGCCGATGTTCGAGGCGCCCGAGCGGGTCACAACGGTGCTCACCGACTTCATCGACGACTGCGTGGCCCGCTCCCAGCGCCAGCAGCCCCCCGCTAGTTAGTCAGCTCCAGCCGCAGGTTCTCGGCGATCGAGTTGAGGAATTCCTCGCTCTGCTGCCACTTTTGGTCGGGGCCGATCAGGATGGCGAGGTCCTTGGTCATCTTGCCGCTCTCCACGGTGGAGACGACGACGCGTTCCAGGGTCTGCGCGAACTCGATCACCTCGGGGGTATCGTCCAGCTTGCCGCGGTGCGCCAGCCCGCGCGTCCAGGCGAAGATCGAGGCGATCGGGTTGGTCGAGGTCGGCTTGCCGGCCTGGTACTGACGGAAGTGCCGGGTGACGGTGCCGTGCGCGGCCTCGGCCTCGACCGTCTTGCCGTCGGCGGTCATCAGCACCGAGGTCATCAGCCCCAGCGAGCCGTAACCCTGTGCTATCGCGTCGGATTGGACGTCGCCGTCGTAGTTCTTGCAGGCCCACACGTAGCCGCCCTCCCATTTGAGGCAGGCCGCCACCATGTCGTCGATCAGCCGGTGTTCGTAGGTCAGCCCCTCCGCTTCGAACTGCTCCTTGAATTCCTCGTCGTAGATGCGCTGGAACTCGTCCTTGAACATGCCGTCGTAGGCCTTGAGGATGGTGTTCTTGGTCGACAGGTACACCGGCCATTTGGCGTTCAGGCCGTACTTGAACGACGCGCGGGCGAAGTCGCGGATCGACTCCCGGAAGTTGTACATCCCCATCACCACCCCGCCGTCCTCGGGGATGGACACCATCTCGTGCACGATCGGCTCGCTGCCGTCGGCGGGAGTGAAGGTGATCGCGACGGTGCCCGGCTTGTCCACCTTGAAGTTGGTCGACCGGTACTGGTCACCGAATGCGTGGCGGCCGATGACGATCGGCTTGGTCCAGCCCGGAACCAGCCGGGGCACATTGGATATCACGATCGGCTCGCGGAAGATGGTGCCGCCCAAGATGTTCCGGATCGTCCCGTTCGGGGACAGCCACATCCTCTTGAGGTTGAACTCCCGGACCCTCGCCTCGTCGGGGGTGATCGTCGCGCACTTGACGCCCACGCCGTGCTTCTTGATGGCATACGCCGCGTCGATCGTCACCTGGTCGTCGGTGCGGTCGCGGTGCTCGATGCCCAGGTCGTAGTAGTCCAGGTCGATGTCGAGGTAGGGAAGGATCAAGTTCTTCTTGATCATCTTCCAGATGACGCGGGTCATCTCGTCACCGTCGAGCTCGACGACGCGGCCCTTGACCTTGATCTTGGACGTGTTGGCGGGCTTGGACATGTCAGCGCTGCGACGCGGCCAGCGCCTCGTTGAACGTCTTGCTCGGCCGCATCACCGCGGTGGTCTTCTCGCTGTCGGGCTGGTAGTAGCCGCCGATGTCGACCGGCCGGCCCTGCACCTCGGCGAGCTCCTCGACGATCCGCTGCTCGTTTTCGCCCAACGACTCGGCCAGCGCGGCGAAATGCCGGCGCAGCTCGTCGTCGTCGTTTTGCGCGGCGAGCTCTTGGGCCCAGTACAGCGCCAGGTAGAACTGGCTGCCCCGGTTGTCGAGCTCTCCGGTCTTGCGCGACGGACTCTTGTTGTTCTCCAACAGCTTTCCGATGGCCGCATCCAGCGTCTTGCCCAGCAGCTTGGCCCGCTGGTTACCGGTCTTGATGCCGATGTCTTCGAAACACGCTCCCAGAGCCAGGAATTCACCGAGGGAGTCCCAGCGCAGATGGTTCTCCTCGACGAGCTGGTGCACATGCTTGGGCGCCGACCCGCCGGCTCCGGTCTCATACATGCCGCCGCCGGACATCAACGGCACGATGGACAGCATCTTGGCGCTGGTGCCCAGCTCCAGGATGGGGAACAGGTCGGTGAGGTAGTCGCGCAGGATGTTTCCGGTGACGGCGATGGTGTCCTGGCCGCGCATGGCCCGTTCCAGCGTGTACCGCATGGCCCACACCTGCGGCATGATCTGGATGTGCAGGCCCTCGGTGTCGTGCTCCTTGAGGTATTCCTTGACCTTCTTGCGCAGCTCGACCTCGTGCGGGCGTTCGGTGTCCAGCCAGAACACCGCCGTCATCCCCGAGTTGCGGGCCCGGGTGACGGCCAGCTTGACCCAGTCCCGGATCGGTTCGTCGCGCACGATCGGCATCCGCCAGATGTCGCCGGTCTCGACGTTCTGGGTCAGCAGGACCTCCCCCGTGTCCAGGTCGACGATGTTGGCGACGCCGTCCTCGGGGATCTCGAATGTCTTGTCGTGCGAACCGTATTCCTCGGCCTGCTGCGCCATCAGCCCGACGTTGGGCACCGTGCCCATGGTCGCCGGGTCGAACGCGCCGTGGGTTTTGCAGAAGTTGATGATCTCCTGGTAGATCCGGGAAAAGGTGGACTCGGGGTTGACGGCCTTGGTGTCCTTCTGCCGCCCGTCGGCGCCGTACATCTTGCCGCCGGCGCGGATCATCGCCGGCATGGACGCGTCCACGATCACGTCGCTGGGCGAGTGAAAGTTGGTGATGCCCTTGGCCGAATCGACCATGGCCAGCTCGGGCCGGTGCTCGTGGCAGGCGTGCAGGTCGCGGATGATCTCGTCGTGCAGCGACGCCGGCAGCGACTCGATCTTGCTGTACAGGTCGACCAGCCCGTTGTTGACGTCGACGCCGAGCTCGTCGAACAGCGCCTGATGCTTGGCGAAGGCCTCCTTGTAGAAGACCTTTACCGCGTGCCCGAAGACGATCGGGTGGCTGACCTTCATCATGGTCGCCTTGACGTGCAGCGAGAACATCACGCCGGTCTCGTAGGCGTCCTGCATCTGCTGCTCGTAGAACTCGACCAGGGCCTTCTTGCTCATGAACATCGAGTCGATGATGTCGCCGGTGCGCAGCGAAACCATCGGCTTGAGCACGATCGTCTTGCCGCTCTTGGTCTCCAGCTCCATCTTGACGTTGCGGGCGCGGTCCAGCGTCATCGACTTCTCGCCGTGGTAGAAGTCGCCGTGCTTCATGGTCGCGACGTGGGTGCGCGAGGCCGGCGACCACTCCGCCATGTGGTGCGGGTGCTTGCGGGCGTACTCCTTGACCGCCTTGGGTGCGCGACGGTCCGAGTTGCCTTGCCGCAGAACGGGATTGACCGCACTGCCCAGGCACTTGGCGTAGCGCTCGCGGATCTCACGGTCCTCGTCGGTCTTCGGGCTCTGCGGGAAGTCGGGGATCTTGTATCCCTTGCCCTGCAGCTCCTTGACGGCGGCGATCAGCTGGGGCACCGAGGCGCTGATGTTGGGCAGCTTGATGATGTTGGTGTCGGCCAGCTTGGTCAGCCGGCCCAGCTCGGCCAGGTTGTCGGGCACCCGCTGCTCTTCGGTCAGGTGCTCGGGGAACTCGGCCAGGATGCGGGCCGCCACCGAGATGTCGCTGGTCTTGATCTCGATGCCCGCCGGTTCGGCGAAGGCCCGCACGATCGGCAGGAACGCGTAGGTCGCCAGCAGCGGCGCCTCGTCGGTCAGCGTGTAGATGACGGTCGGCTTCTCGGCGCTCACGGTCCCTCTCCCGGCGTCAATGATGGGTTCGCATTGTGGGGCTCAGCAATCTATCTGCCACGTTATCAAGGGTGTTTGGACAGGTGTCGGGGCGCGTCTGCCCGCATCACCGCCGGCTCACCGCCGGGTCGCCACCGGGGAGTTGGCACCGGGTCGGCACAGTAAGATAGTCTTTGTATCGGTCATGAGCGCCAGCATCAAGCCCCGGCTTGCTGGCCGGCAACCCTCCAACCGCGGTGGGGTGCCCCGGGTGATGACCAGGTTGAGTAGCCACCACAACCGGCTATCCGGCAAGCGCGGGTCCGCCATGACGGGCCCCTGAGCAGACAGGGAAACGTGATGCGCATTCACTCGGTTCATCGGCAAGCTCGATCGCGCCCGCGCGTGCGTCGCTGCTGACGGCTGCCAGCCGGATTCTTCTTCCGACTTCTTCCGACCGACTTCTTCCGACCGAGAGAAAGCACCCCCGTGAGCTCCGAGAACACCGATCACGACACCGACCCCAGCGCGCACTGGTCGTTCGAGACCAAGCAGGTGCACGCCGGCCAGCACCCCGACTCGGCCACCAACGCCCGGGCCCTGCCGATCTACCAGACCACGTCGTACACCTTCGACGACACCACCCACGCCGCCGCCCTGTTCGGGCTGGAGGTGCCGGGCAACATCTACACCCGGATCGGCAATCCGACCACCGACGTCGTCGAGCAGCGCATCGCCGCGCTGGAGGGCGGGGTGGCGGCGCTGTTTCTGAGCTCCGGTCAGGCCGCTGAGACTTTCGCCATATTGAACCTGGCAAGTGCCGGAGATCACATCGTCTCCAGCCCGCGGCTCTACGGCGGCACCTACAACCTGTTCCACTATTCGCTGGCCAAGCTCGGTATCGAGGTCAGCTTCGTGGAGGATCCCGACGACCTGGATTCCTGGCAGGCCGCGGTCCGGCCGAACACCAAGGCGTTCTTCGCCGAGACGATCTCCAACCCGCAGATCGACATCCTGGACATCCCCGGCGTCTCGGGCGTCGCCCACGCCAACGGCGTGCCGCTGATCGTCGACAACACCATCGCCACGCCGTACCTGATCCAGCCGTTCGCGCACGGCGCCGACATCGTGGTGCACTCGGCCACCAAGTACCTCGGCGGTCACGGCTCGGCGATCGCCGGCGTGATCGTCGACGGCGGCACCTTCGACTGGACGCAGGGCCGGTTCCCGGGCTTCACCACCCCCGACCCGAGCTACCACGGCGTGGTGTTCGCGGAGCTGGGCCCGCCGGCGTACGCGCTCAAGGCCCGCGTGCAGTTGCTGCGCGACCTCGGTTCGGCCGCGGCGCCGTTCAACGCGTTCCTGGTCGCCCAGGGCATCGAGACGCTGAGCCTGCGCATGGAGCGGCACGTCGCCAACGCGCAGCGGGTGGCCGAGTTCCTGGCCTCTCATGACGGCGTGCTGTCGGTGAACTACGCGGGACTGCCCGGCTCGCCGTGGCACGAGCGGGCAAAGAAGCTGGCGCCCAAGGGAACCGGGGCGGTGCTGTCGTTCGAGTTGGCCGGCGGGGTGGAGGCCGGCAAGGCGTTCGTGAACGCGCTGAAGCTGCACAGCCACGTCGCCAACATCGGCGACGTCCGCTCGCTGGTCATCCACCCGGCCTCGACCACGCACGCCCAGCTGTCCCCGGCCGAGCAGCTGAGCACCGGGGTCAGCCCGGGGCTGGTGCGGCTGGCGGTCGGCATCGAGGGAATCGACGACATCCTGGCCGACCTGGAGCTCGGCTTCGCCGCGGCCGCCAAATTCGGTGCGAACGCGGGCACCTCCGGCGCCGACCCGCACGCCGTGGCGGCGTTCTGAAGGACCCGGCCATGACCATCCCCGACGTTCCCACCCAGACGCTGCCCGACGAAGGCGAAATCGGCTTCGTCCACATCGGCTCGCTGACCACCGAGGCCGGTGCGGTGATCGACGACGTGCACATCGCCGTGCAGCGCTGGGGCGAGTTGTCGCCGACGCGGGACAACGTGGTGGTGGTGCTGCACGCGCTGACCGGTGACTCCCATGTCACCGGGCCGGCCGGGCCCGGACATCCCACCGGCGGCTGGTGGGACGAGATGGTCGGGCCGGGCGCGCCGATCGACACCGACCGCTGGTGCGCGGTGGCCACCAACGTGCTGGGGGGTTGCCGCGGTTCCACCGGCCCGAGCTCGCGGACCCGCGACGGAAAGCCTTGGGGCTCAAGGTTTCCCCGGATCTCGATTCGCGACCAGGTGGAGGCCGACATCGCGGCGCTGGCCGCGCTGGGCATCGACGAGGTGGCCGCCGTGGTGGGTGGATCCATGGGCGGCGCAAGGGCTTTGGAGTGGATCGTCGGTCACCCGAGCAGGGTGCGGGCCGGGCTGCTGCTGGCGGTGGGCGCGCGCGCGACCGCCGATCAGATCGGCACCCAGTGCACCCAGATCGCGGCGATCAAATCCGATCCGAATTGGCAGGGCGGCGACTATCACGACACCGGGCGCACGCCCGACGCCGGGCTGGCGATCGCGCGGCGCTTCGCGCATCTGACCTACCGCGGCGAGGTCGAGCTCGACACCCGGTTCGGCAACGACGCGCAGCTCGACGAGGATCCCGCCAACGGCGGCCGGTACGCGGTGCAGAGTTATCTCGAGTACCAGGGCGTCAAGTTGGTGGAGCGGTTCGACGCGGGCAGCTACGTGGTGTTGACCGAGGCGCTGAACAGTCACGACGTCGGCCGGGCCCGCGGCGGGGTGCGCAAGGCGTTGCGCAGCTGCCCGGTGCCGGTGGTGGTGGGCGGCATTACGTCGGACCGGCTGTACCCGCTGCGTCTGCAGCAGGAGCTGGCCGAGCAGCTGCCGGGCTGCGCCGAGCTGCAGGTCGTCGACTCCATCTGCGGGCACGACGGGTTCCTGGTGGAGTCCGAGGCGGTCGGCGAAATGATCCGCAAGACACTGCTGTTGGCCGGTTCGCAGAGCGCCGGTCCGGGCGGCGCCGGCCCGGGGAGCAGGAAAGGCACGACCCGCCGGTGACCCGCTCGCGCCACGACCGCTCCCTCTCGTTCGGCTCGGCGGCCGCAGCCTACGAGCGTGGGCGGCCCTCCTATCCGCCGGAGGCGATCGACTGGCTGCTGCCGGTCGGCGCGCGTCAGGTGCTCGACCTCGGCGCGGGCACGGGCAAGCTGACCACCCGGCTGGTGGAACGCGGCCTGGACGTGGTGGCCGTCGACCCGATTCCGGACATGCTGGAGGTGTTGCGGAGCTCGCTGCCGGAGACCCGGGCGCTGCTGGGCACCGCCGAAGAAATCCCGTTGGAAGACAACAGCGTTGACGTGGTGTTGGTGGCGCAGGCCTGGCATTGGGTGGATCCGGAGCGGGCGATCCCGGAGGTGGCCCGGGTGCTGCGGCCCAGCGGGCGGCTCGGCCTGGTGTGGAACACCCGCGACGAGCGGCTGGGCTGGGTGCGCGAACTGGGCCGCATCATCGGAAGCGACGGCGACGGCCGCACCCACGTGGTGCTGCCCGAGCCGTTCACCGACCTGGCGCACCATGAGGTCGAGTGGACGAATTACCTTACGCCGCAAGCATTGATCGACCTGGTGGCGTCGCGCAGCTACTGCATCACCTCGCCGACCGAGGTGCGCACCCGAACCCTGGACCAGGTCCGCCACCTGCTGGCCACGCATCCGGCGCTGGCGAATTCGACCGGCCTGGCGCTGCCCTATGTCACCCGGTGCACCCGGGCGACGCTGGCCGGGTAGCGGTTTGACGGGTCAGTCGCCCACGAAGCTCGATATAGGCGTCTCGACCTCTTCGACGTCCCGGGCCGTTCCGAGCTCAAACCCGTCGGGCGCAACCCGCGCGATCCGCGATTCGATGTCGTAGGGCACGATGATCGCGGTGGCGTTGCGGATGCGGCTCACCGCGCGGGACATCCTGTCGGCGGTGCGGTCGTGCAGCAGCCGACCCAATAACGGCGAATACGTCCGGCGCGGCAACAGCACCGTCACCCTGGTGTCCGGATGGTCTTTGAGTACCCGCACCACCAACTCGTGCGCCGCCCGGCTCAGATGACGATCCGGGCAGTTGATCAGCCATAGCGGGGTGTCGTGTTCGAAACGATCCCAGCGTTCCCGCAGCTCCATCGCGTGGTCGGCGTCGATGACAAAGTGCACTGCGGTGAGCTCGTCGGCATGCAGCCCGTTTCCCAGACGCACGGCCTCGATCTCTGCGAGGTCGATCGTGTCCACGAATACCAGCACCTGAAGCCGCGGGTGCCGGGCCAGGTCAACCTTTTCGGTGCGCGACAGCTCGAGCACGGAGGCCTCGTCCCGGTACTTCTTGTTGAGTCGCATCAGCACGAACACCAGCACCGGGAAGATGATGACGATGAGCCAGGCGCCTTCGGTGAACTTGGCCACCACGAAGATGCCGACCACGATCGTCGACATGATTCCGGCGGCCAAGTTCACCGCCACCTTGAGTCGCCAGCCCGGGCCGCGGCGGGTCCCATGGTGCTTGGCCATGCCGTAGCCGGCCATCGCGAAGGCGGTGAACACACCGATCGCGAAGAACGGCACCAGCGCGCTCACCTTTGCTTCGGTGATGAGCAGCAGTGTCACCGCGAGCGCGGTGAGAGTCAGGATGCCATTGGAGAACACCAGACGGTGGCCACGCTTGGTCAGGGGCCGCGGCAGGAAACGATCCTCCGCAACGAAACTGGCCAACGCGGGAAAACCATTGAAGCTGGTGTTGCAACCGGTGAACAGGATCGCCGCCGTCGAAGCCTGCACCATGAAGTACAGAATTTTGCCGAGCACCCCGTCGCCGAAAACGGCGCGGGTGATCTCCGACAACATGGACGGATATTCATCGAGGTAGGGGACCGCATGGGTGACGTGCGCCAGCCAGGCGACACCGGCCAGTAAGAACCCGAGCATGCACGCCATCACCGTGAGCACTCGGCGGGCGTTGACGCCCTCGGGCTTCTGAAAGACGCTGATGGTGTTGGACACCGCTTCGATGCCGGTCAGCGAGGTTCCCCCGTTGGCGAAGGCGCGCAAGACAATCAGGACGGTCGCGCCCATCACCAGTCCGCCGCCTTGATGGACCGGCACCGCTCCGACGATGTGTTGCGGATCGTATTTCGGTAGGCCCCAGAACATTTCACGTACGAAGCCGGTCAAAATCGTGGCGGTGATCATGCCGACGAAGGCGTAGGTCGTGATCGCGAACATCCGGCCGGATCGCCGCAGCCCGCGCAGGTTCATCAGGCAGACCAACAACACGGCGGCTATGGTGATTTCCAGGTGATAAGGGCGAAGGGGCGGGATCGCCGAGACCAGCGCCACCGTCGCGGCGGCGGGTTGCACCGCCACGGTGACGACGTAGTCGATCAGCAGCGCCGCGGCGGCGACTTGCGCGATCCGCGGGCCGAAGTTCTCCCGCGCCACCATGTACGACCCGCCGGTGCGCATGTAGGCCATCACCACCTGCCGGTACGACACCGACACCAGTGCCAGAACCACCAGGATCACCCCGGTGATCGGGAGCAACAACGCGAACGCTGCCATCCCCGCCGCCGGCAGCAGTTCGATCATGATCTGCTCGGGACCGTAAGCGGTCGACGAGATCGCGTCCGGTGCAAGTGCCCCGAGCGCAAGAGGATTCGACAGTTTCTCGGCATCCAGCTGATCGGTGGTCAGCGGCTTTCCCAGAAAAAGCCGCTTGCACTTGTCCGTGAAGGAAAGCGGTATTCCCCCGTTCGGTTGCGTCACAGTAGCCCTTCCTCGAAGACTCTCAATCGATTTGACTGCAGGGGCCGGCCCATCTCGGTTCGGGCCGCGAGCGCGCCGTCAGGCGCGCATGACCTCTGAGATACGGGACTCGATGTCATAGGGCACGATCTGCGCGGCCGCACCCGGAATCCGGCTGACCGCGCGGGCGATCTTGTCCGCCGTCCGGTCGTGCAGCAGCCGGCCGATGAGCGGCGAATACGTTCGGCGTGGCAGAAGCACCGTCACCTTGGTATCCGGATGGTCGGCGAGGACCTGCAACACCAACTCGTGTGCGGCTCTGCTCAGGTGACGATCCGGGCAGTCGACCAGCCGCAGCGGGGTGTCGTGTTCGAAGACGTCCCAGCGCTGTTGCAGCCGGGCAGCGTGGTCGGCGTCGATCACGAAATGCACAACGGTGAGTTCGTCGGCGTGTAACCCGTGCGCGTACCGCAACGCTTCGACCTCGGCGAGGTCGATCGAATCAACCAGGACAAAGACCCGGTGCTGGGTGTAGCGGCCCAGATCAGGAAGTTCTGTCCGCGACATCTCCAGAACCGAAGCCTCGGCGCGGTATTGCCGGTTGAGCCGCATCAGTGCCAGCACCAGCAGCGGAAAGACGATGACGATCAGCCAGGCACCTTCGGTGAACTTCGCGACCGCAAAGATGCCCACCACGATCGTCGACAAAATCCCCGCCGACATGTTGATCACAACGCTGCGCCGCCAGCCCGGGCCGCGTTTGGTCAGATAATGCTTGGTCATGCCGTAGCCGGCCATCGAGAATCCGGTGAACACACCGATCGCGTAGAACGGCACCAGCGCGTCGACCGAGCCTCCGGTGATGACCAGCAGCGCCACCGACAACGCGGTCAGGGCGAGGATGCCATTGGAGAACACCAGGCGATGGCCCCGTTTCATCAGTGGGCGTGGCAAAAAGCGGTCCCCGGCAACGAAACTGGCCAATGCGGGGAAGCCGTTGAAACTGGTGTTGCCGCCGGTGTAGAGGATGGCGGCGGTCGACACCTGAACGAGGATGTACAGGATGTTACCGGTCACCCCGTGGCCGAACACTGCCCGGGCAATCTCGGACAACATCGACGGATATCCGTCGGCGTACGGTACGGCGTGGGTGACGTGAGTCAGCCAGGCCACGCCCGCCAGCAGGAATCCGAGGATGCAGGCCATCACGGTCATGACCCGGCGCGCGTTGAGGCCTTCGGGCTTGCGGAATGCGGTGACCGTGTTCGAGATAGCCTCCACCCCGGTCAGTGACGACCCACCGTTGGCGAAGGCGCGCAGCACAATCAGCACCGTCGCACCCATGATCAGCCCGCCGCCGTGATGGACAGGAACCGCTCCGGCGATGTGCTCGGGATCGTATTTCGGTAGGTTGCCGCACAATTCACGGATAACGCCGACGACGATCGTCAGCGAAACCATGACCACGAAGGCATAGGTGGGCAGCGCGAAACGTGCCCCGGCTTCCCGCAGTCCGCGCAGGTTCGCGAAGCACATCAACAGCACCATTCCGACGGTGATCTCCAGGCTGTAGGGACCCAGGACGGGTACCGCCGAAGCCACCGCGACCGTTCCGGCCGCACATTGCACCGCGACCGTCACCACGTAGTCGATCAGCAGCGCCGCGGCGGCGACCTGCGCCACCCGCGGGCCGAAGTTCTCCCGTGCCACCACGTACGATCCACCGGAGCGCGTATAGACCATGACGACCTGGCGATACGACGCCGCCACCAGCACCAGAATCAGCAGGATGACCCCGGTGATCGGAAGCAACAATGCGAACGCTGCCATCCCCGCGGCCGGCAGTAGTTCGATCATGATCTGCTCGGAGCCGTAGGCGGTCGACGAGATCGCGTCCGGTGACAGCACCCCGAGCGCGACGGGGTTCGACAATTTCTCGTGCTCGAGCTGGGAAGAGATCAATGGCTTTCCGAGGAAGCCGCGTTTGCATACGTCTGAAAAAGACGACCATGCCCTGTGCTCGTGGGCCTTTGCGACAGTCAAAGAAGACACGCCCATATTCCTTACCCTGGGGATGCACAAAAGATCAATGAACGAAGTCCGCCGAAAGCCTAGCGGCTGCTAACTTCCCCATGCCGCCACGAGTTACCAGAAACAGCAAACTGCCAGCAATATTGGCAGGACATTCCCAGGTTAGTTGATTTGTTCGTAACAATGTGCAGTGCCCGCAACGGCCAGAGCACTCCAATGTTGTTGTGACAGAAGCCACTTAGCACCTCTTATCTGGTCGCTATGCTGGGCGTATGCCCTCAGCGGCGCCATGAACGAGCCTAAGCGGCTTAGCAATAAATTCAAGACGTCCTAGTTTACTGCAGCGCAATATATTTAGCCGTTCCCAACGCCTGCTTGCTCACACCAGCCTGGACCACGACGAATTCAGCGCAGCTGCTATTTAACACAGATAGAGGTTGTAAATATTCGAGTTATGCTTTGCCCCAAGAGGTTCCAGCATGGGCTGCCGTCGACGAAACCGCAGCTAAAGCGGTAGGACACATTTCGAGCCTTGGCGATAGCGGCGAATCTGCTGTTAGTATTCCGTAAAGACCGTCGCCATCTCATTCCCCATGAAGTAGCGAGCGATATTCGAGTGACGGCAGTGTCGGCAAGGTGTGTGGTTATGCCAGAGGCGATTTCGTGGCGCCCAGGGGTCGGAATGTACCGACTCGAGCGCAGAGCTCTCCACCAGCAATCACTGCATTTTCCAGATGAGGAGTAGATTCGATGAGCCAGTGCATCATCGTCAGTGGTGATGACGCGTTGGCGACGACGATCGTCGACGAGTTGAAACAAGCGGGCGCCAACGTCGCCAGACTCTTCGATTCTGACCTCGCCGGCACCCGCCTCAAGACCGAACTGGCCAAGGCCGGGCTCGCCCGCGCCGCGGCCGTCGTCTGCGCCGGCGTCGACGACGCGGTCAACCTCGAAATCGCTCTGATCGCGCGTAAGTCCAACCCCAATATCCGCATCGTGGCCCGGATTGCCAATGACGTGCTGCGGGAGGCGGTTGCCGACGATGACGGACCCAGTACGGTCCTCGGCGTCGCCGACCTTGCAGCGCCGTCGGTCGTCGAGGCGTGTTTGGCCCGCACCACCCACCCTTTCGAGGCGGCCGGCATCGAGTTCGTGGTGTTCGGCGCCGAGGCACCGTTCGACGGCACGTTACGCGAGGTTTATGGCGACCTTGCCCCGGTGGCGATGGTCAAGGGTGGGAACACCCGCAATCCCGACGAGGTAGTGGCATGTCCGGGACGCGATGTGTGGGTGAGCGCCGGGGACTGGACCACGATGATCGGCACCACCGAGGAATCGGCTACCCACGGCGTCAGCCTGCCGCGCCTGGACAGAATGCGCGCGCGGCAGTCCCGATTGCGCCGCATCTCCTACGCTGTGCGCGCCCTCCCGAGGGAAGTCAGTCCTGCGTTCTATCCATTGCTCACCGCCCTAGCTTGCCTGATCGTCGCCTCGACAATGTTGCTGCACCTCGCGTACACGCACCCGGGGATGTCTTGGACCGACGCGTTCTACTTCACCATGGAGACCATCACGACGACCGGCTACGGCGACTTCAGCTTTGCCAAGCAGCCGACGTGGTTGCGGCTGTATGCCGCGGTCCTGATGGTGGGTGGCGTTACCACCACCGCCCTGCTGGTCGCCTTCATCGCCGATGTGCTGCTGTCGCGGCGGTTCCTGCTTTTGTCCGCGCGACCGCGGGTTCGTCACCTGCGCAACCACATCATCGTCGTCGGGTTGAGCGCGCTCGGCGTGCGGGTCGTCACCGACCTGGCCAAAGCCGGATATGACGTCGCGGTGATCGAACGCGACCAGGGCAACCCCTTCCTCTCGATCACGGCTGAGCTCGACGTACCGGTGATCTTCGGGGACGCGACGTTGCGCCCGACGCTGGAAGCGGCCCGGGTGGACAAAGCCCGCGCGGTAGCCGTGCTGACCAGCGACGACATGATCAACATCGAAACCGGGATCGTGCTTCGTGAAATGTTGGGTTCGCAAGCCGTCGAAGCCGTCGGCAACAGCCGCTGGAGCGAGGTCCCGCTGGTGCTGCGGGTGTACGACCACGACTTGGGATCCGCGGTTGCCCACCGCTTCGGATTCGAAAATGTCCGGTCCACCGTTGCGCTGGCCGCACCGTGGTTCGTCGGAGCCGCGCTGGGCCTGCAGGTGCTGGGTACGTTTTCGGTGGGCAACCGATATTTTTTGGTCGGCGGAATGCATGTGCAGCCGGGTAGTGAACTCGACGGCATGCAGATGTTCGAGGTGTCGACACAAACCCGTGTCATCGCAATAACGCGGGAGGACGCACCCGTCCAGCTGCACCCACGCCGCGACGCCCGGCTCTGCGCCGGCGACACCGTCTATCTCGTAGGTCCATACCGAGAACTTCTGGCCACCCTGCGCAAGGGGCGGCCGTCCGGGGAGCCGGTGGCCGATGAGGCGCCTCCCGCTGACGAGCGCCTCGGCGGAGGCCGGACGGTAAAGTCGGCATGAAGCAGCGTGCCTGAGACCCAAGGGACGATCCGCTGCACCACAACGTGATTCGGAAACCGGGGGGTATCCATGTCGTCCTGGCCGTACAGCCAGTTCGGAGTTCTTGCGCGGCGATCGCACGGCGTCGCGCCGCATTCCACTAGAGCCGTGGCGTAATGGACTTCGGAGCACTTCCGCCGGAAGTCAATTCCGGCCGCATGTATGCCGGACCCGGTGCGGCACCGCTGCTCGCCGCCGCGCAAATCTGGGAAACGACCGCCGCAGAACTGCATTCGGCTGCCAGCGCGTATCAGTCGGTGGTCACCGGTCTCACCGCCGGGCCGTGGCTCGGGCCGTCATCAGCGATGATGGCGTCCGCCGCCAGCTCCTACGTGGCGTGGCTGAGCAGCACCGCCGCGCAGGCGGAGCAGACAGCCAGCCAGGCCAGGGCGGCCGCTACCGCCTACGAAGCGGCTTTCGCGGCAACGGTTCCGCCGCCGGTTGTTGCGGCCAACCGTAGCCAACTGGTCACACTGGTCGCCACGAACCTGTTGGGACAGAACACCCCCGCGATCGCCGCCACCGAAGCGCAATACAGCGAAATGTGGGCCCAGGACGCGGTGGCCATGTACGGCTACGCGAGTTCGTCGGCCGCGGCCACACAGCTGACGCCGTTCAGCCCGCCACAACAGAACACGAATTCGGGTGGACAGGCCAGCCGGGCAAGCGCCGTCAGTCAAGCCGGTGAATTATCCGCCGGAGCCACGCAGGGCACGATTTCTAGTGGCGCACAATCGGTTTCTTCGCTACCAGGCGGGTTGGGCAGCGCGACGTCCGCGCTCGGTGTATCGACGCCACTGGATCTAGCGGATCTGGGCGCCGACGGGATCGCATACGGGCTCGACGCGCCCATGGCGCCGCTGGGCGCAGTATCCCTGCCCGTTGACCTCATCGGCGCCCAGACCGGTATCCACACCGATGACATTGTCAGCGGCTGGGATGCATCGGGCACCTCACCGGAGGCGATGGTGAAATCCGTGACGCCGGCCGAACCGGCAACGACCGCGAACGTGGTCTCCAGGTCGGTGTCGGCGGGCGTGGGTGAGGCGAATGCGGTCGGCGCGTTGTCGGTGCCGCCCACCTGGACCGCCGCAACCCCGGCGGTTCGTCCGATCGCGCTGGCGTTGCCGGCTGCGCCCGCCGGGGTCACCCCGGCGGTGGCGCCCGGTTTAGGAAGCTCGTTCGGCGAGATGGCCCTGGCCGGTACAGCCGGGCGTGCCATCCGCGATGGCTTCAGCGCGCGTGGTCGCGACCCGCGCCACGCGAATCGGGTTGAGGTCCGGGCAGTTAGCGCCGCAGCCCCCAGGATTGGGGACGAAGAGACGCCCGCGGAGAACGAGCCGCGCACCGTGGTGACGGGGATCGCCGCCGAGATCCGCGAGTTCGCCAGGCTACGTGACGAGGGGTTGATATCCGACGAGCAGTACATCGAACAGCGCAATCGCCTGCTTGGGCTATAGCGGCGAGTTACCACTCATCGTCGTCCCCGTCGTGCAGCAGTTTTCCCGGGTGGTGGAAGGTGTTGGTGCGGGGTTGACCGTGTTCGAGGTGCGGTGGCGGTGTCCATTCGGTGTCGGCGCGGATGTTTTTGCGGGTGGTCCAGCCGGCGGGTCGCAGCAGGCGGTGATGCGGGCCGCAGGCGGAGGTGAGGTCATTGACGTCGGTGGTGTGGCAGGTGGCGTAGTCGGTGACGTGGTGGACTTCGCAGTAGTAGCCGAGCACGGTGCAGCCCGGGGCCGAGCAGCCGCGGTCCTTGGCGTATAAGACGATTCGCTGTCCGGGTGAGGCCAGGCGCTTGGTGTGATAGAGCGCTGGCGCCTTGCCCTTGTCGAAGATCGCCAGGTAGTGACGGGCGTGGCGGGCCAGGCGGATCACGTCGCTCATCGGCAAGATGGTGCCGCCACCGGTTAGCCCCGCGCCCGGCGGCCGCTTCCAGCTCGGCCAGCGTGGTGGTGACGACGATGGAGGCCGGCAACCCGTTGTGCTGACCAGCTTTCCGGACGCCAACATCGCGCGCAGGGCAGCGTTGAGCCCGTCGTGGTTGCGTTGGCTGGTCGACCTCGGGTCGTGCTCGATGGCGTCCTGGGTGGGTGCGCCGTCCACGCATGGGGTGTCGTCGAGGGGGTTGCACATGCCGGGGGCGGCGAGTTTGGCCAAGACGGCTTCCAGCGTGGCACGTGCTTCGGGCGTCAGCCAGCCGCGCAGCGCCGACATGCCGTCGGGTTGTTGATGGCCCAGGGTCAGGCCTCGTTGGCGGGCGCGGTCTTCCTCGGTGAAGGTGCCGTCGGGGTTGAGCACATCGGCCATTCCCCGCGCCAGCTCGGTGAGTTGTTCGGGGCGAAACCGGGTTTCCGAAGTCGGCCAGTTGGGCTTTGGCCTGCTCGCGGGTGGCGAGGTCTACCCAGCTGGGCAGGCGGTGGTAGAACTTGCGGATCACCGCGTGGTTGCGCCACGGAAACGCGGTGTCGCCCGGGGCCACGTCGGCCACCGCGCCACCCAGCGGATCGATCAGCACCGAGGCCCGCCCGGCACCGGAAGCCGGCCACTGCCCCGCCGCGGCCGCAATGGCGTGGGCCGCAGCCGAAGTCATCGGCCCGATCACATCGGAGCCGGCCACAAAACCGCGCGCCGGGCTGGTCGAGCCGCCCCCGGCCAGATAATGGACCAGATCCATGTGGCTGAGCGTCTTGTTGGTCACGGCGCTGGGCGCCAGCCCGACCGCCGACTTGAGGGCGTCGGCCACCCCCGATCCGGTGTCGGCCGCGGAGGTCGCCAGCACATGGCAATTCGCCTGCGCGGAGCCGACCGACAGATCGACCATCCCCCACGTGTTCCGGTCGGCGCCCGCCAGCCACGACTGCCAGCCGGTGAGCACCTGCACGGCCGAGGCCCCGCGGGAAATCCAGCGGCACCAGGTCGCTGTCGGCGGTGGCGAAGGTCGCGAACGTCATCGACCTTGTCACCCCTAAATTGCCGCCCCCGCCACCGCGCAACGCCCAGAACAGATCCGGGTTGTCGTTGGCGGACGCGGTGACCACATCGCCGCTGGGCAGCACCACGGTCGCGGACTGCAGCGCATCACAGGTGAGCCCGCCGCGCCGGGTGTCGGGGCCCCACGCCGCCACCCAGTGCGAGTCCCGCCATGCCGACGGTGGGGCAGGTACCGACAGGAACCGCGCGGCCGGCGGCGGCCAGGGCCTGGTGCACCGCATACAGATTGGTCGCAGGGGTCACCGTGACGTTGTTGCCGTCGAAGTTCGCCCCGCCGGGCAGGCCGCGCAGGTCGAGCACCACGGTGCCGTTGGAGCTGGACGCACCGACATACGAATGTCCACCGCCGCGCGGTGCGATCTTGAGGTTATTGGCCTTGGCGAACGCGACCGCCTTCTGCACGTCGGCTTGTGACGAAACCCGCACCACCGCAGCAGGATTTGAATTGTTGCAGAAGGAGTTGAAAACCTGCTTGCCAGTGGCGAATTGGGGGCCGTTGGCCGGCAACAGCACGCTGCCACCGATCGACGAGGCCAGGCCGCGCCAGCCGGCGGCGGGATCCGCAGCCGCGGGAGGGGCACCGAACACCGCCCCGGTGGCCAAGGTTACGGCGCCGCGAAGAAACGTCTGACGCAAGATCTCACGGTTGGTCGGACGTCTCGTCATGGGGCGGATTCTGGTTCCCGCCCGGATCTGCGGCGCCGGCGCCCGTGTTGACATCACAGTGTGGCGTCGATCCGCCGCCTGGTCTTGCGCAATCGGGCCGGGTAATAACCGACGTCGCGGAAACGGCGGCCTCACGAAACGCTTATTGTGCGAACCTTTATCCCACCGTGTCGTAAACGTGACAGTGATGGCTCAGAGTTCGTAGGGCGTGATTCGAGTGCCGTCGGTGCACTCCAGGCGGACGGGGAGGCTGGCGTGAAGGCACTTGCACGAACTCATCAATGGATCTGGGTTTTGCGCCACCAGCCCTTCACCATTCGGCTGCTGGCCGCGGCCGCCGGCCTGCTCACGGTGGCGTCGGCGTTCGCGGCGCCGGCCGGGGCGGAGGGAAACGGCGACGACTTCATCGACGCGCTCAACCACGCCGGCATCGACTTCGGCGAACCGGGAAACGCGATGGCCGTCGGCGAGTCGGTCTGCCCGATGCTGTCGCAGCCGGGCGGCAATTTCGCCGCGGTGGCGTCCAGCGTCGCCGGCCGGGGCATGTCCCCCACGATGGCCCGCATGTTCACCACCATCGCGATCCAGACGTACTGCCCCCAGGAGATGGCGAACATCGCCAGCGGCAACCTGTCCGGCGCCATGCCGCAGGTTCCGGGAATGCCCGGGCAGGTTCCCGCGATGGCCGGCCAGATCCCGGGCATGGCGGGCCAGACGGGCCAACTGCCGACGACGCCCGGCCAGCTGCCGAGCTTCTGATCGAGGCGCGCCGAGCGTGTGGGCCATGGACGAAAAATGACGAAAAGTCGTACCTAAAGCCCACGTTCGACGCGGACCAAACACTCGGAACGTCAGCCGGTGCCCAGCGGGTCGATGGTCCAGGCGATGTAGACCATCGCCGCCCCGACCATCGCGGTGGTGACGAAGTCGATTCCCTTGCCGCGCACCACCAGCAGCCCGGCACGCTCCTCGGACAGCACCAGCCGCAGCAGCGCCGCCACCCCCACCCCGATGCCTAGCAGCAGTGAACCGCGGCGCCAGAAGTTGGCACCCACCAAGGCCAGCGCCACCGCAAAGATCAAGCCCACCAACAGAATCGGCCACTGAGCCCGCATCAGGGTGCGTGCGGTCATTCCCGCTCGGCCAGCTCGACGACGTTGGTCAACAGGAACGCCCGGGTCAACGGGCCCACGCCGCCGGGATTCGGCGACACGTGACCGGCCACCTCCCACACGTCGGGGTGCACGTCGCCGGCGAGCTTGCCGTCCACCCGGCTGACCCCCACGTCGAGCACCGCGGCCCCCGGGCGCACCATGTCGGCGGTCAGCAGGTGCGGCACCCCGACGGCGGCCACGATGATGTCGGCCTGCCTGGTCAACGCCGGCAGATCACGAGTTCCGGTGTGGCACAACGTAACCGTGGCGTTCTCCGAGCGCCGGGTCAGCAGCAGCCCCAGCGGGCGACCGACCGTCACACCGCGGCCGATGACCACCACGTGCGCCCCGGCGATCTCGACGTCGTAGCGGCGCAACAGGTGCACGATTCCGCGCGGCGTGCACGGCAGCGGCGCCGGATTGTTGAGCACCAACCGGCCCAGGTTGGTGGGGTGCAGGCCGTCGGCGTCCTTGTCCGGGTCCACCCGCTCCAGCGCCGCGTTCTCATCCAACTGCTTGGGCAGCGGCAACTGCACGATGTACCCCGTGCATTCGGGGTTGGCGTTCAGCTCGTCGATGGTGTCGTTGAGCGCGGCGGTGCTGATGTCGGCGGGCAGGTCGCGGCGGATGGAGGTGATGCCCACCTTGGCGCAGTCGGCGTGCTTGCCGCGCACGTAGGCCTGCGAGCCCGGGTCGTCGCCGACCAGGATGGTGCCCAAACCGGGGGTGCGGCCGGCCGCGGTCAACGCGGCGACCCGCTGCTTGAGGTCGACGAAGATTTCGTCGCGGGTGGCCTTGCCGTCCAGTGTGATTGCTCCCACGCTGACAGTCTGGCAGACCTCGATGATGGCGACCCGCTGCGCCCGGCTCCGCCGCGCTTGCGATCGCCATGTAACTCGATTGATGGCGACCCGCTGCGCCCGGCTCCGCCGCGCTTGCGATCGCCATTAGGCTCCCCGATATGCCCACCCCTCCGGACGTGTTCAGCCCCGCCAAGCTCGGTCCGATCACGCTGCGCAATCGCATCATCAAGTCCGCCACCTTCGAGGCGCGTACACCGGACGCGCTGGTGACCGACGACCTCATCGAATACCACCGGCTGCCCGCCGCGGGCGGCGTCGGCATGACGACCGTCGCCTACTGCGCGGTCTCCCCCGGCGGCCGCACCGAGGGCAACGGCATCTGGATGCGGCCCGAGGCCGTGCCCGGGTTCCGCCGGCTCACCGACGCGATCCACGCCGAGGGCGCGGCGGTCAGCGCGCAGATCGGGCACGCCGGGCCGGTGGCCAACGCCAGGTCCAACAAGGCGCAGGCGCTGGCGCCGGTCCGGTTCTTCAACCCGATCGGAATGCGGTTCGCCAAGAAGGCGACCCGCGAGGACATCGACGGGGTGATCGCCGCGCACGCCAACGCCGCGCGGCTGGCCATCGAGGCCGGGTTCGACGCCGTCGAAATCCACCTGGGCCACAACTATTTGGCGAGTTCGTTCCTGTCACCGCTGATCAACCGCCGCAACGACGAGTTCGGCGGGTCGCTGCAGAACCGGGCGAAGGTGGCCCGCGGCATGGTGATGGCCGTGCGGCGGGCGGTGGAAAAGGAGGGCACGCCCATCGCGGTGACGGCCAAGCTGAACATGGCCGACGGGGTGCGCGGCGGCATCAGCACCGAGGAATCGCTGACCACCGCCAAGTGGCTGGAGTCCGACGGCGGCCTGGACGCGATCGAGCTCACCGCGGGCAGCTCGCTGGTCAACCCGATGTACCTGTTCCGCGGCGACGCGCCGCTCAAGGAGTTCGCCGGCGCGTTCAAGCCGCCGCTGCGCTGGGGCATGCGCATGACGGGCAAGAAGTTCCTGCGCGAATACCCCTACCGCGAGGCGTATCTATTGCGGGACGCCAAGCTGTTTCGCGCCGAGCTGAAGATGCCGCTGATCCTGCTGGGCGGCATCACCAATCGGGAGACGATGGACCTGGCGATGGCGGAGGGGTTCGAGTTCGTCGCCATGGCCCGCGCGCTGTTGGCCGAGCCGGATCTGATCAACCGGATCGCCGCCGACGGTGCCGCGCACCGGGTGCATTCGGCGTGCACGCACTGCAATCAGTGCATGCCCACCATCTACAGCCGAACGCACTGCGTGGTCACCGGTGCGCCCGACCGGCACACCAGCGCCGCAACTTAATCCACAGCGCTGCAAGCTACAGTTGTGGCGATGTCAGCACCAGCCCCGCCAGCGCTAACCGTCCATCACGAAGGCTCGGAACGTACCTTCGCCGCGGGCCACGACGTGGTCGTCGGGCGCGATCTGCGAGCCGACATGCGCATCACGCACCCTCTGATCTCGCGCGCCCACCTGCTGCTGCGCTACGACCAGGGCAAGTGGCTGGCCATCGACAACGGTTCGCTCAACGGAACTTTCGTCAACGGCCGCCGGGTGCCGGTGGTCGAGATCCACGACGGGTGCGCCATCAACATCGGAAACCCGGACGGCCCGCTGCTGACCTTCGACGTCGGCCGCCACCAAGGCATGGCCGGACGCCCGCCCCGCACCGAGTCGATGGGCATCCCGGTGGCCGCCCACCCGCCCGCACCGGCGGCCTGGTCGGCCCAACCGGCGCCGCCGGTCGCCACCCCGCCCCCGCCGGCCGGGCGCACCCCCAACTGGGCCGCGCCACCGCGCCGCCCGCAGCCCGCGCCGCGCCCCGGCCCGCCGGGCCAAACCATGTACGGCGGCCGCCCACCCGGCGGCTACCCGCCCGCCGCGCCGCCCCCGCCGCCCGTCGCGCCGGCCCCGGCGGCCCCGCACACCCAGATGGCGCCCGCGGCTTCCAAGCCGCCCGAGGTGGCCAACCTGGCGACCAAGATGTTCCAGGCGCTGATGCCGTCGCGGTCCGGCGCCATCCAGAAGCCGGCCGGGTCGCAGACCATCGGCCGGGCCACCGACAACGACATCGTCATCCAGGACGTGCTGGCGTCCCGCCATCACGCGTTTCTGATCCAGACGCCGCTGGGCACCGAGATCCGCGACGCGCACAGCGTCAACGGCACCTTCGTCAACGGCGTGCGGGTCGGCTCGGCCGTGCTCACCGAGGGCGACGTGGTCACCATCGGCAACGTCGACCTGGTGTTCACCCGGGACGGGCTGATCCGGCGCACCGAGGCGGCCACCCGCAGCGGCGGGCTGGAGGTCAACTCCGTCTGCTACACCGTCGACCACGGCAAGCAGCTGCTCGACCACATCTCGCTGACCGCCCGGCCCGGCACGCTGACCGCCATCATCGGCGGCTCCGGCGCCGGCAAGACCACGCTGTCGCGGCTGATCGTCGGCTACACCACCCCCACGTCGGGCACGGTGACCTTCGAGGGCCACAACATCCACACCGAGTACGCATCCATGCGCAGCCGGATCGGCATGGTCCCGCAGGACGACGTGGTGCACCGCCAGCTCACGGTCAACCAGGCGCTCGGCTACGCCGCCGAACTGCGGCTGCCGCCCGACACCAGCAAAGAGGAACGGGCCCGCGTCGTCGCCCAGGTGCTCGAGGAACTCGACATGACCCAGCACGCCGAAACGCGGGTGGACAAGCTCTCCGGTGGGCAGCGCAAACGCGCCTCGGTCGCCCTCGAGCTGCTCACCCAGCCGTCGCTGCTGCTGCTCGACGAGCCGACGTCCGGCCTGGACCCGGCGCTGGACCGTCAGGTGATGCTGATGCTGCGCCAGCTCGCCGACGCCGGGCGGGTGGTATTGGTGGTCACCCACTCGGTGTCCTACCTGGACGTGTGCGACCAGATCCTGCTGATCGCCCCCGGCGGCAAGACCGCCTTCTGCGGGCCGCCCGACCAGGTCGAGCCCGCGCTGGGCACCCGCAACTGGGCCGACATCTTCGCCAAGGTCGGCGCCGACCCGGACGAGGCCAACCGGCGCTTCAAGGAGCGCAACCAGCAGTCGTCGCAGCCGCCGACGCCGCAGAGCCCGGCGGACCTGGGGGAACCCCCGCAGACCGACCTGTGGCGGCAGCTGTCGACGATCGCGCGCCGCCAGGTCCGGCTGGTGGTCTCCGACCGCGGCTACACCATCTTCCTGGCGGTGCTGCCGTTCCTCATCGGCGCGTTGTCGCTGACGGTGAAGGGCCCGCATCCGGGGCTGGGGCCGGCCGACCCGCTCGGACCCGCGCCCACGCAGCCGCAGTACATCATGGTGCTGCTGAACATCGGTGCGGTGTTCATGGGCACCGCGCTGACCATCCGAGATCTCATCGGCGAGCGGGCCATCTTCCGACGAGAGCAGGCGGTGGGGTTGTCCACCACCGCCTATCTGCTGGCCAAGATCGCGGTGTTCTGCGTCTTCGCGACCGCCCAGGCGGCGATCGCGACCATCATCGTGCGGCTGGGCAAGGGCGCGCCGACCGCGCACCCGCAGTTCTTCGGCAACTCGACGTTCTCGCTGTTCGTCACCGTGGCGGGCACCTGTATAGCGTCGGCGATGCTGGGCCTGCTGCTCTCGGCGCTGGCGCAGTCCAACGAGCAGATCATGCCGCTGCTGGTGGTGTCGATCATGTCGCAGCTGGTGTTCTCCAGCGGCATGATCCCGGTCTACCAGCGCATCGGCCTCGAGCAGTTGGCCTGGCTGACACCGGCGCGGTGGGGCTATGCCGCGGGCGCCTCCTCGATCGACTTCCCGTCGCTGGTCAAGGTCAAGCAGATCCCCACCAACGACCCGATCTGGCAGCACTCCAAACACATCTTCGTGTTCGACATGGCCATGCTGGCGCTGCTGTCGATCGGTTACACCGGCTTCGTGCGCTGGCACATCCGGCTGAAACGCTGAGGCCGGCCGGCCGGCCGCGAACCCTACTCTGGGTGTGATGACTCGCTCCGCGCAGCCCGTGCTGACTGCCCGATCCGACCGCTCCGAAGGCAGCTTCGCCGCGGGCCGTGACGTGGTCGTCGGCAGCGACCTGCGTGCCGACCTGCGGGTGGCGCACCCGTTGATCGCCCGGGCGCACGTGCTGCTGCGCTTCGAGCAGGGCCGCTGGCGGGCGGTGGACAACAACACGCTCAACGGGGTTTATGTGGACGGCCGGCGGGTGCCGGCGGTCGACATCCAGGACGGGCAGACCATCAACATCGGCAAACCCGACGGCCCGCGCATCACGTTCGAAATCGGCCAGCACACCGGCGCGGTCGGCCTGCTCCCGCCGCCGCCCCGGCAGCCGAAACCGCCCGGGCAGCCGCCGACGCGCTCGTTCCGGCGCCGAGACACCCAGCGCAGCGCCGTCCCGCCGGACGCCGCGACGCGCGCGGTGCCGCAGCCGGGGCCGCCGCCGCGCACCCAGACCGGCAGGACCGGCGGCAGCGGGGAGTTCCCGACCACCTGGGTCAGCGTCCCGGGCACCGACGCCGATCGCCGGCCGGCGCCCGGGCGCGCCGCCTGGATCGGGCGCGCCCTCAACAACGACATCGTCATCCACGATGTGCTGGCCTCCCGTCATCACGCCTTCTTGACCCCGACCCCGACCGGCGCCGAGATCCGCGACGCCAACAGCAGCAACGGCACCTTCGTCAACGGTGTGCGGGTCGGTGCGGCGGCGCTGTCCGACGGCGACGTGGTCACCATCGGCAACGTCGACCTGGTGTTCACCGGCGGCATGCTGGTCCGCCGCCAGGAGGCGGCCACCCGCGCCGGGGGCCTGGAGGTGCGCGAGGTCAACTTCGGCGTCGACGGCAAGCAGCTGCTGGAACGGATCTCCCTGGTCGCTCGTCCCGGCACCCTGACCGCGCTGATCGGCGGGTCGGGCGCGGGCAAGACCACGCTGTCGCGGCTGATCGCCGGGTATGCCACCCCCACCTCCGGCTCGGTGACGTTCGAGGGCCACGACATCCACACCGAGTACGCCTCGCTGCGCACCCGGATCGGCATGGTGCCGCAGGACGACGTGGTGCACCGCCAGCTCACGGTCAGCCAGGCGCTCGGCTACGCCGCCGAACTGCGGCTGCCGCCCGACACCAGCAAGTCCGACCGGGCCCAGGTGGTCGCCCAGGTCCTCGACGAGCTGGGCTTGACCGAGCACGCCGACACCAGGGTGGACCGGCTGTCCGGCGGCCAGCGCAAACGGGCGTCGGTGGCGCTGGAGCTGCTCACCGGGCCGTCGCTGCTGATCCTCGACGAGCCGACGTCGGGCCTGGACCCGGCGCTGGACCTGCAGGTCATGACCATGCTGCGCCAGCTCGCCGACGCAGGCCGGGTGGTGCTGGTGGTCACCCACTCGCTGACCTACCTGGACGTCTGCGACCAGGTGCTGCTGATGGCGCCGGGCGGCAAGACGGCGTTCCTCGGCCCGCCCGGCCAGATCGGCCCGGCGATGGGCACCACCAACTGGGCGCACATCTTCGCCAAGGTGGGCGCCGACCCGGACGAGGCCAACCGCCGCTTTCTGGCCCAGAACCGGCCGCCGCCGCCCGCGCGGACCGAGGCGCCAGCCGAGCTGGGCGCCCCGGCGCAGACCAGCAAACGCCGCCAGTTCTTCACCATCGCCCGCCGTCAGGTCCGGCTGGTGATCGCCGACCGCGCCTACTTCCTGTTCCTGGCGGTGCTGCCGTTCGTGATGGGCGCGCTGTCGCTGACCGTGCCGGGCAGCGCCGGGTTCGGCTACGCCGATCCGGCCGGCGAGTCGGCCGGCGAGGCCGGCACCATCCTGACGTTGCTCACCATGGCCGCGGCGTTCATGGGCACGGCGCTGACCATCCGCGACCTGATCGGCGAGCGGCCGATCTTCCGCCGCGAGCAGGCGGTCGGGCTGTCCAGCACCGCCTACGTGCTGGCCAAGATCGTGGTGTTCTGCGTGTTCGCCGTCGCGCAGGCGGCCGTCGCCACCGCCATCGTGGTGCTGGGCAAGGGACCCCCGACGCGGCCGGCCGTGCTGCTGGGTAACGCCACCTTCGAGCTGTTCGTCGCGGTGGCGGCGACGTGCGTGGCCGCGGCGATGCTGGGCCTGCTGCTCTCGGCGCTGGCGCGGTCCCACGAGCAGATCATGCCGCTGCTGGTGGTGTCGCTGATGATGCAGATGGTGCTGTGCGGCGGCATGGTGCCGGTCACCCACCGGGTCTTCCTCGACCAGCTGTCCTGGCTGGTGCCGTCCCGGTGGGGCTATGCGGCGCAGGCGGCGACGGTGGACCTGTGGACGGTGTCGCCCGGCCCGCAGAGCCCGCGGGACAGCCACTTCCAGCACACCGCGACGGCCTGGCTGTTCGACATGGCCATGCTGGCGGTGCTCTCGGTGGGCTACGCCGCGCTGGTGCGCTGGCGCATCCGGTTGCGGCGCTGACTCGCTAGCTGTACTGACCACGGACGTTAGGTACGGCGTGGTGTGGTGACATAACGAAGACCTCCGAGTGAAGTGCGAGCTGCTGAAGAACGCACAACTCACTCCGGAGGTCTTCGTGTCCCACCGTAATGCCCCATTGTCTGAAACCGGGCGTCTGCGCTTGGCCCGTTGCGTCGTCGAGGACGGTTGGTCGCTGCGCCGGGCCGCCGAGCGGTTTCAGGTCGCGGTCACCACAGCCCAGCGCTGGGCTTCGCGTTATCGCGAGCTCGGTCCAGCCGGCATGGCTGATCGCAGCTCACGCCCACTTCGAAGCCCCAACCAGACACCCACCCGTACCGAGCGCCGGATCATTAAGGTCCGTGTCCTGCGGCGGTGGGGTCCGGCTCGGATCGCTTATCTACTGGGCCTGAATGTGTCCACAGTGCATCGGGTGCTCACCCGCTACAAGCTGGCCAAACTGCGCTGGCTGGACCGTGCCACCGGCCAGGTCGTCCGCCGGATGGAGGCTGCGTGCTGCGGAGACCTCGTCCATGTGGACGTCAAGAAGCTCGGCAAGATCCCTGCCGGCGGAGGGTGGCGCATGCTGGGACGCACCGTCGGCAATCGCAACGCCCAGGCCGACAAGACTTCAGGAGAGCGCAGCAAGCACCGCCACCCGCTGCGCGGCTACCACTTCCTGCATACCGCGATCGACGCGCACTCGCGGCTGGCCTACAGCGAGCTGCTAACAGACGAACGCAAAGAGACTGCCGCAGCCGGGAGCGTCCCGGGGAGTGGTGTAAGTGATGGCGGCGTGTCGGTCCCTGACGTAAGAGGGCCATCGCGTGAGTCTCTGTGGTGAAACGACCAAGAATCACTACCGAGAGGAACATCGCGATG
>NZ_JACKSY010000110.1:0-4123 GCF_025821985.1 Mycobacterium timonense | reverse complement strand
AAGTCACGCACCAACGGCGTCAACGACCACCCGTCCGCGGCAATATGATGCACCACCGCCACCAACAAATGCTCCTCGACACCACACCGCAAAAGCACTGCACGCAACGGAATTTCAGCAGCCAAGTCAAAGGTATGCCGGGCGGTGTCGCGGATGGCGTCATCCACTCGGGCCGGCGACCAGCCACTGGCGTCGATGACCTGCCAGCCGATGTCGGCACGGTCGGGCGGCAGCACCACTTGGGCGGGCGTCCCGTCGGTCGCGGCGAACACCGTGCGCAGGCTCTCGTGCCGGGTCACGACATCATGCAGTGCGGCGCCCAGCGCGCCGATGTCCACCGGCCCGTGCAGCCGCAGCGCGGCCACCATGTTGTACACCGGGGACGGCCCGTGCAGCTGGCCGATGAACCACAGCCGCGACTGCGCGAACGACAACGGCACCACCGCCGGCCGCTCGGCGGCCACCACCGCGGCGAACCGGTGCCCGCCTTCGCCGAGGCGCGCCGCCAGTTGCGCAATGGTGGGCGCTTCGAACAACACTCGCACCGACAGCCGGGCGTCGAGGCCGGCGTTGACGGCGGCGATCACCCGCATCGCCGACAGCGAATCACCGCCCAGGTCGAAGAACGAGTCGTCGACACCAACCCTGTGCAGGCCAAGCACCTGGGTGTAGATGCCGGCGATGATCTCCTCGGTGGGAGTGGATGGCGCCCGGTATGCCCCGCCCGCGTATTCCGGCGCTGGCAGGGCCCGGGCGTCCAGTTTCCCGTTGGGAGTCAACGGCAGCGCCTCGATCGCCAGCACCGCGGCGGGAACCATGTAGGCCGGCAACCGCTCGGCCAGCCGGGCGCGGATCGCCGCCGGGTCGGCGGTGCCGGTGAGGTAGCCGACGATCCGTTTCTCGCCGGGGCGGTCCTCGCGGGCGATCACCGCCGCCTGCTCGACGCCGTCCAGTTCGGCCAGCGCAGAATGGATTTCGCCCAGCTCGATGCGGTGGCCGCGGATCTTGACCTGCTGATCGGCCCGGGCGACGTAGTGCAGCCGGCCGTCGCGATCCCAGCGCACCAGATCGCCGGTGCGGTACATTCGCGCACCGGCGCCGCCGAACGGGCAGGCCACGAACCGCGCCGCCGTCAGACCGGCGCGGCCCAGATAGCCGGCGGCCACCCCGGCGCCGGCGATATAGAGCTCGCCGGTCACACCGGCAGGCACCGGCCGCAGCCATCCATCCAGCACGAACAGCGTCGCACCTGCTACCGGGGAGCCGAGTGGGGGTGCTCCGGCGCCGGCGGCCAGCGGTGTGCTGAGCACCGCGTCGACGGTGGTTTCCGTGGGGCCGTAGGCGTTGATCATCACCCGGCCGGGCGCCCACCGGTCGGCGAGCGCGGCCGGGCAGGGCTCGCCGCCGATCACCAACGCCGCGTGCAGGTTTCGTGGTGACAGCGCCGCCAGCGCCGACGGTGTCTGGCTGAGCACGGTGACGTTCTCGGCGATCAGCAGCGCGTGCAGCTCGTCGGGTGAGCTGGTCACCGACTCGGGCACCACCACCAGCCGGCCCCCGCCGGCCAGGGCGCCCCAGATCTCCTGGACCGAGACGTCGAAGCCGTAGGAGTGGCACTGCGACCACACCCCGGTGCCGGGCAGCGACGCGTGCAGGGACTCGAGCAGCTGGGCGACGTTGCGGTGGGTGACCGCAACGCCTTTGGGGACGCCGGTGGTCCCGGACGTGTAGAGCAGATAGGCGATGTTGTCGGGCGCGGGCGGCGGCAACGGGCCGCCGGGCTGGGCGCCGGTGGCGGCGACGTCGACGACCGGCAGGCCGAAGGCCTCCAGCCGGGCGCGCAGGCCGGCGGTGCTGACCGCGACGACGGGTGCGGCGTCGCCGAGCATGAACTCGATGCGGGTCGCCGGCAGCGCCGGGTCGATCGGCAGGTAGGCCGCGCCGGTTTTCAGCACCGCCAGCATCGCGACGATCGCCTCGGCCGACCGGGAAAACAGCAGTGCCACAAAGCAACCCGGGGTGGCGCCGTGGCCGGCCAGCAGGTGGGCCAGCCGGGTCGACGCCTCGTCGAGTTCGCGATAGGTCATCGAGCGGCCGGCGCAGCGCAGCGCGACGGCGTGCGGAGCGTTGGCGACCTGTGCGGTGAACAACTCCGGCAGCGACGGCCCGGTTGCCGGCCGGCTCAGCGCCGGCCGGTTGCCCCACCGTTGCAGCCGGGTGTGCTCGGTGGAGTCGAGCAGGTCCAGTGATCGCAACGGGCGGTCCGGGTCGGCGGGCATGGCGGCCAGCAGCCTCCGCAACCGGTCGGCCAGGGTGTCGATGGCCGCCGGGTCGAACACGTCGGTGTCGAATTCGAGGCGAAGGCCCAGTTCGTCGCCGGGCACCACCTGCAGCGACAGCGGGTAGTGGTTGTAGTCGTGGCAGCTGAATTCGGTGGCGGTGAGGTCGTCGGCG
Organism: Mycobacterium timonense; assembly: GCF_025821985.1. Lineage (NCBI taxonomy): Bacteria > Bacillati > Actinomycetota > Actinomycetes > Mycobacteriales > Mycobacteriaceae > Mycobacterium > Mycobacterium timonense. The sequence goes on along the minus strand of NZ_JACKSY010000110.1, from coordinate 1,669 downwards.
GCCGACAGCGCGGCGGTGTCGATCGGATAGTTCTCGTAGACCAGCAGGGTGTCGAAGAGTTGGTCCTGTCCGGTGACGCGGTGGATTTCGTTGAGTCCCAAATGCTGATGCTCCACGGTGTCGTTGTGGGCGCACTGCAGCTGGTCGAGGAGATCCGCGATGGTGGTCGCCGCGGCGGCGCGGGCGCGCACCGGGACGGTGTTGATCAACAGCCCGACCATCGACTCGGCGCCGGGCAGCTCGGCCGGCCGGCCGGAGACGGCGGTGCCGAACGCGACGTCGTGCTGGCCGGTCAGCATCATCAGCAGCTGCGCCCAGGCGGCCTGCAACACGGTGTTGACGGTGGTGCGGCGGCGGCGTGCGAGTTCGCTTACCGCGCTGGTGGTTTCGGCCGCCATCCGGAACGAGGCGACCCCGCGCCGCCCGGGCGCGTCGGCACCCCGCGGGGCCACCAGGGTGGGGGTGTCGAAACCGTCGAGCACCGCGCGCCATGCGGCGCGGGCGGCCGGCACGTCGCGGGCCGCCAGCCAGGTGACGAAGCCGCGGTACGGCGCCGGCGCCGGCAGCCGGGCACCGTAGTAGCAGGCGAAGATTTCCTGCAGCAGCACCGGCAGCGACCAACCGTCCATCACCAGGTGGTGGACGGTGAGCACGAACCGGTGTTCCGTGTCCGCGGTGCGGATCAGCGCGGCGCCAAACGGCGGGCGGTCGCCGAGCTCTCGCACCGCGGCGCGTTCGTCCGCGGACAGCTGCTCGAGCTGTTCGTCGACGTCGCTGGCGTCGAGTTCGAGGTAGCGCCAAGCTATTTCGGGTTCGGCGGGAATGATCTGCACCGGCTCGCCGAGCTCGGGGCAGAAGCGGGCGGCCAGGTTCGGGTGGCGGGTGACGACGGTGTGCAGGGCGCGGTGTAGCCGGTGCGGGTCGAGGGCGCCGCGCAGCGTGACGCTCAGCTGCACCGCGTAGACGTCGCCCTCGGCATGGCTTCCGGTCGCGTGGAACAGCAGCCCCTGCTGCAGCGGGGTCAGCGGCAGGATGTCGGCGACGTCGTAGCGCCGTTCCAGCTGCGATGTCGGACGGCGTCAGCCCGCCGCCGCCGGCCTGCACGTGCGCGCAGATGCCGGTCAGCGCCTCGAACCACAACCGGCTCAACCGGTTTAGCTGCTCGTCGGTGAGCACGGAGCGCGCCCAGGTCCAGTTGGCGTGCAACTGCGGGCCGGCGTCGGTGTCCATGGTGCCGGCGTTGAGTTCGACGGTATGTCCCAACGGCAGTGGGATCGCCGCGGCCGCGGCGCTCACCGAGGGACTGTCGGGGCTGAGGCGCCAGTGCTCGTCGGACAGGTCGGCGGCCGCGCCGCCGAGCCGGCCCAGGTAGTTGAATCCGATCACCGGATCCGGCCCCTGCACCTCGATCTCGGGGTTCAAGTAGCGCAGCAACCCGTAGCTCAGGCCGTCGGGCAGCGCCCGCAACTGCTCCTTGGCATCCTTGATCACCGCGCCCAGCGCGGCCTCCCCCGCCACCACCCGCGCCCAATCCAGACGCCGGCTCATCCTCAGTGCCACAGGATATTTCGTGGTGAACCAGCCCACCGTACGAGACAGATCCACCCCCGAGGCGATCTCCTCGTGCCGCCCGTGACCCTCCACGTCGATACCGATCGGCGCGCCACCA
>NZ_JACKSY010000109.1:0-54547 GCF_025821985.1 Mycobacterium timonense | reverse complement strand
TACCGTCACTATCCAAGCCGGCAAGCACACCCTGACCGCTGCTGAACCGCCACCACCCGACCTCGCCGAAATCCTCGCAAACATCCACAGCCTACGTGCGCACTAGCCTGATAAAAGTCGGGTCAGATTTCTGGTCGGCCTCATCAAGACCATTCGCTAACTCGCGTAGACGGTACGAGGTGCTGAGCAGCGTGTCGACTTCGCTGCGGGTGAACATGATTTCTCGGACCCCACGGGGGCGAGTCAGCCTGAGTGCGGACAAGCGCCGCAGCACATCGGCGATACCCGACTCCAATTCCAGCACCCGTTGCTGGTCTGCTCGGAGCGCCTGAACGAAACCTTCGAAGGGATTCGATTCATCCATTTGAGCGTGTTCGACGGCCTGAAGCACAAGGACGCGCTTCTTCAGCGCGATGGCCAACTCCGCGAGATCGAGGTGGGCTCGGAACAGGCCACCTTCGTCTTTGTCGATCCCATCGAATTTGGTTCTCAGCTTGGCGATTTCGACGGGTCCGTCACCTAACTCTGCGATGGCGGCCTGCCACTTCTTCAGTCGGCTGTCTGCCTCAGCGACGGCGGTATCGATCGCGTATACGGCCGGGCTCAATCCCACCGAAGCACCGATGCGCCCCTGGTCAAGCAGAATAGCGGTCGCCTTGTCGATCGCCGCTCTGCAACCGTTGAGCGCAGTGCGTTCGCGCTGGAGGTTGTCATCGTGTAGCTTCTCCAGCAGCGAGGTGATGTTGTCAATCGCCTGCTGACGCTTTTGGTCGGCGTATGCACTCATGCCGACGGCGACCGCCATCAGCACGAGTGGTGCCGCGACGGTCATTGCACCCGCTCCCGCGGCTGCCATTCCAGCGGTGGCCGCCGAGCCTCCCGCAGCACCGGCGGCTGCGGCTTCTCCAGCGGCAACCGGTACGAAGGTCGCCTGAGCGGCGATACCGGACGACCCTGTCATAGCGCTGTGGACCCCGCCTGATACCGCCTTCGAGGCCATCGGCTTGACCAATCCGTTGCTGACCTGAGAAGCGACTTTGGCGGGCACGACCATTCGGTACAGCGTCTCGCCGCCGACTCCAGCGACAGCAGCCTGCGGCGGCTTGGACGTCCCCGCAATTAGCCGCGACAGGTGTGTGGCCAGTGGGCTTGCGGCGTCAAGGTGCAAGCCTTTGCTGCGATCAATGCTCGTCGCCAACGGGTGGGCTTCTAGCGTTGCGATGGGCGCATCGGCCATCGCCGCGAGCACCGTCCGCAACTCGCCAAGGCGAGCGGGAGTCATTGCGTCGGCAGTGAGCGTCGGCACCGTGATGTCACGCGTGGCCAACGTCCACACGGGCACCAGCGTCTCTTCGCTGTCCGCCACTGCTCGACCCCTCTCCTATCTCCGCCGAGATCATATTCTGCACCTGCGACAAAAGATCATGAGTTGACACGTCGACTTCAACAACGACCGCAAGATCCGCTCACGTCAAGTCCAAGTGGTATGGGTAGTGGCGGCCGACCGAGACACAACGCGGGACGCCCGAAATTGTCGGCGCAGCGGGGTAGCTTCCGGATCAGGGCGCCCACGACCCCGGTGGGTGCTCACAGCCCACATGAAAGGCGTTTGCAATGGGATTCGAGTTCAAGATCGATACCGAGGCTCTGAAACAGTTCGAGCAGGACTTGCAGAAGCGATTCGACGGCAAGAGGATCAGCATTCCACTCGAAGGCTCCGAGGAAGACGCTGTCCGCGACGTCCGCAAGCAGCTCGTGGACATGGGTCTGACGCCCAACGACGCCGAGATCGCCGGGTACGTGCGGGATGCTCGCCGCCAAATGGACTCTCATTTACGAAGAGCCCCAAAACCACCGGCGCCCTCGATATAGCGCTGCTGCCGCCGCTGGTCCGCCGGGACAACATCGAGGAGATCACAACGGGTACGGCTTCATCACCGTCGATGAATGCCACCGCGTCCAGCGAAAGACCGAGTACGAGCACTCCAGCTCCGCCAACGAGTGCTGTAGCTACGAGGCACTCGTCGTCAGGGTCAGGTAGGCGGATGTGCCGTCAACGAGTTCCCAATTTCCTAGGCGTGCCGCGCGGCGCCCAGCGGCAGCCGCTGCAAGAGCAAAAAGCGGCTAGTACTTTGGGTGACCCAATGGTCGTGGTATGTAACCCGCGGTTTCCATTGGTGTCTTTCCTTCCCCGACGCACGATTGGCCGCCCAGGTTGTTGTGAGCCGGGATTCGTTCAAAAACCGTCAGACGCATCCTCTTTGCGCAGTCGGGGCATTTACCTGACGATTTAGAGTCGGGGAGATCGACGGCGACCTCTTTGCCGCTTCCAGAACATCTGACTTTGGTGAACTGAAGGAAATGCGATTTCAAACGCCTGGTTTCCATTAAGACCTTGACGCGTTGGCCGCACGAGGGACACTCCAGCGTGGGCGACTCATGGGGGATTTTCGGTCTTCCCGACACAGTCCGTCACCTCGCAAGCATCAAGTAATTTCGCAAATTCTAGCCTCGATCATGAATGCTGCATGGTTCAGCCGGCTGGCGTAGCTAACCAGATCAACCGCAGGAGCAGGTCAAGAGGCAGCTGCGTGCGCAGCCGGCAGAGGCTGCACAGGAATGCCCAGCAGAGTCCGGAAGCCTTCGGCTGTGCGGAGGTGGCGTACGAGGTGCTCCACGTATGCAGGGCTGTAGGTGTAATCGCGGTGTGGTTCGTCATAGCGGCAGTACTGTTCCATCGTCCGCGCGGGATGAGCGCTATCGACCGGTGGCCGGATCGATTCGGCTTTCCACGCCTTGACGAAGTGGCTCATGTTGAATCGGAACGGAATTCGTGCTGCAACTGCCGTCACGACTTGGTGGGGCTTCATCCATCCGCAGTTAGTCACATCGCGCTGCTGTTCCCGCACCAGTACCAAGCCCGTCTGCTGTAAGACAGCTTTTTGTTCCTCCGTCATGTCGGCCTCCCGGATAAACCGGATCGGTGAACCGGATGCCGAATTCTTAACCAGTTCCAAAAACACACGAAGGCGCAGGTCGTACTTGTTGTCGTTCCGCACTTCTTCGGGTAGGGCTTCTGCCGATTGGACGATGAACCGGTTCAACTCGCTCGGCAACTGAGAGTGCAGTCGTTCGAGCGCTTGCTGTCCCTCAGTGGTGAAGGATCCGATGAAAAGTGGGAACCGCAGCTTAGTCGCCAAGGTGAACTGGGCCCCGAACTGGAAAGTCAGCTCCTCTTCGAAATTGAGGATGAGCGCCTGCGACTTCCCGCCAACCGCGAGCGCCAACTCCTGCTGGAACCGCGTGTACCGATGCTCGATCTTGTTTCGGAGCGCAATAAAGAATTCAATATTGGCTCGGACCGGGCTCTGATCCGGCCAGCGTTCGGTAACGCACCTGGCCAGCTCCCATAGTTTCGGTTCGCCATCGACCCGCTCGAGCCGGCGCGGATTGTCTTTCTGCCTATAGCGGATGTCGACGTTGTCCCGCTTGAGTTCGGCGTGTAGCAGGTAAAGCCACGCCAAGTGCATGTGGACTACGAAACCTTCGAACGACCGAGGTTCTGACGGGTCGTTGTACAAGCGCACCGCCAGACAGGCCTCTGCGCAGGCAGCATTCACCGACGCCTTCCAATGTCCGGGGCGCGCCACGGCAGATCACTTCCTTTCGGTGAATCACCGTATCGCCCAGAGTCGGCAAAGCGGCGGACGCGGCGCGGCGTGTCGCTAGGCAACTCCGGCAGTTAGTCAGCATGCCGAGCGATGTTCAAGCCCTCGGGGCCGGTCCGGCGGCCGAAGCCGGTAGGTGTCCCGCGTGCAGTCTGCGCCCCTTGGCGAGCCAATCGGGGCCGCGCTGTCTAGCGTCGCCATCTCGCGCCAACATGCCGCCATCATTGCTCAGGCCCATCGTCAACCTGGCGCCTCCTTTCGGAACAGCCGCCACTGCGCGCCGCTCCCTCGCCACTCATACATCGTGATTCCCGCCCCGCGTTTCAGCGGCCAAGAGACGAGACGGGGACATGTTGAGAGTTCCACGTGATTGCGCGCTGCGTGTCGGCACAGGGGGTACGCCGTTCGCCCCGAAGGTCTCGGTAGTCTGCCCCTGATGGAGCAGGCGTTAACGCAAGCCTTAGCTGCGCTGAGCCCGGTACCGCTGCCGGTGGCGCACGGAATTGCCAACGACGACTGGCTCGCCGCGGACCAGCCTCACTTCGACGTGTCGTTCCCGCGATTGACGTTCTCGGTGTAGACCTCGCCGAGTGCCGGAACGAAGACCGAGAGAAGACCATCCGGCTCCGCGTGGCCCGGGTAGTGCCCGCGCCAAGACCGCTGCGCATAACCCGACGCTCGGGTTTCGGGGTCGCCACGCTGGAGGACCACCCTCCGCCGGAAACGCCGTGCACCGGTGGAAACTACCGGTGCGCCGTACCCCAGCGCCAGCACCCCAACCATTTCGGTTTGTGTGCCACGTCGCTGCCCGACATGTCAACCGGCTAAGGGCTCTTTGCACTGCAGATGACCCCTGCAGTCGGGCGCACCCACTAGGACTTAGTACTGCTAATTTCACCGCCTCCCGACCATCACACCTCTTGCACTCAGGTCTCGCATCTATAACAATTCGTCCAGACGTTTTTCGTGGGATGCCGTGGTAATGGGCGTTGACAAAGTGGCCTCAGAGGCAAGAACGGTCTCGGAAAGAGTGTGCCCGCGCTGCGGTACGTCGTTCGAAGTGCCCGAGAAGGGGCCGGGTCGACGACCCCTGTGGTGCTCCCCCGGCTGCCGGAGGCGAGCCTCCGCGGAGCGCATCGCAGCCCGTAACTCCGGCGCGGCGGTGCGCGTCGTCGAGGTGCCTCGCGCGCACCGCCCCGACCCTGATGCGCGCCTACCGCTGCCCTCCATGGAGACCCTGGCGCGTCTATTCCTTAGCTCGGACTACCAGTGCAAAACACTCCTACAGCGCCTTGTACACCGCTACGCCGCAGGCGACATTGGCGACGAGTTGCGGTCCGCGATGGAGCAATTCGCGGCCTCGGTACAGCTCCACCAGGCCCTGTCAGAGGACCCCGCGTATCGGCAGGCCCGCGACGAGCTCGAGAGGCTCCGTGAACGTCTACGCAAGGATGTCGAAGCGGCCGATCGGCGCGACCGGGAACTGGCCCGCCTGCGCGGCGAGTCTGAGAAGTTGCGGCGATTGCGAATCCGCGTGGCGGAATTGGAGTCTGTCGTGGCGAGCACCCCGTACCCGCTGCAGCAGGCCGGCCAGCACGAGGTCACGCTCAGCCGCCAGCAGCGCCGCGCAGCAGAACGCGCCGCCCGCAAAACGCACTACTGAGCCGACAGGCACAGAGCGAAGGTCCAGCGGCAGCTCACCACCACGTACCGCGCTGGTGAGCGCCAAATATCCGCCAATTCTCGTCACCGCCGGCCGTCGCGTAACGCCACCGCCAGCTCTAGCCTTTAGACACGAGGTACCGCACGACACCGACGCATGAAGCTGGCGCCGGCCGACGCGGGGAGGGAACGTAGCGCGATGGCCTTATTAGACGGGCACTGGTACAGCTCAGCCGAACTTGCCGAGCTGCTCCACGTCGACGCATCTACTATTCGGCGCTGGCGTACATCGCATCCGCCCAAAGGCCCGGCGTTCGTACGCGTTTCGGACCGGGTGTACATGTATAACTCCAACGATGTCGAAGCATGGTTGTCCAGTCGGCATGTCGACCCTGGCGCGGTCGCGTGATGGCCGAAGAACTGACACTGCCCCTTGGTGTTTCGTTATCAGTTGACATCGAGGAGCGCCCCACCCGGGCAACTCCCTTTCGCGCTCGGGTCCGCTGGATCGACCCCGCCACCAAGAGCCGGACCTCGAAATCCGCGTCCTTCCCAACGCGTGAAGCGGCGGTCTCCTGGGCCGCCCGGATGGAACGCGCCGCGGCGCACGGAGTCGACCCGAAGACGGCCACGACGACGCTGGCGGAATACGGCACCACCAACATGACATTGGCATTGCGGGGGCTTGAGTCCAAGACCACCGATCCCTATCTGGCCGGCTGGCGCAAGCGCGTTGTCCCGACGCTCGGGCACCTGCCCATTGCCATGATCACCAACGGTGCAGTGGACCGTGCTGTGCACGCGTGGATCGCCGACGAATGCAGTCGGTCAACTGTCAAGAACAGCCTTGCCGTGCTCGTCCGCGTTATGGAACAAGCGCTCCGGGACGGCATCATCGACCGCAATCCGGCTCGTGTCACCGGCTGGCAGCGCCAATACAAGCTCGCCGAGGACGAACTCGACGATCCACGGGCGCTTGCGCTCCCGAACTGGACTGCCCTCACCACCCTCGCCGACGCACTCGTCGCCCGGTCTGCGGACCATTATCGGGGTTGGGGTGATGCCGTCATCTTCGAAGCGTGCACCGCCGCCCGCATCGGCGAAGTGGCCGGATGCCTGGTGCGCGACATCAACACCCACGAATGGATCTGGACGGTGCGCCGTCAGACCACCCCATCGCCGGGTGGCTTGGTGGACAAGAACACCAAGGGCAAACGTGCGCGCGAAGTCCCGTTGATCCCGGCCATCCGCGAACTCGTCCAGCGACGGATAGACCTCGTCGCAAGCAACCCCGATGCGCGACTCTTCACCGGTCCCAGGGGCGGAAAGATCACCACAGCCACGCTGCGCGACGCCACCTCGTGGGACGCCGTGGTCACCCAGCTCGGTTACGAAAAACTCACGCGCCATGGCTTAAGGCATACGGGGCTGACGTGGATGGCCGACGCCGGTGTCCCGGTACACATCCTCCGCAAGATCGCCGGTCACGGCGCGCTCACGACGACCCAGCGCTATCTGCACCCCGACCGGCAATCCGTCATCAACGCAGGTGACCTGCTTGAGCGACACTTGTGGTCCCCAAGTGGTCCCCAACTCCGCGTCATCTCATCCTGACCTAACCGCGTCACGGCAGGTCAGGGCATATTTGTCTGGTCGGGCTGACAGGATTTGAACCTGCGACCACTTGACCCCCAGTCAAGTGCGCTACCAAACTGCGCCACAGCCCGCGCGCCGGCGGTTGCACCGGCAGCAGGTCGAAAGCCTACCGTAAAGGATTGGCCTGCCGGGCAAGCGACCTCCCGTCAGTCACCAGTGAAGGACGCCGGCACGCCCAGGCGCAGGCGCGGACCATGAGATGACCCGCAGACACGCCAGCACCGGCGCTAGCGGATTTCGAACAGCGCGATACCTCCAGACACAGTCCACGCCACTCAGCGCCGCCGGGCCCCGCGCTTCTCCCGCACCCGCACGTTGATCCGGATCGGCGTCCCCTCGAACCCGAACGCCTCGCGCAGCCGCCGCTCCAGGAAACGCCGGTACCCGGCCTCGAGAAAGCCGGTGGTGAACAGCACGAAAGTCGGCGGCCGGGCGGCGGCCTGGGTGGCGAACAGGATGCGCGGCTGCTTGCCGCCCCGCACCGGCGGCGGGGTGGCCGCCACCACTTCCTTCAGCCAGGAGTTCAGCGGGCCGGTGGCGATCCGGGTGTCCCACGACGCCAGGGCGGTCTCCATCGCCGGCACCAGCTTGGCCACCGCGCGACCGGTTTTCGCGGAGATGTTGACCCGCGGCGCCCACCGCAGCTGCACCAGCTCGCGGTCGATCTCGCGTTCCAGCAGCTCGCGGCGGTCCTCGTCGACCAGATCCCATTTGTTGAACGCCAACACCAGGGCCCGGCCGGCTTCGATCACCATGGACAGCACCCGCTGGTCCTGCTCGGTGAGCGGGGCCGACGCGTCGATCAGCACGATCACCACCTCGGCCGCGTCGATGGCCGAGTGCGTGCGCACCGACGCATAGAACTCGTGGCCGCTGGCCTGCCCCACCTTGCGCCGCAGACCCGCGGTGTCGACGAACCGCCACACCCGATCGCCCAGCTCGATCAGCGAGTCCACCGGGTCCACCGTCGTCCCGGCCACATCGTGCACCACCGAGCGCTGATCGCCGGCCAGCTTGTTCAACAGCGAGCTCTTGCCCACGTTCGGCTTGCCCACCAGCGCCACCCGCCGCGGCCCGCCGGGCCTGGGCGCCACCTCGGACACCTCGGGCAGCGCGGCCAGCACCTCGTCGAGCAGGTCGGCCACCCCGCGCCCGTGCATCGCGCTGATCGGGTGCGGCTCGCCGAGGCCCAGCGACCACAGCATCGCCGCGTCGGCCTCGGCCTTGTCGCTGTCAACCTTGTTGGCGGCCAAGAAGACCGGCTTCCCCGACCGCAGCAGGATCCGGGCGGCGGCCTCGTCGGCGGTGGTGGCGCCGACGAGCGCGTCGACCACCAGGATCACCGCGTCGGCGGTGCGCATGGCCACCGACGCCTGTTCGGCGACCAGCTGCTGCAGCCCCTTGGCGTCGGGCTCCCATCCCCCGGTGTCCTGCACGACGAATCGGCGCCCGGTCCACAGCGCGTCGTAGGACACCCGGTCGCGGGTGACGCCCGGCACGTCCTGCACCACCGCCTCCCGGCGGCCCAGGATCCGGTTCACCAGCGTCGACTTGCCGACGTTGGGCCGCCCCACCACCGCCACCACCGGCGCGGGAGGCGCGTGCGCCGCCTCGTCGAGCTCGAATTCGACCGCCTCCCAGTCGCTTTCGTCGCTCCATGTTCCGTCGTGAGTCACCGCGCCACTTCGCTTCGCTGCCTGACCAGATCCCGCAGGTGGTCGATCACCTGCGCCTCGGTCATGTCACTGGTGTCGACCACCACCGCGTCGGGAGCCGCCCGCAACGGCGACACCCGCCGGGTGGAATCCAGGTGGTCGCGCCGGCGCACGTCGGCGAGCACCGCCTCGTAGTCGTCGGCCAGCCCCGCCGCCACGTTCTGGTCGTTGCGCCGCCGGGCCCGGGTCTCGGCCGAGGCGGTCAGGAAGATCTTCACCGGCGCGTCGGGCAGCACCACGGTGCCGATGTCTCGGCCCTCGACGACGATACTGCCGGGGCCGGAAGCCATTTCGCGCTGCAAGCCGACCAGGCGGGTGCGCACGGCGGGAACCGACGACACCGCGGACACAGCCGCGGTGACCTTGTCGCCCCTGATCTCGGTGGAAACGTCTTCTCCGGCAAGGAAATAACGGTCACCGTCGGGGTGATAGTCCACCGACATCTGCACCGCCTGCGCGGCGCGCCCGACGGCTTCGGCATCGGCCGGGTCGATGCCGGCGCGCAACACCGCCAGCGTCACCATCCGGTACATTCCCCCGGTGTCCAGATAGCGCGCACCCAGCGCGCGCGCCAATCCCTTTGAGACGGAGGACTTCCCGGTCCCCGCGGGGCCGTCGATGGCCACCACGACGTCGGCGCTCACAGCCCGACCGCCTGGTAGAGCCGGCCCACCTCGTCGCGTCCCAGCGCCCGAATGCTGCCCGGCCGCTGCTTGCCCAGGGAAATCGGCCCGATGTCGGTGCGCACCAACGACTCGACCGGGAAGCCCGCGGCCGCCAGCAGCCGGCGCACAATGCGATTCCGCCCCTCGTGCAACGTCACCCGCACCAGCGTCTTGCCCGGGATGGCGTCCACCACCGCGAACTCGTCGACCCGCGCCATCCCGTCGTCCAGCTCGATGCCCGCGCGCAGCGTCTTGCCCAGCCCGCGCGGTATCGATCCGGTGACCGTCGCCAGATACGTCTTGGGCACCTCGTGGGAGGGATGCATCAACCGGTGCGCGAGTTCGCCGTCGTTGGTCAGCAGGATCAGCCCTTCGGTCTCGGCGTCCAACCGCCCGACGTGAAACAGGTTCTTGTTGCCGCGAACTCGGCGTTCGATCAGGTCGCCGATGCACGGCCGGCCGCGGTCGTCCGACATCGTCGAGTGCACCCCGCGCGGCTTGTTCAGCGCCAGATAGACCTGCGACTCGTCGAGGACCACCCGGGCCCCGTCGACCCGGATCACCGCGGCATCCGGGTCGACGCGGGTGCCCAGCTCGGTCACCACCTGCCCGTCCACCTCGACGCGGCCGTCGACGATCAACTTCTCGGCGGCCCGCCGCGACGCGATTCCGGCCTGCGACAACACCTTTTGCAGCCGGATGCCCTGAGCTTCGACCATCAATCCTGGTCCACGTCGAACGTCAGCGCCGCATCGGAGGCCTGACCGCCGGAGAGTTTGACGAAACGTGGCTCGCTGTCCAGGGATTCGCTCAAGTCCTCGATCGTGTCGACGTCGGGAAGCAGGGGCGCGATGTCGGGCAGGTCGGCCAACGACGTCAGCCCGAGCCGCTCCAGGAACAGGTCGGTGGTGGCGAACGTGGTCGCGCCGGTGTCCTCGTCGACCCCGGCCTCGGTGATCAGGCCGCGGGCCAGCAGCGTGCGCATCACGGCGTCCACGTTCACCCCGCGCACCGCGCTCACCCGCGCCCGGGTCACCGGCTGGCGGTAGGCGACGACGGCCAGCGTCTCCAGCGCGGCCCGGGTCAGCTTGGACCGCGCCCCGTCCAGCAGCAGCTTCTCCACATAGGGCGCGAACCGGGCCCGGGTGTACATCCGCCAGCCCTCGCTGGTTTTGCGCAGGTCGATGCCGCTGTCGCGGGCGGTGAGCTCGTCGGCCATCTCCTGCAGCTTCGTGGCGATCCGGTACACCGGCTGCTGGGTCGCGGCGGCCAGCGCCTCCGCGGTGACCGGGGTGTCCACCACCAGCAGCAGCGCCTCCAGCACCGACCCGAGTTCCCCGGACTCCATGGGTGCGGCCTCGGCGATCTCCGGGATGCCCGCCTCGAGCTCGGAGTCGAGATCGACGTCCGGCGCGTTCTCGCTCACAATTCGTCCCGCACTTCTACCAAGGTTTCACCGACCGGACGTTCCCCGGTCCACGAGATTTGGAGCACGCCAAGCGGCTCTGACTGCTCGAATGCTACCGCCCGGGACCGATACAGTTCGAGTAGCGCCAGGAACCGGCCCACCACCTCCATTGATCCCTCGCAGTCGGCGACCAGCTCGGAGAACGTCGCCCACTGCCCGCTGCCCCGCGCTTCCAGGATGGCCAGCAACTTGCGCGCCTGCTCGGGGACCGAGACCTTCACCTCGTGCAGGTGCCCCACCGACACCGTCGGAACGGGCCGCGGGCTGAACGCGACCGCCGCGATCTGGGCGAACCGTTCGGCGTCGACGCCCAGCATCACCTCGGGCAGCAGTTGGGTGAACCGGTCCTCCAGCGACACCGCGCGCGGATAGCTGCGCAGGGCACTGGCCTCCAGCTCGGCGAACATCTCGGCGACGTGCTTGAACGCCCGGTACTGCAGCAGCCGGGCGAACAGCAGGTCGCGCACCTCCAGCAGGGCGAGGTCTTCGTCGTCGTCGACCTGTCCGGCCGGCAGCAGCCGGGCGGCCTTCAGGTCGAGCAGCGTGGCGGCGACGACCAGGAACGCGGTGGTCTCCTCCAGCTCCAGCTTGGGGCCGATCTCGCGGGTGTAGGCGATGAAGTCGTCGGTGACCTGGTGCAGCGCCACCTCGGTCACGTCCAGCCGGTGGGCGAAGATCAGCTGCAGCAGCAGATCGAACGGCCCCTCGAAATTGGTCAGGCGGACCTGAAAACCGGTCTGGGGTTGCGCCTCACCGTTTGCGGTCGCGTTCACGCGCCGAATCGGTCGATGAACTCGCGGGCCAGCGCGCGGTAGGCGATGGCCCCGGTGGAGCGCGGGGCCCAGGTGGTGATGGGCTCGCCTGCCACGCTGGTCTCCGGGAACCGGACGGTGCGGGTGATGACGGTGTCGAAGACCAGGTCGCCGAAGCGTTCGACGACGCGGGCCATCACCTCGCGCGCGTTGACGGTCCGCGGGTCGTACCGGGTGAGCAGGATCCCGCTGATTTCCAGCTTCGGGTTGAGCCGGTCGCGCACCTTGTCCACGGTGTCGGTGAGCAACGCCAGGCCGCGCAGCGAGAAGTACTCGCACTCGGTGGGGATCACCACACCGTCGGAGCAGGCCAGCCCGTTCACGGTGAGCAGGCCCAGCGACGGTTGGCAGTCGATCAGCACGTAGTCGTAGCGGTCCAGCACCGGGTGCAGCGCCCGGCCCAGCGTCTGCTCGCGGCCGACCTCGTTGACCAGCTGGATCTCGGCCGCCGACAGGTCGATGTTGCTGGGCACCAGGTCCATGTGCTTGACCCGGGTCTGAAGCAGCACGTCGTCGATCGACACACGCGGCTCGACCAGCACGTTGTGGATGGTCTTCTCCAGCTCGTAGTGCGGCACACCCAGGCCTGCCGACAGCGCGCCCTGCGGGTCCATGTCCACCAGCAGCACCCGGCGACCGTACTCGGCGAGCGCCGCACCCAGGTTGATGGTGGACGTGGTCTTCCCGACGCCGCCCTTCTGGTTGCACATGGCGACGACTTTGGCCGGGCCGTGCGAGGTGCGCGGCTGTGGCTCCGGGATCGCCCGCGGTGGCCGCCCGGTCAGGCCGAGCTCGACGCCGTTGTCCGGCCGCTCGGTCATGGCGGGGGTGTTCGGGAGGTGAACATCGTCGGAAAGTCTAACGGGTTCGTCGCGCGAAACCCGGCGACCCGCAGGCAATCAACCAGCCAATATGGGCGGAAATCGGTGGTAGGACGCACATCCGGACAGCCTATTCACTTCCGCCACACCAGCACCAGTTTGGGGGTGGGGACGCCGGGCGAAAAACCGCCGTCGCGGGCACCGGCACGGTCGCCGACGCGCCTATGGTGGCGGCTATGGACCTCAAGCGACGGATACCCCTGCTGCGGTGGTCGGTCTGGCGCATGGCGGCCGGGGTGCAGAACATCACCACCACCGGCCAGATCGGTGACGGACGGGAAGCGGCCGCCGTCGAGTACGTGCTGCGCAACGCGCGGGCCGACGACATCGACGACGTGCTGGCCACCATCGACAGGTTCGCCTACCAGAAATCGATGCTGATCAACGTCGGCGACGAGAAGGGGCTGATCCTCGACGCCGCGGTGCGCCGCGCCGACCCGGACGTGGCGCTGGAGCTGGGCACCTACTGCGGCTACGGCGCGTTGCGGATCGCCCGGGCCGCCCCGGGCGCCCGGGTGTTCTCGGTCGAACTGGCCGAGGCCAACGCCGCCAACGCCCGCCGGATCTGGGCGCACGCCGGCGTCGCCGACCGGGTGACCTGCGTGGTGGGCACCATCGGCGACGGCGGGCGCACCCTGGACATCCTGGCCAACGAGCACGGATTCGCTGCCGGCACACTGGATTTCGTGTTTCTCGATCACGACAAGGACGCCTACCTGGCCGACCTGAAGAGCATCATGGACCGGGGCTGGCTACATCCGGGCTCGATCGTGGTCGCCGACAACATCCGCTGGCCGGGCTCGCCGAAGTACCGCGAGTACATGCATGTCCAGCAGGGCAAGCGGTTCGACACCGTCGAGCACAAGACGCATGCCGAGTACCAGACCATGCTCTCCGACCTGATGCTGGAGTCCGAATACCTGGGCTGAGACGCGGCGCGCGGCGGCGAGATGGTCAGCGCGCCCGCGGGTGCGCCTCGGCCCACACCTCGCGCAGCGCGTGCACGGTGACCATGGTGTAGATCTGCGTCGTCGTGACCGAGGCGTGGCCGAGCAACTCCTGCACCACCCGCACGTCGGCGCCGCCCTCGAGCAGGTGGGTGGCGAACGAATGCCGCAGCATGTGCGGCGACACCCCCGAGGTGATCCCGGCGCGCTCGGCCGCGTCCTGCAGCACCTGCCAGGCGCTTTGCCGCGACAACCGGCCGCCGCGCACGTTGAGGAAGATGGCCGGCGTGCCGCGCCCGCGGCGCGCCAGCTCCGAGCGGCCGCGCACCAGATAGGCATCCAGCGCGGCCACGGCGGGACGCCCGATGGGCACCAACCGCTGCTTGCCGCCCTTGCCGCGCAGCAGCACCGACCGGGCCTGGGTGTCGACGTCGTCGACGTCGAGGCCGACGGCCTCGGAGATGCGCGCGCCGGTGGAGTACAGCAGTTCCAGCAACGCCCGGTTCCGCAGGGTCAGCGGGCCGTCGGCGGGGCTCTCGCCGCCCGCCGCCTCCAGCAGCGCCAGCACCTGGTCGATGGTCAGGCTCTTGGGCAGCCGGCGGCCCGGCGTCGGCGGGCGCACGGCGCGGGCGACGTCGAGTTCGGCCAACCCCTCGGCCGCCAGGAACCGGTGCAAGCCGCGCACCGCGATCAGCGCGCGGGCCGCCGACACCGCCGACAGCGCGGCGGCGCCGGTGTCGGGATCGCCGCGGCGCAGCGCCACCAGGAAATCGCTCACGTCGTCCTCGCCCACCTTGGCCAGGTCCGAAATCCCGCGGTCCGACAGGTGTTTGGTGTAGCGGCGCAGGTCGCGCCGATACGAGCTGAGCGTGTTCGCCGCGACGCCCCGCTCGATCGTGAGGTGGTCGAGGTAGCCCTGCAGTTGGGTCTCCAACGCCACCGTCGTCATCGCCCGGCCTTCCGCGCGGGAAACGCCGTGGGCCGGTCCTGCCACGGGCTGTCCACCGGACGCGGTCGCTCAAATCCCGTCGTGACGGCGTGGGCGGCCAAAATCCCTGCCACGGCAATGGCATTGACGATTTCACCGCTGAGCACCTTGCGGGCGGCGTCGGCCAGCGGATACCACTCCAGGGTCATGTCGGCTTCTTCGTCGTGCGCCTCGGGTCGGTCGACCCGGGTCAGGCCGGTGGCCAGATACACCCGCACCGACTCGTCGCTGAAGCCCGGCGTGGAGTTCAGATCGACGAGCACCGCCCAGGTCTCGGCCTTCAGCCCCGCCTCTTCCATCAACTCGCGCGCCGCGGTCAGATGCGCGGCCTCGCCGTGGACGTCGAGCAGCCCGGCGGGCAGCTCCCACAGCCGCCGGCCGAACGCGTGCCGGTATTGGTAGACCATCGGGATGTTGCCGTCGTCGTCCATTGCGACCACGGCGACCGCGCCGAAATGTTCGACGATCTCCCGGGTGACGACCTTGCCGCCCGGCATCCGGACCTGGTCGCGGCGTAGCGCGAAAATCTTTCCGGTGTACAGCGTTTCGGATGACGCCGTCTCGAAGACGTGTTCAGCCACGGGCCGCGGGCTCAGGTATGGGCCGCGCAGCGCTGTCCCGGTGCTGGATGCCGTTGGAGGACTGCTCGGGGATTTCCACCGGAAGCAGTTCTCCCGCTTTGTAATCCATGGCCGCCCCGACGAATGCGACGAACAACGGGTGCGGACGGGTGGGCCGGCTCTTCAGCTCCGGGTGGGCCTGGGTGCCCACGATGAACGGGTGCACGTCGGGCGGGTATTCGACGAACTCCACCAGATGGCCGTCGGGCGATGTTCCGGAGAACCTCAGGCCGCTTTCGGCGATCTTGTCGCGGTAGGCGTTGTTGACCTCGTAGCGGTGCCGGTGCCGCTCCGACACCTGCGTCGTCCCGTAGGCCCGGGCCACGATCGAATCCTCTTCCAGCACAGCGGGATAGGCGCCCAGTCGCATGGTGCCGCCCAGGTCGGCCGCGCCGGCGACGATGTCCACCTGGTCGGCCATCGTGGAGATGACGGGATCCGGTGTGTCCGGGTCGAATTCGGCCGAGTTGGCGCCGGCCAGGCCGGCCGCGCGGGCGGCCTCGATCACAATGCATTGCAGGCCCAGGCACAGCCCCAGCACCGGCAGCCCGCGGGTGCGGGCGTAGTGGATGGCCCCGATCTTGCCCTCGATGCCGCGGATGCCGAACCCGCCGGGGATCAGCACGCCGTGCACCTCCCCCAGCGCCGCCGCGGCACCGGACGCGCTCTCGCAGTCGTCGGAGGCCACCCACACCATCTCGACCTTGGCGTGGTGGAAGAACCCGCCGGCACGCAATGCCTCGGTGACCGACAGGTAGGCGTCGGAAAGCTCAACGTACTTGCCCACCAAGGCGATTCGCACCGTCTCGTGCGGCTCGTGCACCCGGCGCAGCAGGTCGTCCCATTCGGTCCAGTCGACATCGCGGAACGGCAGGTTGAGCCGGCGCACCACGTAGGCGTCGAGCTCCTCGCGGTGCAGCACCTTGGGAATGTCGTAGATGGACGGCGCGTCCGGGGTGGAGATGACGCCGTCGATGTCCACGTCGCACATCAGCGCGATCTTGTTCTTCAGCGCCTCGGGCACGTCGCGGTCGCAGCGCAGGATCAGCGCGTCGGGGGTGATACCGATGCTGCGCAGCGCGGCCACCGAGTGCTGGGTGGGTTTGGTCTTGAGCTCACCGGACGGCGCCAGGTAGGGCACCAGCGACACGTGCAGGAAGAAGACGTTCTCCCGGCCCAGGTCGTGGCGCACCTGCCGGGCCGCCTCGAGGAAGGGCTGCGACTCGATGTCGCCGACGGTGCCGCCGATTTCGGTGATGACGACGTCGGGGCGGTTGCCCTGCGCGTCCGGCTGGGCCATCGCCAGGATGCGGCCCTTGATCTCGTCGGTGATGTGCGGGATCACCTGGACGGTGTCGCCCAGGTATTCACCGCGCCGTTCCTTGGCGATGACGGTCGAATACACCTGTCCCGTAGTGACATTCGCCGAACCGGACAGATCGCGATCCAGGAACCGCTCGTAATGGCCGACGTCGAGGTCGGTTTCGGCGCCGTCCTCGGTGACGAAGACCTCGCCGTGCTGGAACGGGTTCATGGTGCCGGGGTCGACGTTGAGGTACGGATCGAGCTTTTGCATCGTCACGTACAACCCGCGCGCCGTCAGTAGCTGACCGAGGCTGCTGGCGGTCAATCCCTTGCCCAACGAGGATGCGACGCCCCCGCTGACGAAGAGGTGCTTGGTGGCGGTTTGCGGGTGCTTTCGCACAGGCGACCTCCGTGAAGACGGGCAGGGCGTCAAAATTGTTCTAGCGAATCACTAGCTGGGCCTGCCGACCCACGGAAACCCACCCTAACATCCACGGCGCCGCGCCGCGGGGAACACGCCCGCTACTGAGCGACCGTGATCGACGTGGCGCCGTGACCGGTGCCGTACTGCCCGGGGTGGCCGCCGTTCATCAGGTCATGCAAGCCGAGGACGGCGGTGATGCGGCCCGGCGCGGCGTCGACATTGTCGACGGTGCTGACCGCGGAGTTCATCCCGGCGTCGGCGCGGGTCACGGCGACGGCGGCGCTTCCGGTCGCCGATCCGTCGCGCCCGGCCAGCAACGTGGCCGAGCCGTGCGGGGCCAGCGCGGCCGAGAACCGGGCCACGCTGACGCCCTGGTTGCCGGCGTCCTGGGGTAGCGCGCCGCCGGTGACGACCAGCGCGGCGTTGGCCGCGCCCAGGTGGTCGCCGCCCTGGTAGGTGATGAAGCCGGTGTCGCGCAGCGCGGCCAGCACGGTGTTGCGCTGGGTCTCGGAGACTTCCGGCGGCGGCGGGCCGGCCGGGGTGGCGTTGGTCAACAAGGCGATTCCCATCAGGTCGCCCGCCTGCGAGCCCTGGTCGACGAGCTTGGTGCTCAGCTGCTGGCCGGCGGGCAGCACCGACGAGTTGACCACCGTCTGCAGCTTCTCCGCGGAATTGGCCTCGACGAATTCCTGGGTCAGCGCCACCGTCGTGGTCACCGTCCCGCCGGCCTGGCCGATGAACTTCGACACCGCGGCCACGTCGTCGTCCTTGGCGTCCGGGGTGCGAAACACCACCACCGACTTGCCGCCCAGCGCGTCGTGCAGCATCCGACCGGCCAGTTGGGTGTCGAAATTGTTTGCCGCGCTGAGCTTTTCGTTCAGCACATTCTTCTGGTCGTTGAGCCCGTTGATCTGGGTGTGCAGGTCGCGCTTCTCGTCACGCAGGCTGGACAGCAAGGTGTCGGACAGGAAGCCGGAGCCCAGCACCACTCCCACGGCCAGCGCCAGGAAGACGGCGGCCAGCGACAGGGCGTGTTGGCGTAGCGAGATCATCTAGGTGACCCACTTCTGCACCATCAGCGAAAAGTGGTTCCAGTAGTCGGTGATCCAAGTGCAGCACCACACCGTCGGTGCGCGACACCCACAGCGCGACGATGACGGCGATCAGCATGGTCAGCGCCAGCAGCGCGATGGCGCCCGCCGAGATGTGATTGCGGTACAGCGTGGCCACGGCCTTGGCGTCCACCACCTTCTCCCCCACCCGCAGCCGGGTCAGGAAGGTGGACGGGTTGCTGTGCGCACGGGTGCGGTCGAAGAACGTCTCGATGTTGGCGGTGTGGCCCGCCGTCACCAGCAGCGCGGCGCCGTGGTGATCGGCCAGCAGCAGGGCCAGGTCGATGGCCGAGCCCGCGGCCGGGAACGTCATCGCCCCCACGCCCAGGTCCTGGATGCGTTCCAGCCCGGGGGCGTGCCCGTCGGCGTCGGCGGGCAGCACCACCTGGGCGCCGCACTTGAGCGCGCCGGCGCTGATCTGGTCGGGATCGCCAACGATGATCTGCGGCCGATACCCCGCCTTGCGCAACACATCCGCGCCGGTGCCGACCCCGATCAGCGCCGGCTGGTACTCCTTGATGAACGGCTTGAGCGACTTGAGGTCCTCTTCGGCGCTGGGCTCGTCGGCGACGATCACCACGTGCCGGCGGCGCAGGTCGACGTCGATGTCGGGGATGCCGATGCCGTCGATCAGCAGCGGGCTCTCGCTCTTGATGAACTCGATGGTGTTGCCGGCGAACGCCTCGAGGTGGGCGGCCAGCCCGCTCTTGGCCTCGCGCATCAAGTCGGCGATGTCGTGCTCGGTGCGTTCGGTGCCGCGCACCAGCCGGCGGTCGCCGGCGTACACCCCGCCGTCGTACAGGCGGATCTTGGCGCCGTCTTTGACCTTCTTGAAGATGTCCGGCCCGGCCTCGTCGATCAGCGTCACTCCGTTGTTGACCAGCACCTCCGGCCCCAGGTTGGGGTAGCGGCCCGAGACCGACGGGGAGGCGTTGACCACGGCGGCGATGTCGGCTTCCACCAGGGCGTCGGCGGTGATGCGGTCCAGGTCCAGGACGTCGAGCACGACGATGTCGCCGGGGCAGACCCGGCGCAGCAGTCGGTCGATGTTCCGGTCGACGCGGGCGGTGCCGACGATTCCGGGCCGGTCGGTGTTTCGGGAAAGCAGGCCTGACATCTTCATGGGGGCGATTCTGTCGGTGAAGCGTCGGCGAGGTCGGGAGGCGCGCCGTAACATCAGCCTCATAAGTTATCTAGAGTCCCATTAGTCACAGGTAGGTGCCGAACCGGTCACGAACGTCGACTCGATGCGGGACATGGGGCCCGATGACGTCAACAAGTCGACGCTCGCCGGGGAGGCGCACCGTTTAGATCTCGTCCTTCTGGGCGGCGTCGAGCAGCTCGCGGGCGTGCGCGCGGCCGCTGTCGGACTCACCGAGCCCGGCCAGCATCCGCGCCAGCTCGGCCACCCGCTCGTCGCCGGTGACCCGGCGCACCACGCTGGTCCCGCGCGGCCCGGCGCCGTGCACCACCAGGTGCACGTCGGCGTAGGCCGCGACCTGCGGCAGATGCGTGACGACGATGACCTGGTGAGTGCGGGCCAGCCGGGCCAGCCGCCGCCCGATCTGGACCGCCGCCCGACCGCCCACGCCGGCGTCCACCTCGTCGAACACCATGGTGGTGCCGACGGTCTCCTTGCGGGAGGCGGCCAGCACCACTTCGAGCGCCAGCATCACCCGGGACAGCTCGCCGCCGGAGGCGCTCTTGGCCAGCGGCAGCCGATCCATCCCGCGGTGTGCGGCGAAGCCGAACTCGACCTGGTCGATGCCGTCGGCGCCGGCCCGCACCCGCTCGCCCGACGGCAGCGTCAGCACCGCCGCATCGTCGGAGCCGGAGCCGGCGGGCACGACGTCGGTGCTCACGTCGATGCTGAACTGCGCGTCGGCCATCGCCAGCCCGGACAGCTCGGCGGTGACCTCCTTGGCCAGCCGCTTGGCGGCCTTGCGCCGGATGGTGCTGAGATCGGCTGCGGCCCCGGCCAATTCGCGGCCGAGCTCCTCGACGCGGGCGGCCAGCGCGCTCAGACCCTCCTCGGAGACGTCGAGTTGGGCGAGTCGCTCCCGCGACTCCCGCGCCCAGGCCAGCACGCCGTCGATGTCGGCGGCGTACTTGCGGGTGAGGCCGCGCAGCTCGGACTGCCGGGCCAGCTTGGCTTCCAGCGCGCTGGCGTCGACCGGTAGTTCCTCCAGGAAACCGGCCAGCTCGCCGGCGGCGTCGACCACCACGGTCAACACCTCGCCGATCTGGCCGGCCAGCGCCAGCAGCTTGGGATCGTCGGTGGATTCCAGTGCGGCCCTTGCCTTTCCGAGCGTGTCGACGGCGGACAGACCGGAGCCGTCGGCGTCGTCGGCGGACAGCGCCGCGCGGGCCGCGGCGGCGGCCTCGCGCAGGGTGTCCAGTTCCGAGAGCCGCATGATCTCGGCGACCAGGGCGTCGTCCTCGCCGGGTTGCGGGTCGACGGCGTCGATCTCGCCCAGCGCGAAGGTCAGCCGGTCGGCCTCCAGCGCGAGTTCGCGCATCCGGTTGCGGCGGTCGGCGAGGTCGCGTCGCGCCGACAGCCAGGCGTCGCGCAGTTTGGTGTAGCGCTCCAACGCGGGGCCGGCCTTGGCGAACCGGTCCAGCGCGCCGCACTGCTCCTCGGGCCGCATCAGTCGCAGCTGGTCGTTCTGCCCGTGCAGGGTCAGCAGTTCGGCGGTGAAGTCGCCCAGCGATTTGGCGGGCACGCTGCGCCCGCCCAGGTACGCGCGCGACGGCCCGTCGCGGTTGACCGAGCGCAGCGCGATCACGCTGCCGTCCTCGTCGCGTTCCGCCCCGGAGGCGTCCAGCATCTCGTCCAGCCTGACCACCAGGGCTTCGTCGAGATCCGTTGTGGTGAAACGGCCTTCGACGATCGCCCGGTCGGCGCCGGAGCGCACCCGGGTGGCGTCGGCGCGGGCCCCGCCGAGCAGGTGCAGGCCGGTGACCACCATGGTCTTGCCGGTGCCGGTCTCGCCGGTCAGCACCGTCAGGCCGCGGTCGAACTCCCCGACCGCGGCGCTGATCGCCCCCAGTGACTCGATGCGGATTTCGGTCAGCATGGCAGTCGCAATCCCGTTCGCGCCGTCAGTTGCCGCGCCACCCGGTCACCGGAAGCCGGAACTTGCGCACCAGCCGGTCGGTGAACGGGGCGCTGTCCAGCCGGGCCCACTTCACCGCGGTGTCACACCGTTTGACCTCGATCCGGCTGCCGGCCGGTATCAGCATCTCGCGGCGACCGTCGCAGAACACCAGGGCGTCGTGGCCGTCGGCCTCGATCTCGATCGCGATGGTGGCGGCCGGGCTGGTGACCATGGGGCGACCGAACAGCGCGTGAGCGTTGTTGGGCACCACCAGGATTGCCTCCAGGTCGGGCCAGAGCACCGGGCCGCCCGCGGAGAACGCGTACGCGGTGGATCCGGTGGGCGTCGACACCAGCACGCCGTCGCAGCCGAAGGCCGACACCGGCCGGCCGTCGATCTCGACCACCACCCCGAGCACCCCGAGCCGCGGGCCTTTTTCCAGGCTGACTTCGTTGAGCGCCCAGCCGTGGTCGGACACCGTGCCGTGGTGGCGCACCACGACGTCGAGCGTCATCCGGTTCTCCACCCGATAGTCGCGCGCCACAACGTGTTCCAGCACCTTGTCGATGGCCTCGGCTTCGGCCTCGGCCAGAAAACCGATCCGACCGAGGTTGACGCCGAGCACCGGGATGTCGGCGTTGCGCGCCAATTCCGCGGCCCGCAGAAACGTGCCGTCGCCGCCGAGGACCAGCACCAGCTCGCAGCCGCGGGCGGCCAGCGGGTCGGCGTCGACCACCTCGATCTCGACACCCATGGCCCGCATGTCGTCGGGCGCCAGGTGCAGCGGCCCCCGGTCGACCGCCTCGGCGGACAGCACCCGCAGCGCAATCCCGTTGTCGCCCAGCACCTTCTGTACTCGGCGTGCCGTCTCGGTTGCTTCTTCGCGGCCGGTGTGGACCACCATCAGGACGGTGCGCTCGGCCGGGGTCACTGCGGTCCGCTTTCCACCGCGCGCCGCACCGCGCGGCACAGCGCGTCGCCGGCGAGCGGGCGGTCGGTGCGGGCGCGCAGCCGCAGGAAGTATTCGACGTTTCCCGACGGTCCGGGCAGCGGGCTGGCGGTGACGTCGACGGGGTGCCAGCCCAGCTCGTCGGCGCGCCGGGCGACCGACAGCACGGCCTGCGCGCGCAATTCGGGGTCGTTCACCACACCCCCGGGCCCGACCTGGCCCTTGCCCACCTCAAACTGCGGCTTCACCATGGGAACGATATCCGCGTGCGGCGCGGCGCAGCCAGCCAGCGCCGGCAACACCGTGCACAGCGAGATGAACGACAGGTCCGCCACCACCAGGTCGGCCGGCCCGCCGATCGCCTCCGGTGTCAGGTCGCGCACGTTGGTCCGTTCCACCACGACCACCCGCGCATCGCTGCGCAGCGACCAGGCCAGCTGGCCGTAGCCCACGTCCACCGCGACCACCTCGGCCGCCCCGCGGTCCAGCAGCACCTCGGTGAACCCACCCGTCGACGCGCCGGCGTCCAGGCAGCGACGGCCCGCCACCGCGATCTCGAAGGCGTCCAGGGCGCCCAGCAGTTTGTGCGCCCCGCGGGACACCCAGCCGCGTTCGCCGTCCGCGGCGACGGTCAGGGCGGCGGTGACGGCGACGGCGGTGCCCGGTTTGCGGGCCGGCATCCCGTCGATGCTCACCCTGCCGGCGCCGATCAGCTCCGCGGCCTGCTGGCGCGACCGGGCCAGGCCGCGCCGGACCAGCTCGGCGTCAACGCGGGCGCGTCGAGACATCCGCGCACTCAGCCCTTCTCCGCCGACTCCAGCGCGGCCAGCAGCACGTCGTGCGCCTCGGAGAGCCGGCGTGCGATCTCTTCGAGTTCGTCGAGCGAGGGGGCCTTGTCGGGGTCTTCGGTGTCCCCGGGCTGGGGCAGCCGGGCCAGCAAGGCGTCGATTTCAGCGCGAATCTGATCGGGATCGATACTCATCGCGTTACCACGCTAGTCACCCGCTAGTCGGTGCGCACCAAAGACCAGCGCGCCAACGCGGCGCGGGCCCGGTCGTCGCCGGCCCGGATGGGCAGCGTGCCGGCGTCCGGCGAGCCCCAGACCGCGCTGGCGACCGCCCGGACCACCGACAGCCCGTCGCCCGACCCGTCGTCGCGTCCGTCGCCGCTGACCGTGATGGCCGTGTCGCCGACGTCGACCCGCCAGCCCGGCTGCGGCGCCACCGCCAGCGCCGCGGCGTCCTGGTGCAGGGCGCGCAGGTCGTGGCCGATGTAGGTGGGGCGCCGGGCGGGCTTGGCGTACACCGCGTCTCGCGCCGAGTTGACCCCGGTGAGCACCAGCAGGCTGGGCAGCCCGGCGGCGTTGGCGCCCTCGATGTCGGTGTCGAGGCGGTCGCCGATCACCAGCGGCGCGCGGAAGTCGCCGCGGGCCGCCGCGTCGCGCAGCAGCGCCGGCGCCGGTTTGCCCGCGACCTGCGGGGTGGCGCCGGTGGCCGCGGCCACCGCGGCCACCAGGGATCCGTTGCCGGGCAGCAGTCCCCGCTCGGTGGGCAGGGTGAGGTCGATGTTGGCGGCCACCCACACCGCGCCGGCCCGGATGGCCAGCGCCGCCTCGGCGAGGTCCGGCCAGCCGATGGTCATGGACAGGCCCTGCACGACGGCGACGGGGCCGTCGTCGTAGCGGCGCACCGGGCGCAGCCCGACGGCCGCGATCTCGCCGGCCAGTGCCTCAGTGCCCACGATCAGCACCGGCGCGCCGGCCGGCAGCTGGCCGGCCAGCAGGTGGGCGGCGCTCTGGGCGCTGGTGGCCACGTCGTCGGCGGTGGCGGTGAAGCCGAGCTCGGTCAGGTGCGCGGCGACCTCGCCGGCACTGCGGGATGCGTTGTTGGTGACGAACAACGCGCGGCCGGGCAGCCTCGCCAACGCCTGCACCGCGCCCTCGGTGGGCGAACGCCCGCGAAACGCCGTCCCGTCCAGGTCGATCAGCAGGCAATCATGTTGCTGCGCAAGGGTTTTCACGCCGGACACGTCAGGCGAGTTCACTGACCCGGTCTTCGGCGTCGGTGACGCCGTCGAGGTCGGCGGCCGCGGCGTGCAGGAACCATTGCAGCGCCTCGTCGTTGCGGCCGAGCGCCAGCAGCGTGTCGGCGTAGGCGTAGAACAGCCGCGCCGCCGTGGAGCCGGTGCGGGTCGAATCCAGTTGCGGCGTGGACAAAATGGTCAGCGCCTGCTCCAGCTGGCCGAGGTCGGCGCGGGCCCCGGCGGCGACGATGCGCAACTCGTCGGCGTCGTCGCCGGACAGCTCGGCGGCCTCCGGCCCGCGGGCCAGCTCGATCGCGCGCTCCGGACGGCCGAGTCCGCGTTCGCAATCGGCGATCAGGGCCAGCAGCGCGGACTTGCTGCCCATCCGGCGGGCGGCGCGCAACTCCGCCAGCGCCTGGGCCCAATCGCCGCAGTGGTAGGCGGCGATGCCGACCGCCTCGCGGATAGCGGCGATCCGCGACGACCGGGCCCGCGCGGCCCGGGCGTGGCGCAACGCCGCCTCGGGGTCCTCGTCCAGCAGCTCGCCCGCGGCCACCAGGTGCCGCGCCACCGCGTCGGCGGTGGCGCGGTCCAGGGTGCTCAGCTCGCGGCGGATGTCGGGGGCCAGCTGCTTGGCCTCCACCCCCGGCGGTATCGGCGGCCCGCCGCCCGCCGCGCGGTCGGGCGGGGCACCCCGGCGCGCCGGGGTCTGCGGCTGGGCGGGGCGGGCACGACCCGGGCCGGACCACGACGCCGGCCGGGTCCGCCGTTCGCCGCGCTGCGGGTGCCTGTCGTCGACCACGCTGCCGAGAATACGGGCCGCCCCGCGCTCAGGATGCCAGCCGGTTACCGAGCAGCGGCGCGATCACCGCCGGGCAGTAGGTCGCGATCGCCACGATGGTGAACCTGCCCGCGGTCTCGTACGACATTCCGGCGCGCTGCGCCATGTCGGCGGCGACCGCGTCGAACGAGCCGCCGGGCTCAAAAAGCCTCGGGCACACCGACTGTCCCATCGCCATGGTGCTGGTCGGTTGGGTGTAGGCGATCCCGGCGTTGGTCAGCGCCGACAGGAACGCGTTGCCCAGCATGTCGGCGCGGATCGGCGCCGACAGCGTCCCGGCCAGCGCCGCCAGCCCGGCGAGCACCCCCACGATCAGTCCGGTCAACCGCACCCGCCTCGCGAAAATCACCGTGACCACAGTGCTCGGCCACGGTCACGTCGACGACACGGTGAGGTAAAGATTGTGCACACGTACGGCGTTTTGCGCGGCCGTCGGGCCGGCGGGCGGTCTACAGCTTTTCCACCCCGGCGATGGTGCGCTTGCCGCGGCGCAGCACCAGCCATTTGCCGTGCAGGAAGTCGGACGGTTGCGGCGCCCAGTCCTCGCGGTCGATGCGCACGTTGTTGACCGAGACGCCGCCCTCGCCGAGGGTGCGCCGGGCGGCCTTGCGGCTCTCGGACAGGCCGCTGGCCACCAACAGGTCGACGATCCCGTCGGGCGCACCGGGTTTGAGCTCGGCGACCGACGTCTCGCGCAGCGCCGCCGCCAGCGTGGCCGCGTCGAGGCGCTCCAGCTCTCCCTGACCGAACAGCGCCCGGCTGGCGTGCTCGACCGCCTCGGTGGCAGCCTCGCCGTGCACCAGCACGGTCAGCTCGCGGGCCAGCCGCCGCTGCGCGGCGCGCTGCTGGGGGCGCTCGGCGGTGGCCCGCTCCAGCTCGCCCAGCTCGTCGGCGCTCAGGAAGGTGAACCAGCGCAGGTAGCGGATCACGTCGGCGTCTGCGGTGTTGAAGAAGTACTGGTACCACGCGTACGGGGTGGTCAGCGCGGGGTCCAGCCACAGGCTGCCGCCGCCGGTGGACTTGCCGAACTTGGTGCCGTCGGCGGCGGTCACCAGCGGCACCGTCAGCGCGTGCACCGTCGCGCCCAGCTTCTGACGGACCAGCCGCACCCCGGCGATGATGTTGCCCCACTGGTCGGACCCGCCGATCTGCAGCACGCACCCGTAGCGCCGGTGCAACTCGACGTAGTCGTTGGCCTGCAACAGCATGTAGCTGAACTCGGTGTAGGAGATGCCGTCGCCCTCCAGCCGGCGCCGGACGGTGTCGCGGTCCAGCATGACGTTGACCGAGAAGTGCTTGCCGAGGTCGCGCAGGAACTCGATCGCCGACAGTTGGCGGGTCCAGTCCAGGTTGTTGACGACGACGGCGCCGGTGGCGGATTCGTCGAAGTCGACGAAGCGCTCCAGCTGGCCGCGGATCCGCTCGGTCCACTCGGCGACGGTGTCGGCCTCGTTGAGGGTGCGCTCGCCGACGTCGCGCGGGTCGCCGATCATGCCGGTGGCGCCGCCGGCCAGCACGATCGGGCGGTGGCCGGCGCGCTGGAACCGGCGCAGCGCCAGCAGCGGCACCAGGTGTCCGGCGTGCAAGCTCGGCGCGGTGGGGTCGAAGCCGGCGTACACGGTCATCGGCCGGGCTTCGGCGGCCAGCGCGTCGAGGTCGGTGGACTGCGCGATCAGGCCGCGCCAGCCCAGCTCGTCGAGGATCCCGGAAGACATCGCCGCCGACTTTAGTCGCTGGTCCCGGGGGCGGGCGCCCGCGGACTTCGCCGGTAGGCCGACACCTCCGGGCGCCCGGGCAGCCACAGCCGCCACGGCCGGTCGGCGGCCTGGCTGACCCCGACCCGCGGCCCGCACACCGCGGTCAGCGGCTCGTGCAGCCGCAGGGTCACCGGCGAGTCCGGGTCGAAAAGGTCGATTCCGTTGTCCGCCATGGTGATTCCCATGGCGGCGCACAGGTTGCCCGGGCCGCGGGCCAGCGCCGCGGTGTGCACCAACTCGCCGCGGCGGCCGCGCGCGACGTCGGTGCCGTCCTCGAGGGCGGCGGCCCGCAGCAGCACGGCGGCGGCGGTCCCGTCGGGCCCGCAGGACACGTTGGCGCAGACGTGGATGCCGTGGCTGCGGTAGGTGTAGAGCCGCCCGGGCGGGCCGAACATGACGAAGTTGCGGGCCCGCAGCCCCTTGTAGGAGTGCGCCGCGGCGTCGGGCCAGGGCCCGTCGGGGACTCCCCCGTACGCCTCGACCTCGACGATGACCCCGCTCACGCCCCGTCCGGTCAGGGTGGCGCCCAGCAGCCGGCGGGCAGCCTCGACCGGGTCGACCAGCAGCTGCTCGGCAGCGTCGCGCAATCGTCGTCCCGCCTCGACCACGTCAGATCCCTTTCAGCAACCCAACGAACCTACCGGCCCCGAACATGGCAATATCCCGGTGTCCCGGGACCCCAAGGAGCCCACATGCACGGAATCGATCCGGCCGCCACGGCCTGGCTGCTGGCCAGCACCGCGCTGGTGTTGCTGATGACCCCCGGCCTGGCGATCTTCTACGGCGGCATGGTCCGCACCACCGGTGTGCTCAACATGATCATGATGAGCTTCATCTCCATCCCGCTGGTGACCGTGGCCTGGTTGCTGGTCGGCTACACGATGGCGTTCTCCCAGGACGGGATGAGCGGGCTGGTGGGCAATCTGCGGCACTTCGGGATGCTCGGCATCACTCCCGACACCACCCACGGCGCGGTCCCCGAATTGCTGTACGCCACTTTCCAATTGACGTTCGCGATCATCACCGCGGCGCTGGTCAGCGGCGCGATCGCCGACCGCGCCAAGTTCGCCGCCTGGATGGTTTTCGTCCCGGTGTGGACGGTTGCGGTGTATTCGGTTGTGGCGCACTGGGTCTGGGGGCCGGGCGGCTGGCTGGCCCGGCTGGGCGTGCTGGACTATGCGGGTGGGCTGGTGGTCGAGATCGTCTCCGGCAGCTCCGCGCTGGCCCTGGCGCTGGTGCTCGGGCCGCGGATCGGCTTCAAGAAGGACGCCATGCGGCCGCACAATCTGCCGCTGCTGTTCGTCGGTGTCGGGCTGCTGTGGTTCGGCTGGTTCGGGTTCAACGCCGGATCGGCGTTGGCGGCCAACGGAACCGCCGCGGCCATCTTCCTCAACACCCTGGTGGCCGGCTGCCTGGGCATGCTGGGCTGGCTGTCGGTCGAGCAGATCCGCGACGGGCGGCCCACCACGTTCGGCGCCGCCTCGGGCGTGGTGGCCGGGCTGGTCGCCATCACCCCGTCCTGCGGCACCGTCAACACGCTGGGGGCGACGGTGGTCGGGCTGGCGGCCGGCGTCGTGTGCTCGTTCGCGGTGGGCGCGAAACTGCGCTTCAACTATGACGATTCGCTCGACGTGGTCGGTGTGCACTTCGTCGGCGGGGTGGTCGGGGTGTCGCTGATCGGGCTGTTCGCCACGGCGGTCATGACGGCGGGCCCGCAGGGGCTGTTCTACGGCGGCGGCGTGGCCCAGCTGGGCAAGCAGGCGCTGGCGATCGCGGCGGTGGCGCTCTACGCGTTTACCGTGTCGTTCCTGCTGGCCAAGGCCATCGACCGGGTGATGGGCTTCCGGGTCAGCGCCGAGGACGAGACCACCGGCGTCGACCTGACCCAGCACGCCGAGACCGCCTACGCCGAGGGCGTGCACGGTCATCTGCCGCAGCGCCGCCCGGGCCCCGGCGACCGGTTGAAGTAGCCCCGCGCGACGGTCGTCGGCGCCCGCACAACCCCGTCCGCAGTAACACGTTTCGCGGGGCCTGGACCAAAGTCCTTGACAACCACGCCCGGCGGGACGAATATTCATCACATGATGAGTTCATCCGGTGATGAATTAATCGGCGGGGCCGAACCGGCGGTGCGCATCGAGCACCTGCGGGTGGTCCGCGGCAAACGCCCGGCCCTGCACGACTTCTCCGTGCAGATCGCCAAGGGCAGCATCACCGGGCTGCTCGGGCCGTCCGGCTGCGGCAAGACCACCCTGATCCGCTGCATCGTGGGCACCCAGATCCTCACCAAGGGCAGCGTCACGGTGCTCGGAAAACCCGCCGGCAGCGCCGAGCTGCGCCACCGGGTCGGCTACCTGCCGCAGGACCCGACCATCTACAACGACCTGCGGGTGGTGGACAACGTCCGCTACTTCGCGGCGCTGTACGGGTTCGACGGCCAGGCCGCCGACGCCGCCATCGATCGGGTGGGGCTGACCGATCATCGAATTGCCTTGTGCGGCAACCTGTCCGGTGGTCAGCGCACCCGGGTGTCGCTGGCCTGCGCGCTGGTGCGCCGGCCCGACCTGCTGGTGCTGGACGAACCCACCGTGGGCCTGGATCCGGTGCTGCGCGCCGACCTGTGGGATCAGTTCGCCGCGCTGGCCCGCGGCGGGACCACGCTGCTGGTGTCCAGCCATGTGATGGACGAGGCCGACCACTGCGGCGACCTGCTGCTGATGCGGGAAGGGCGGCTGGTCGCCCACACCACCCCGAACCGACTGCGAGAGGACACCGGATGCACGTCACTGGAGGACGCGTTTCTGTCCATCATCAAGCGCAGCACCATGCGCGAAGCCGGCTGACGCTGCGCGGATACACCGCGACCACGACGCGGATCCTGCGCCAGCTGGCCGGCGATCACCGCAGCGTGGCGATGATCCTGCTGGTGCCCGTGCTGGTGATCACCCTGATGTATTTCATGTTCGAGAACGCCCCGCACCGCCCGGGCGGGCCGACCCCGTTCAACAACGCCTGCCTGGTGCTGCTGGGCCTGTTCCCGCTGTTCGTGATGTTCATCATCACGGCGATCACCATGCAGCGGGAACGGGCGTCGGGAACGCTGGAGCGGATCCTGACCACCCCGCTGCGCCGGCTCGACCTGCTCATCGCCTACGGCACCGCGTTCTCCCTAGCCGCTGCGGCGCAAGCAATCCTGGCGTGCATCGTGTCGTTCTGGTTGCTGGGCTTCGACACCGCGGGCAGCCCGGTGTGGGTGTTCGTGATCGCGATCGTCAACGCGGTGCTGGGTGTGGGGTTGGGGCTGTTGTGTAGCGCCTTCGCCCGCACCGAGTTTCAGGCCGTGCAGTTCATTCCGCTGGTGATGGTGCCGCAGTTGCTGCTGGCCGGCATCATCGTGCCGCGGGCGCTGATGCCACACTGGCTGCAATGGATCAGCAATGTGTTGCCGGCCAGCTACGCGCTGGAGGCCCTGCAACAGGTGGGGACGCACCCGGAGTTGACCTTCATCGCGGTGCGGGACATCGTCGTGGTGCTGGGCTTCGCCCTGGCGGCGCTGTGCCTGGCCGCGGCGACACTGCGGCGACGGACGCCCTAGCGTGACGGACGGCCCCGCGTGACGACCACCGGCACGACGCGACGCCGCCGCGGCCGGCCGGCCGGGTCCTCCGGCAGCCGGGAGCGGATCCTGGCCAGTGCCCGGGAGTTGTTCGCCCGCAACGGTATTCGCAACACCTCGATCCGTGCGGTGGCCGCGGCGGCCGGGGTGGACTCGGCGCTGGTGCACCACTACTTCGGCACCAAGGAGAAGCTGTTCGCCGCGGCCGTGCAGATCCCCATTGACCCGATGCAGGTGATCGGCCCGCTGCGGGAGGTACCGGTCGACGACCTCGGCTACGCCCTGCCGTCGATGTTGTTGCCGCTGTGGGATTCCGAGGTCGGCGCGGCGTTCATCGCCACCCTGCGCTCGATTCTGGCCGGCGAGGAGATCAGCCTGTTCCGCACCTTCATCCAGGACGTGATCGGCGTCGAAGTCGGCCCCCGCGTGGACAACCCGGCGGGCAGCGGGGTGATCCGCATCCAGTTCGTGGCCTCGCAGCTGGTGGGTGTGGTGATGGCGCGCTACATCCTGGAACTGGAGCCGTTCGCGTCGCTGCCGCCCGAGCAGATCGCGGCGACCATCGCGCCGAACCTGCAGCGCTACCTCACCGGGGATCTGCCGGACGGCCTTGCGCCATGAGCCGGGCGTGCTCCTCGTCGTCGACGTCGCGGGCCTCGCCGATGAGCAATACCGGGATGCCGTCCTCGATGCGGTAGGCGCGCCGCAGCCGCGGGTTGTACAGCAGCTCCTGGCCCACCAGCACGAGCGGACCCCGATCGGCCGGGCACACCAGGATGTTCAGCAGCGCCTCGTCGATCATGACCGGCCGCCGCTCAGCTCGGCGCGCGCGGCGGGCGTCAGCCGGCGGTACTGCCCGGATTCGGCGTCGAAATACCAGACCTGGCGTCCCGCCTTCGGGATCCCGGCGGCCCGCAGCGCGCTGATGGTCGGACGGTACGTGGCGCTGAGGTTCATTTCCGGCACCACGCACACGATGTCGGGGCCCAGACCGATCGGGATCTTGGCGCAGGCCTCGGTCAGGTCGGCCGCGGTGATGGAGGCGCCCGGCAGCAGCGTCACCGCCGACACCGCCACCTCGTGCCCGCCCACCGGCACGTTGTAGGTCACCGCCAGGTCGACGCCGTTGATGCACCCGAGCGCGTCGGTGACCGGCTCGGCGTAGACCACGCCGCGCGGGGTGTGCACCACCGACCCGCGCCGGCCGGCCAGCCAGTAGTCGCCGTCGTCGTCGCGGTAGAACAGGTACTCGGTCGATATCCAGGTGTCGCCGGCGGCGAACACCCCGCGTTTGACCGAGGCGCTGGGGTCGATCGGGCCGTTGGAGGCGGCCAGCAGCACCCCCACCTGGTGGGGTTCGGCGATCTGCACGAAGCCCCGGTCGTTCTCCAGGATCAGGTCGTGTTCGGTGTCGTAGGCGCCCAGCTCGATGCGCCCGGCGCCGGGCAGCGGCCGGCCCTTGCTGCCCACCTTGGCACCGGAGACGTTGGCCAGCACCGCCTGCCCGTCGGTGGTGGCGAAGAACTCGACGACGTGGGCCGGCGCGAACGCCTCGACCACGCGCCCCCACAGCCCGGTCGGCATGCCGGAGCCGATGAACAGCCGCACCGGGTGGTTGCCGTGCAACACGAACGCGGGATCGTCGACGATCTCGCGGAGCATGGCCCAGGTGTAGGACACCACGGTGACGCCGTACTGGCGCACCTCCTGCACGAAGCGGTCCCGGTCCAGGCCGCGCGACAGCGCGATGCGGGTGCCGCCGACCACCGCGCCGCCCAGGCTGACCAGCAGCGCCGACTCGTGGTGCAGTGGCGTCAGGCAGTACACGGTGTCGCGGCGGTCCAGCGCGGCCGTCGACGCGGTGCCGAACGCCGACACCGCCCAGCGGTAGTTGGTGATCTGCTTGGCCACCAGCTCGCCGCCGGCGGCGCTGAACGCGATGAACGCCAGATCCCGGGCCAGCCCCGGGTTGGGCCGGTACCAGCCGGGCAGCTCGACCGCGTCCGGGTCGATCTTCTCCATGTCGATGACGTACGGCTGCTCGGCGGAGTCCTCGGGCAGGTGCAGGTCCCGCGCCTCGCCGCCGCCGAGCACCAGCACCTGCCGCAGCAGCTGCCGGTCCGAGGCCAGCACCGACTCGAGGTTGGTGGGGTCGGTCAGGATCTCGGTAGCGCCCCCGAGCCGCACCGAGGCGGCCAGGTCGGCGTCGGGCCGCATCACCACCGCGATGGCGCCGAGCCGGGACAGCGCGGCGATGGCCACCAGTGCGCTGGGCCGCGTCTCCATCAGCACACCGACCCGGTCGCCCTGGCGCACCCCCACCTCGATCAGGCCACGCACGACGTTGTTGATGCGCCGGTTGACGGCCTCGTAGGTGTGCACCCGCCCGTCGAACAGCAGGAATTCGCCCTGCGGGGCGTCGTGGGCCTGCTCCTCGATGATGCGGCCCAGCGAGATCCGGGTGTGGTCGTTGATCTGGCCCAACCGGACCAGCCGGGGCAGGGTGCGGGCGGTCTCGACGGCCAGGGTGCGCACCGACTTGTTGGCGGTGACGACCGCGTTGGCCGCGCCGCGCACCAGCCCGATCGCCGCCTCGGAGGCCTCCCCCAGCTCGTGCGCGATCCGCGAGCTCAGGGCCACCCCGCTGTCGGTGTGCTCGGCCGGCTGGTCCGCCATCGGGTCGATGCCGGTGGGTTTGTCACCGCCGGTGGACAGCCATTTCACCCACGCGGCCACGGTCGGCCAGCTGTGCTGGGCGGCCTTGGAGCCGACCACCAGGCCGAAGTGGCCGGTGCGGATGGTGCACTCGTAGACCTCGGCGTCCGGAGCCGCGCGCCGGATGCCGCGCACCGAGGCGGGCTGCCCGATGTCGTCGACCTCGCCGACGAAGGCCAGCACCGGACAGGTGATGTCGGTGAGGGTGACCATCTGGCCGTTGACGGCGAACCCGCCGGTCATCATCCGGTTGTGGGCGATGAACTGCTTGAGCAGCTCGGAGATCGCGGGGCCGGACCAGGCGATCCATCCCTCACGCTCGAGGAACCGGCGCTGCTGCTCGCGCGGCAGCAGCGCCTCCCGGTCGTGCAGCTGGCGCAGGAAGTCCACCCGCGCCTTGGCGGTTTTGAGCGGGTCGAGCATCTGGAAGCCGGTGCGCGCCATCCAGCTGGGGATGGCCAGCCGGCTGAACACGTGGTCGGCCATGAAGTTGGCCGCGGGCGCGGCGAAGTTGGCCGGGATGCCCATCGGCAGGGCGGCCAGGGTGTCCACCGGCGAACCGAACGTGACGATGCTGGCCAGACTCTTCGACCGCCGGTAGGCGGCCACCTGGTAGCACCACATGCCGCCCTGCGAGTAGCCGACCAGGTGGATGTCGGCGCCGGTGACGTCCTTGACGGTGTCGATGGCCTGGCTGAGCGCGACGATGTGGTCGGTGAGGGTGCGGCGCATCCCGCCCTCCACCTTGTCCGGTTCGCCGAAGTCGATCACCCAGGGATCGAGCCCGTGCGCGTGCAGGATCCCCACCGCCCCCTCGTCGCGGGTGACGTCCCACATGTCGGCCGACATCATCATCGGGTGCACCATCAGCACCGGCGGGCCGACCGGCGGCTGGCCGGGCCGGCTGTCCGGCGGGAAGTAGCGCCGAAGCTTGTACATCGGCACGCTCTCGACGATCTGCGACGGCGACGCGACCGTGCCGGTTTCCAATCCCCCCAGTCGCAAGACCTCCAGCCCGTTCTGCGCCGTGGCGATCAGCCGCCCGACCGGTCGCGTGACCATCGACAAATTGAGATCCACCGCCGCTCCCTGAGTCTTGACAGCTTGCACATCATGGCACATCGGGCCAGCTAGAAGGGCGGTGGTCGGCCCGCATCGGCGACCCGGGCGGATCGCCTTCCGGCGGCGCGGTCGGCGACCGTGCGGTGCTGCGCGGAAAGCTCATCGTGGTGCCGGCGCGGTGGTTCGCCGTCCGGCAACCGGCACTCAGCCGTGGAAGCCGGGATCCTGGCCCCCGGGGTTGGGGCACCACATCAGGCCGCACTGGACGTTGCCCGGATTGTCGCCCGGCGGGTTGTCGCCGTCCCACGCGTTCGAGCTCTAAAGCGTCTGCTGACCGTTGAGCGCGATGCGCGGGACGTTGCCCCAGCCGTCGGGGACGACGTACCAGGTGTGGCACACGTTCATGTCCCAGACGTAGTTCAGGTGACCGCGCGAGGAGTTCGGGCCGCTCGGCCACTCCATGGACTGCCCCGGGCACCAGGTGAACGGGCCCTTGGTGGCGTGGGCGGCCCCGGCGCCCAGTCCCAGCCCGGCGGCGGCGACGCCACCGGACAGCAGCGCCCCGGCGATCATCGCGTTGACGATCCGAAATCCTGACATGGCCCCACGCCCTTTCCCGGACGGGATTACCGGTGCCGACCAGTATTCGCCGGCACCGCATCCCCCGCATGGCTAATCGGCTAACTCGAATCAGTACAGACGGGCCGGGCCGCTACCGATCCCAACGACAACCGATGACACGGGCCGCCGGCGGGCCCCGTTTGCACCCCCGGGGACGCGGGTACACAGCCGACGCGCTTCGGTCACGACGCGTCGTCGAGACCACCTCGGTTGAAACTCACAGCTGGGCGCTCACCAGTTCTCTGGGCGGCTTCCGCGGCCGTTACCGACGGTGCCGGGGCCGGAGGCTGCGTGCGGTCCATTCCGGCGGAGGCGAGGCGGCGTCATGACGACACCGGTTTTTCCCGGCCACCATCCCCACGGCATCACCCACGCGGCCGCGCGGTCATCGCGGCACACCGGCGGGTGACCGGCCGGCATCACGCGAGCGAGAAAGGGAGACACATGTTGTTGCTGGGCAACGGCGGACGGCGCAGGGCCGCCGGCGGCGACGGCCCCGGCGAGGTACAGCAGCTGGCCGAGCGGGCGCTCTACGACGTCGCGCACGGCCGGTTCGAACGCTCGCTGTCCGGGCTGACCGCGATGGCGGCGCTGGTCACGACGGCCGAGATCTACTTCGAGCACTACAAGGCCAGCTTCGGCAACAAATGGATGTGGAGCCCGATCGTGGTGACCCCGCCGGTCGTGGTGGCCGGGATCGGCGGGGTGTTCTCCCGGCGCTGGGCCAAGGTCTGGCTGCCCATCACCGCCGCCGTCTACACCGCCAACGGCCTGATGGGCGAATACCTGCACGCCCGCGGGGTGGCGCGCAAGCCGGGCGGATGGAAGCACGCGTCCTACAACGTGCCGATGGGCCCGCCCATCGCCGCCCCCGGGTTGATGTGCATGGTCGGCGGGATGGGGCTGCTGGCCTCGATCCTGCGCCGCGAACGGTTCCGGCGATAGGCAGCCGATGGCCGACACCTCTCGCCCCGACCACCTGCCCAACCTGCGCGACGACGGCAAGCCACCGCACCCGTCCTGGCTGCCCCGGCAGCGCCGCGGCACCACACCGCAGATGATCGGGCGCTACCCCGATTTCGACGTGCTCCAGACCGCCGGCCACTGGGACGAGGCCACCCGCAACGTGGTGCTGGCCCGGCTGGAACCGCCGGGGCCGCTGCGGTTTTTCGGCCCTGAGGAGGAGCCGTGCCTGCGCGCGTTCTGCGACACGGTGCTGGCCCAGGACGTCGAGCCGCGGGTGCCGGTCGCCGAGTCCGTCGACGCCAAGCTCGCCGACGGCCGCCTGGACGGCTACCAGTACGCCGACATGCCCGACGACCGCGACACCTGGCGGCTGGTGCTGCGCGGGCTGGACGAGACCGCGTCGCGTCGATACGGCGCCGACTCGTTCGCCGCCGCCGAGCCGCCGACCCGGGAGGCGATCATCGACGAATTCTCCCGGGGCGAGCTGCACGGCGGCAGCTGGGACAGCCTGAACGTCAAGCGCGCATGGTCGGTGTGCATGCGAATGACGTTGTCCGGCTTCTATTCTCACCCGTGGGCGTGGAACGAGATCGGTTTCGGCGGCCCGGCCTACCCGCGCGGGTTCATGCGCCTCGGCGGTGCCACCGGGCCGGCGGCCGCGCGGGAGCCGTACGAGACCCGCGGCGCCACCGACGAAGACCCGGTGCAGGTCGTGCAGAACGGCGAGCTGTGATGGGCGACTTCTGGCGCGGCCTGCTCAAGGGGGCCGTCGGACCCCGGGACAACGACTCCCGCTTCCTGCTCGACGTGCATTCGCGCGACCTGCCCGGCGAACGGACCATGCGCCGCTACGCCGACGACGACGAGGTCGACCTGGTCGTGGTCGGCGCCGGCGCCGGCGGCTCGGTGCTGGCGCAGCGGCTGGCCCGCGCCGGCTGGCGGGTGGTGATCCTGGAGGCCGGCCCGTTCTGGCACCCCGACGAGGACTGGGTGTCCGACGAGGCCGGCTCCCATCCGCTGTACTGGACCCAGAAGCGCATCATCGGCGGTGCCGACCCGATCGAGTTGGGCAAGAACAACTCCGGGCGTGGGGTGGGCGGCTCCATGATCCACTACGCCGGCTACACCCCGCGGTTCCATCCCAGCGACTTCGCCACCTACACCCTGGACGGGGTGGGGGCCGACTGGCCAATCCGGTACGAGGACCTGCGCCGCCACTACGAGCAGGTCGAGCTGGAGCTGCCGGTGGCCGGGCAGAACTGGCCGTGGGGCGATCCGCATCGCTATTCCTTTGCCCCCCACCCTATTTCGGGTGCAGCCGCCAAACTGTGGGAGGGCGCGCTCAAGCTCGGCATCGAGATGCGGGTGGGGCCGGTGGGCATCGTCAACGGCACCTTCGGCAATCGCCCGCACTGCATCTATCGCGGCTACTGCCTGCAGGGCTGCAAGGTCAACGCCAAGGCCAGCCCGTACGTCACGCACCTGCCCGACGCGCTGGCGCACGACGTGGAGATCCGCGCCAACTGCATGGCCGCCCGCGTCGAACTCGACGGCAGCGGCGCCGCCCGCGGCGTGGTCTACTACGACGAGGCGGGCGGCACCGAACGGCTGCAGCGCGCCAAAGTGGTTGCCATCGCGGGGTATTCGATCGAAACGCCCCGCCTGCTGTTGAACTCGGTCAGCGACCGCTTCCCGAACGGCTTGGGCAACAACGACGACCAGGTCGGCCGTTATGTGATGGTGCAGGGCGCCACCCAGTCGGCGGGCCGGTGGTCGGAGGAGGTTCGGATGTACAAGGCGCCTCCGCCGGAGGTGACCTCCGAGCAGTTCTACGAGACCGACTCCTCGCGTGGGTTCGCCCGCGGCTTCTCCATCCAGACGGTGTCGCCGATGCCGATCGGCTGGGCCGAACACGTGCTGGCCGACGGGCACTGGGGCCGGGCGTTGCGGGAGTACATGCGCGACTACAACCACTGGGCGACCATCGGCGTGCTCAACGAGCTGTTGCCCCAGCCGGACAACCGGGTGACGCTGGCGGACGAGAAGGACGCCTACGGCATCCCGGTGGCCCGGTTCGACTACACGCTGTGCGACAACGACAAGGCCAACATGGCCTACTCCACCAACGTGATCGGCGACATCCTGCGCGCCGCCGACGCCCAGGATGTGCTCACCATCGAGCGGTTCGCCCACCTGATCGGCGGCGCCCGGATGGGTACCCGGCCGGACAACTCGGTGGTCGACTCCGATCACCGGGTGTGGGGCGTGCCGAACCTGTTTGTGGCCGACGGGTCGGTGTGCCCGACCCAGGGCTCGGCCAATCCCGCGCTGACCATCATGGCGTTGGCCTCCCGGCTGGCCGAGCGGTTGGCCGCCGGCAAGGTCGACACCGCCGCCGGACGGAGGTCGAAGGCGGCGGCCCGTGGCTGAGCAGACCGTCGATGCCGGGACCGTCTTCGCGCCCCGGGTGCTGCGCGAGTACGCGCTGCTCGCCGACGGCGAGCGGGGCGCGCTGATCGGCCCGCAGGGCGACGTGGCGTGGATGTGCGCGCCGCGCTGGGAATCCGACGCCGTGTTCTCCAATCTCGTTGGGGGCGGCGGGGTTTACGCGATCACCCCGACCGACGTGCGGCACGTGTGGGGCGGCTACTACGAGCCGGGCACGCTGATCTGGCGCAACCGCTGGATCACCCGCGACGGCATCGTGGAATGCCGTGAGGCGCTGGCCTTTCCGGGCGACCCGGAGCGGGTGGTGCTGCTGCGGCGCCTGGTGGCCTGCCGCGGCACGGTGCGGGTACGGGTGCTGCTGGCCCCGGCTGCCGAGTTCGGAAAGCACGGCCCCGGCCGGCCCCGGCTCGACGACGACGGGGTGTGGAGCGGACGGTCGGGCCGGTTGCGCTGGCGCTGGCTGGCCGGCTGCGACGCCCGCCCGGTCGATTCGGCCGGCCACGGCGCCGGCGAACTGCTCGGCTGCGAGATCACCCTCGACGAGGGCGGCCGGCACGACCTGGTGCTGGAGCTGTCCGAACGCACCCTGCCCGAGCGGCTCCCCGACGCCGGCCTGGCCTGGGATGCCACCGCGGCCGCCTGGCAGCGCAGCGTGCCCGCGCTGAACTGCACCATCGCGCCCCGGGACGGCCGGCACGCGTATGCGGTGCTGCGCGGGCTGACCAGCTGCGGCGGCGGCATGGTCGCCGCGGCGACGCTCGGCCTGCCCGAACGCGCGCACACCAACCAGAACTACGACTACCGCTACGCCTGGATCCGCGACCAGGTGTACGCCGGCATGGCCGCCGCCGCGGTCGGCACCACCGAATTGCTGGACCGGGCAGTGGGATTCATCGGCGCCCGGCTGCTCGAGGACGGCGCCAACCTCAAACCCGCCTACACCGTCACCGGCGGCGCCGTGCCCGGCGAAGAGACCCTCGACCTGCCCGGCTACCCCGGCGGCACCGACAAGGTCGGCAACTGGGTCAACCAGCAGTTCCAGCTCGACGTGTTCGGCGAGGCGCTGCAGCTGCTGGCGGTGGCCGGGGCCGCCGACCGGCTCGACGCCGAGGGCTGGCGCGCCGCCCAGGCCGCCATCCGGGCCATCGAAAAGCGCTGGCGCGAACCGGATTACGGGGTTTGGGAGATCCAGGACGAGCGGTGGACGCAGTCCCGGCTGGCCTGCGTGGCCGGGCTGCGCGCCGTCGCAAAGCTTGCCGGCGCCGGGCCGGAGCTGACCGCGTGCGCGTCGCTGGCCGACGCGATCCTGGCCGACACCGCATCGGAAAGCCTGCACCCGCACGGCTATTGGCAGCGCAGCCCGCGGCTGCCCGGCGTCGACGCCTCGCTGCTGTTGCCGCCGGTGCGCGGCGCGGTGCCCGCCGACGACCCCCGCACCCGGGCCACCCTGGACGCTGTGCGCCGCGACCTCACCGACGACGGTTTCGTCTACCGCTTCCGGCACGACGAGCGCGACCTGGGCGAGGCGGAGGGCGCGTTCCTGCTCTGCGGGTTCATGATGGCGTTGGCCGAACATCAACTGGGCCATACCCATTGCGCGATGCGCTGGTTCGAACGCAACCGGGCGGCGTGCGGGCCGCCGGGGCTGTTCTGCGAGGAATACGACGTGCGGCAACGCCAGCTGCGCGGCAACCTGCCGCAGGCGTTCGCGCACGCGCTGATGCTGGAATGCACCGCCACCCTCGCCGAGGACGCCGTCCACCATGACTGACACCGGACCGCAGCGAAAGGCAGTTCTGCGATGACACAGTCCACCCAGACGGTGGTGATCACCGGGGCCAGCGCCGGGATCGGGCGGGCCACCGCGAAGGAGTTCGGCCGGCGCGGCGCGAACGTCGCCCTGCTGGCCCGCGGCGCCGCCGGGCTGCAGGGCGCGGCCCGCGACGTGGAGGCCGGCGGCGGCAAGGCGCTGGCCCTGCCGACCGATGTTGCCGACCACGCGGCCGTCGTCGCCGCCGCCGACGAGACCGAGGCCGCCTTCGGCCCCATCGACGTGTGGGTCAACGTTGCCTTCACCTCGGTGTTCGCCCCGTTCAGCGAGATCAGCGCCGAGGAGTTCAAGCGGGTGACCGAGGTGACCTACCTCGGTTATGTGCACGGCACCATGGCGGCGCTGGCCAAGATGCGGCCCCGCGACCGCGGCACCATCGTGCAGGTCGGCTCCGCGCTCAGCCAGCGGTCGATCCCGCTGCAGTCGGCCTACTGCGGCGCCAAACACGCCGTCAACGGGTTCACCGAATCGGTGCGCTGCGAACTGCTGCACGAGGGCTCGCGGGTGCGGATCACCCTGGTGCAGATGCCCGCCGTCAACACCCCGCAGTTCTCCTGGGTGCTGTCCCGGCTGCCCCGTCATCCGCAACCGGTGCCGCCGATCTACCAGCCCGAGGTCGCCGCCCGCGGCGTGCTGTACGCCGCCGATCATCCAGGGCGCAAACAGTATTGGGTCGGGGATTCCACCATGGTGACGCTGCTCGCGCAGAAGTTCGCGGCGCCGTTGCTGGACCGCTACCTCGGCCGCACCGGGTACGACTCGCAGCAGACCGAGCAGCCCGTCGGCGGCGACCGGCCGCACAACCTCTGGCAGCCGCTGGATCAGGAGCCGGGCAGCGATCACGGCGCCCACGGCGAATTCGACGACACGTCGCACGCCCACAGCCCGCAGCTGTGGGCCTCCCAACATCCGGTAATCAGCGGCACCGGCGCGCTCGGCGCCGCCGGGCTGGGCGCCTGGCTGGCGGCGCGGGCCCGCCGGTGGACGCGATGACGCCCGACCCGGCCATCGACGAGGTGACCGCGCGGGTTTACCAAATCCCCACCGACGCACCGGAAGCCGACGGCACCCTGTCCTGGTCGTCGACCACGCTGGTGCTGGCCGAGGTGGCCGCCGGCGGGCGGCGCGGCATCGGCTACACCTACGCCGACGGCGCCTGCGCCGCGCTGATCACCGGGGCGCTCGCCGGCTCGGTCACCGGACACAGCGCGCTGGACGTCCCGGCGCGCTGGCAGGCGATGGTCCGCGCGATGCGCAACAACGGGCGGCCCGGCCTGGTGTCCTGCGCGATCTCCGCGGTGGACACCGCGCTGTGGGACCTCAAGGGAAAGCTGTTGGGCCTGCCGGTGTGCCGGCTGCTCGGCATGGCGCACGACTCGGTGCCGATCTACGGCAGCGGCGGTTTCACCAGCTACGACGACAACGCCACCCGCGCCCAGCTGGAACGCTGGGTGCACGAGTGGCGGATCCCGCGCGTCAAGATCAAGATCGGCGAGTCCTGGGGGTCGCACGAGCGCCGCGATCTCGATCGAATTGCCCTGGCCCGCACCGTGATCGGGCCCGACACCGAACTGTATGTGGACGCCAACGGCGGCTACCGGCGCAAGCAGGCGATCCGGATGGCCCACGCCATGGCCGGGCACGACGTCACCTGGTTCGAGGAGCCGGTCTCCTCCGACGACCTGGCCGGGCTGCGGGAGGTGCGCGACCAGGTGAGCGCCGACGTCACCGCCGGCGAGTACGGGTACGACCTGGCCTACTTTCACCGGATGCTCGCCGCCGACGCGGTCGACTGCCTGCAGATCGACGTCACCCGGTGCGGCGGCATCACCGACTGGCTGCGGGCGGCGGCCGTGGCGGCCGCCCACAACGTCGACGTCTCCGGGCACTGCGCGCCCAACCTGCACGCCCACGTCGCCACCGCCGTCGCCAACCTGCGGCACCTGGAGTACTTCCACGACCACCACCGCATCGAGCGGATGTTCTTCGACGGCGCGCTGTCGCCGCAGGGCGGCGTGCTGCGGCCCGATCAACAGCGGCCCGGATTCGGGCTGGAGTTCAAACAGCGCGACGCCGACCGGTACCGGATGCGCTGACTGGCTTCGTCACGACCTGTGGGCCCACGCATTTCGTGAATTCGAGTGCGGGGCCGACAGTTGAGGGCATCGACGCCGCGTTCGCGGGAATACCAATCCTGCTACTGGCGCATGTGTGAGGCGCCGCCGATGTACCACACCTGCCCGTTGATCCATTCGGCCTCATCGGAGAGAAGGAAGGCAGTGATCGCGGCGATGTCGCGCGGTTCTCCGAGGCGGGTGACCTTGGCGGCCTGCAGGAACATCTGCTGCAACTGAATGTCGTTCTGCTGCTTCTGGGTTTCGCCCATGACCAGGCCGGGCATGACGCCGTTGCACCGGACCCCTTGCGCGCCCCAGTTGTTCGCGATGTGGCGGGTGAGTTGGTTGACGGCGGCTTTGGCGGCGTTGTAGGCGACGTGCATCGGGTCGGTGCCTAGCGAGCCTCCCGAGGACGTGTTGACGATGCTTCCGCTGCCTTGCTGGAGGAGATGCGCCAAGACGGCGCGACTGGTGCGCACGTAACCCAGGAGGTTGACGTCGAGCGTGCGGCGCCAGACATCGAAATCGGTGTCCAACAGCGTGGTGTCGCGGCCGAGGTTCTCGGCGGATAGATCTGCGCCGACGTTGTGGAGGCCGTGGAGGGCGCCGAACTCGCCAATGGTCTTCTGCACGAGGTTCCGAACGGATGCGTCGTCGGCAAGGTCGAATTCCACCGCGATCGCGCGCCCGCCGGATTGCGTGATCCGCCCGACGGTCGCGTTGGCGCCTTCGATGTTGATGTCACCGACGGTGACTGCTGCTCCCTCGCTGGCGAGGCGTTCGGCGGTTGCGGCTCCGATTCCGGTCGCTCCGCCTGCAACGATGAACGTCTTGCCCTGTAATCCGCGCACGGGCCCATCCTCTCGCTAGCAGTGGGCGACACCCAGGTCGACCGAGATACCGGATGCGGTAACGAATCTCGATTGATCCGATGCGAGCCAGGCCACCGCGTCGGCGATGTCTTCGGGTTGCGCAATGCCGTCGGGCAGCAGCGGCTTGTGCAGGCCTTCCAAATGGGGATACGTCGCGGCCGCCGACTCGAGCGCGTCGCGCATACGTCCGGTTCCCATGGGCGTGTCGACAGCTCCGGGGTGAAGGCTGTTAACGCGGATGTTGTAGCGGCCCAGCTCGGCGGCGAAGGCCCGGGCCATGCCGGTGATGGCGTGCTTGCTCGCGGTGTAATGCACCATGAACGCTTGCATTTTCACA
Organism: Mycobacterium timonense; assembly: GCF_025821985.1. Taxonomy (NCBI): domain Bacteria; kingdom Bacillati; phylum Actinomycetota; class Actinomycetes; order Mycobacteriales; family Mycobacteriaceae; genus Mycobacterium; species Mycobacterium timonense. The sequence continues at coordinate 11,372 of NZ_JACKSY010000109.1, read as the reverse complement.
CCGGCTGCCGAACCGATCAGGATGATCGACCCGCCCCGTCCCCCTGCGATGATGTGGTGAGCGCCTGCCATGACGGTGTTCCAGGTGCCGATCACGTTGGTGTCGATGGTGTCGCGGAATGCTTGGTCGGTGATTTGGTCCCATGGTGCCGGGCAACAGATTCCCGCGTTGGCGACGATGATGTCGAGACGGCCAAGCTCGGCGACTGCGTCGCCCACGGCCGCGCGCAATTTGTCGCCGTCACGCACATCGATCGCCGCGGTGATCGCGCGTCGGCCGTTGGCTTCGACCAGTCGCGCGGTCTCGGCGAGATCGTCGGGAGTCGGCGACTCATATGGGACGCTTTCGGGTAGTTGCCCGGCGATGTCGACCGCGATGACGTCGGCGCCGCCGGCGCTGAGCCGCACCGCGTGGGCACGTCCCTGCCCACGCGCGGCTCCGGTGATGAGAGCTACTTTGTTGTCCGCCACGGCAGTTCAGTCCCGATGAATCTTGTCGAGCGGGTTGGAGCGTTCGAGCATGCCGTAGGTCTCCTCGCCGTCCCAGCGGTAGCGCACACCGGCTTGCTGCAGTGCGGGGAAACTGGGCATCTCCTTCTTCATGGCATGTACGGAGTAGGAGTCGTCGTCGTGATGGATGTCGTGGGTGGAGAACACCGTCTCTCCCTCGACGGCGACGACGCCGTGGCCGGTTTCCAATACCAGTGACACGTCTTCGCCCAGGGCCTGCAACCGCGTCAGCCACGGCGCCCGCACGACGCGCGCCGGGATCAGCGGCCCGTCGCCGGTAAAGACGTAGCCCTCGTTGAACGTGGGCTGGCCGTCCGGCCGCGGCGGATAGGCGATGTAGCCGAACGCTTTTCCGCTCGGAAACACCGCCGACTGCCAGGCATGCCCCCAAAAGCCGGCTAGCTTGCGCACCCCTTGGCGGCGGATCCGCAGACCACTGCCGCTGAACCGCCGCTCGCTGCCGTCGACCGTCACCGACCCGGCCGCCCGAAAGAGTTGTTCATAGCGGGGGCCGCCCATCAGGTTGCCCTCGATGGATGACTTCAGTTGTTGGCCTGCATCGGTGTGTAAGGCGCCCTGAACCCAGGGCGGCACCGCCATCGCGGCCTCAACCTCAAAAGCGACGTCGACCAACGGGCCGTCCTTGCGCCCGCTGACCAGATCGGCCGACGACGTCTGCACGGCCTTGCCCTCGTAGGTCATCGTCCATGTGTGAAATGGTTCGACGCAGCGGAACGCCAATCCCCCTGCCCCCAACACCGTCGGCCGGCCGTCCGGTCCCGCCGCGGGCAGGGACGGACCGTTGGCTCTCAGGCGGTACACCCGACCGTCGGGGTAAGCGACGTTGACTTGGATGTCGTGGGCATCCCAATTGGCTGCGACGGCTTCGATTCCGATCCTCGGCAGGCCGATCTCGCCGCGATCGTCGACGACCCAGAAGCTCACCGAGTCTCGCATCTCCGGGTTCTCTGGACGCTCAGCGAACACGAGTTCGCGCGATGGGTCGATGCCACCAGTGAGGTCAATAGCCATGGCTCTCCTAGATGTCGGCGTGTGCGGTCCAGTCGGCGGCGGCCGTGATGTAGTCGGCGAACAGCGGCCGTATCGAATCCAGGTCGATCCCGAACTGAACAGGGTCAGCATGGCTGCTGGGTTCGCGCTCGGTTGCCGCCTGCGCCCACCAGCTGTTCATTCGGCCCTCGAATTCGTCGCTGACCTGTTCGCCAAGCCAGCGATATAATCCCGTCACCTCGCCGATCGGGTCGGCCTGCATCGCGCGAAAGTCGATGTCATAGAACCGGTTATCGTTGCCCGCTGCCCGGAACTGCAGCGTGCGGGCCATGCCCAACGACCAATGCTCGACGTTGAGCCGCCCGATATAGGGGCGGTCGATGTCGTCGGTGAACTGGCCGATGATGTCGGCGTAGAGGTCGGCGACTGACAGGATGACGTCGGTGGGATCACGGTGCGTCATCACGAATTTGGCGTCTGGGAAGACCGCGGCCAGGCGGTCAAGCCAGAGCACGTGCGAGGGGCATTTCAGCCTCCACGGCCGCGTCGGCTCACCCCAGGCCAGCAGCTTGAGCACCCGACGCTCGTACGCGAGCGCCGAGGTGAGGTCGGCGTCGGCCACCAGCCACGCCGAATAGGTGGGAACTTGGGCCAGCGACTGGAACAGGTGGGAGGCGAAACTCAGAGCCATCAGCTCGTGACATTCCATCGGCCCGTTGGCGTCCGTGGGCACATGGTGGCGAGTGCCGATCATTTCCCCCTTGCCGGGCGGGATGCGCGGATCCACACCGCACACGGTCGACGGCGGCGGACACGGTTGGGAGGACTCCCATTTGCGCAGATACCGGACATCGGGGTCCTGAGCGAGCAGCATCGACAATGCCGTCGACCCTGTGCGCGGCAAGCCGAGCCCGATCAGCGGAGACTCGAGGGACACCTCGTCGATCTCGGGATGCCGGCGGTACCAATCCTCGACCTGCAGCCGCTGAGCAAGGTATGCGGTGATCCGCGGATAGATGAAGGCCTCACCTTTGGCGTTGAGCCGGGCCTCATCGCGCAGCGACGTCAACAGTATCTCGAGGCCTTCTCGAAAGGAATCATCCCCGAAATCGTCGAGACCGGTCTGGGCAACCGCGGTTTGCAGGAGATCGTTGACTGCCGGCATTGGATCAGCCCATCCACTGTCCGCCGGCGACATCGATGGTCTGACCGCACAGATAATCGGCGGCCTCGGTAGCAAGGAAGGCAACCATATTCGCGGCTTCCTCCGGAAGCGAGGCCCGGCCGAGCTGCACCTGCTGTGTGATCGCCTCAATCATCGCATCGCGTCCCGCGCGCTCCTGGTCGTCCTGCGGATCCAAAACATATTGCTTGAGTTGGGGATTGAGCATGATGCCGGGCGCCACGCCAAGCACGTTCACTCCGCGCAGAGCCACCTCATGGGCAAGGTTGCGGGTGAACCCGATCACACCGGCCTTACACGCGTTGTACACAACAAGGCCCCGCTGCTGGATACGACCACCGACCGAGCCGATATTGATGATCTTCCCCGACCCCTGAGGAAGCAGGAACTGCAGTGCGGCGTGTGCGCCGTACATCATCATCGTCAGGCTGCCGAGCACGGTGAAGTCGATCTGCTCCTTGGTCTGAGTCTCGAACAGCCCTCCGGCGACCATCACCGGGTTGTTGACCATGATGTCGAGACCACCCAGCTGCCAGTGCGCCTCGCGCACGGCATTATGCACTTGATCCCAGTCCGACATGTCGGCGCTGATCGCGACCGTCTTGACCCCCCAGCGTTCCTCGACTTCGCGACCACGACGTTGCACTTTTTCCAGCGTGCGGCCAATCAGCGCGATGTCGGCACCCAGCCCGCCCAGCCGATTGGCGATCGCCTGACCCAGGCCGTCTCCCCCGGCGCCAGTGACAACAGCCTTCTTGCCGGACAGATCCATCAACTCGGTGACCCGCTTATCGACAATGTGCTCCGGCAGCCGGTCAAACCCCAGCACTTCTGCCCAGTCCTGCTTTTCATCCTGGATTGTCACGACGGCTCCCTTCACCGGAGGCGATACACACGACATATCAGCGCGTTATCGCATTAGAACGTGCTCGCTCGGTTGCGACGTTAGAGCCGGGGACGACCGATGAGGTAATACCAATTACGGAACGCAGTCATACCGATTCTTGATGCCTGGTATATCTGTGCAGCAGTGGACACTCATCGGCTGAAGTACTTCCTGCGCATCGCAGAACAGGGCTCGATCACCGGCGCGGCCGCCTCGCTCGGCATCGCGCAGCCGGCGCTGAGCCGCCAGATCCGCCTGCTCGAAGAGGACCTCGGTGTCGCGCTCTTCCGCCGAACCCGCCGCGGGGTGCAACTGACCGAGGAGGGGGAACGGCTACGAGCATCCACCGCTGCACCGCTGCGCCAACTCGAGCTGGCCATGCAATACGCCGGATCACCGATAGCCAGGCTCGCGCGCGGCGTCCGCCTAGGCATACTCGACACAACGGTCGACGTCTTCGCTGCACACCTGCTGTCCAGCTTGGCCGCCGCTTTTCCGAAGGTGACTTTCTCCGTGGAGACCGGAAGCACCGACCAGCTCGTCGAAGCGATGTTGAAGGGCGCCGTCGACGTCGCTGTGATCAACCCAGTGCCGGACGACCGAATCTTCTACCGCGATCTACTCACCGAAGACCTCGTGGTCGTCGGCGCAGCGACCTCGGGCCTCGATTCCGGTCAGATGATGCCCTTCACCGAACTCGTAGAGCTACCACTGGTGGTCCCTCGATCACACACCGGTATCGGGAACGTGATCGAAAATGCCGCGCTGCGAAGGAAAGTCAAGATCAGCTGGCGAATAGCCACAGATTCCCTAGCGCTGACCAAACGGCTCGTTGCGGCCGGCCTCGTCTACGGAGTTCTCCCGCTTTCCGCCTGCCTCAACGAAATTGACTCCAATCAATTGCGATACACCCCGTTGACCGAGCCACCCCTTACTCACAGGGTCGGTGTCGCGGCCACGTCCAACCTAGAGCTCCCACGAGAAGTCACCGCAAAAGTCGGCAACATCCTGCGCGAAGAGACCGCACACCTCATCAAAACTGGACGGTGGCCAGCTCGACTCCTATCACCACAACCATGGGATCCCGCAGTCACATGAACGGTTGACGGGACGCACCTTGACACCGCGAGTGTGCGAGCAACAACTTCGACCAACGCGTGCTTCAGGTTGGCCGGCAACCTCGATCACACACTGAGCGCCTCCCCAGCACGAGCAGGTATGGAAGCGCGCCAAACGGGGAATCGATATGTCAACTTCTCCCAGCGGTTGCATGGAAGGGATCTGGCGGCCATGACAGTGAATTCCAACGACGAAACCGTCCCGTGTGCGGAGCCGCTCGGCTCGGACGTCGTCGAGGGCGACGGCGACCTCAGCGCGGTCGAGCGGGTGCTGGGCCTGGGTGAGCCGCAGCGCGTCGGCAGGTTCCGGTTCTTCCTGGACGGCCACCGCTGGGAGTGGTCGGACGCGGTGGCGCGCATGCACGGCTACCGGCCCGGGCAGGTGCAGCCCAGCACGGAGCTGCTGCTGCAGCACAAGCACCCCGACGACCGCGAGCGGGTGGCGGCCGTGCTGGACCAGGTGATGCGGGGCAAGCCGTTCAGCAGCCGGCACCGCATCGTCGACACCGCCGGACGCACCCACTGGGTCGTCGTCGCGGGCGATCGGATGCTCGACGACTCCGGCGCGCTGGCCGGCACCTCCGGCTTCTACGTCGACGTCACCGACTCGCTGCACTCCGACATCACCAACGTGCTCTCGGCGGTGGCCGACTCCCGGGCCCGCATCGAGCAGGCCAAGGGGGTGCTGATGGCCGCCTATGGCATCTCCGCCGAGCGGGCGTTCGACATCCTGGTGTGGCGCTCGCAGGAAACCAACCTCAAGCTGCGCGACGTCGCCGGCCGGTTCCTGGACGCGGTGGCCAGCAAGGCGTCCCCGGGAATGCAGCGCCAGGTCGACCACGCCCTGCTGACCCTGGAATGACCGCGCAGGGTCGGATTGCACGACTCCTCCTCCGGCCGTCACCGGCCCGGCATCGTCGCCGCGCAGGGCCGGATTGCGCGACTCCTCCTCCGGCCGTCACCGGCCGGCATCGTCGCCGCGCAGGGCCGGATTGCGCGACTCCTCCTCCGGCCGTCACCGGCCGGCATCGTCGCCGCGCTAGGGTCGGGCCGGTGGCGCACCTACTGGGAGCTGAGGCCGTACACCTGGAATACCCGACACAGGTGGTCTTCGAGTCGATCACGCTCGGGGTCAACGACGGCGCCCGCATCGGCATCGTCGGGCGCAACGGCGACGGCAAATCAAGCCTGCTGCGGCTGCTGACCGGCGAACAACAACCCGACGCCGGCCGGGTCACCCGGCGCAGCGGGCTGCGGGTCGGCGCGCTCAGCCAGGCCGACACGTTGGACCCGGACCACAGCGTGGGCTGGACACTGGTCGGCGACGCAGCCGAACACCAGTGGGCCGGCGACCCGCGGGTGCGCGACGTGGTGGCCGGCCTGGTCTCCGACATCGATTGGCGGGCAAGCGTTTCCACGCTGTCGGGTGGTCAGCGCCGCCGGGTGCAGCTGGCCCGGTTGCTGATCGGCGAGTGGGACGTCATCGCGCTCGACGAGCCGACCAACCACCTGGACATCGAGGGCATCACCTGGCTGGCCGGGCATCTGCGGCAGCGGTGGGCCCGCAACACCGGCGGGCTGCTGCTGGTCACCCACGACCGCTGGTTCCTCGACGAGGTCGCCACCACCACCTGGGAGGTGCACGACGGGATCGTCGAACCGTTCGACGGCGGCTACGCGGCCTACGTCCTGCAACGCGTCGAGCGCGACCGGATGGCCGCGGCCGCCGAGGCCAAGCGGCAGAACCTGATGCGCAAGGAGCTGGCCTGGTTGCGCCGCGGCGCGCCGGCGCGCACCTCCAAGCCCAAGTTCCGGATCGAGGCGGCCAACCAGCTGATCGCCGACGTCCCGCCGCTGCGCAACAGCGTCGAGCTGGCCAAGCTGGCCACCGCCCGGCTCGGCAAGGACGTGGTGGACCTGCTCGACGTGTCGGTCTCCTTTGACGGGCGCCCGGTGCTGCGCGACGTCGAATGGCGGATCGCCCCCGGCGAGCGCACCGGCATCGTCGGGGCCAACGGCGCCGGCAAGTCGACCCTGCTGGGCTTGATCGACGGCACCGTGCGGCCCGACAGCGGGCGGGTCAAGCGCGGCAAGACCGTCCAGCTCGGCGTGCTCGACCAGCGGGGAGCGGAGCTGGCCGCGATCGCCGACGACCGGATCAGCGACGTGCTGGGCCGGCTGCGCGCCGGCTATCGGGTGGACGGCCGTGAGGTGACGCCGGCCCAACTGCTGGAGCGGCTCGGTTTCGGCCGGGGCCAGCTCGCGGCGCGGGTCGGCGACCTGTCCGGCGGCCAGCGGCGGCGGCTGCAGCTGATGCTGACGCTGCTGTCCGAGCCCAACGTGTTGCTGCTGGACGAGCCGACCAACGACGTCGACACCGACACGCTCGCCGCCATGGAGGATCTGCTCGACTCCTGGCCGGGCACGCTGATCGTCGTCTCGCACGACCGCTACCTGCTGGAGCGGGTCACCGATCAGCAGTACGCGGTGCTCGACGGCCGGTTGCGGCATCTGCCCGGCGGCATCGACGAGTACCTGCGGCTGGCCGCCCAGCGGCGCGACGCGGCACCGCCCGCCGGGCCGACTTCCGTTGCGCCGCAAGCGATGTCGGGCGCGCAGCGGCGCGCCGCGGAGAAGGAGCTGGCCGCGGCCGACCGCCGGCTGGCGCGGCTGGCCGAACAAATCAAGGACAAGCACGAGGAGCTCGCCGCGCACGACCAGTCCGATCACGTCGGCATCACCCGGCTCACCCGTGAGCTGCGCGCGCTGGAGGACGAGGTCGCCGCGGCCGAGAGCCGCTGGCTGGAACTGTCGGAGCTGCTCGAATGAGACCCGTGCGCTACCGGCCCGGTGAGGCATTGCTCGCGCTGTACCGGCGCCGGGGCCCGGTGATCGACGCCGGGGCGGGCCGGCGCGGCTACACCCTGCTGCTCGGGGCCGAGGCAAACAAGTTTGTGTTCGCCAACGCCGACGCCTTCAGCTGGCGGGCGACGTTCGAGAACCTGGCCCTGGTCGACGGGCCCACCGCGCTGATCGTCAGCGACGGCGACGACCACCGGCGCCGCCGCAGCGTGGTGGCGCCCGGGCTGCGGCACCGGCAGATCCAGGACTATGTGACCACCATGGTGTCGTGCATCGACCGGGTCATCGACGGCTGGCGGCCCGGGCAGCGGCTGGACGTCTACCAGCACTGCCGCGCGGCGGTGCGGCGCAGCACCGCCGAGAGTCTGTTCGGCCGGCGCTTGGCCGTGCACTCCGACGCCCTCGGCGAATACCTGCAGCCGCTGCTCGACCTGACCCACCAGCCGCCGCAACTGGTGGGCCTGCAGCGGCGGATCAACGCCCCGGCGTGGCGGCGGGCGATGGCCGCGCGACAGCGCATCAACAACCTTGTCGACACTCTGATCGCCGAGGCCCGCGCTGCGCCCAACCCGGACGACCACATGTTGACCATGTTGATCGACGGCCGCGGCGACGAGGGTTATGCATTGAACGACAACGAGATTCGCGATGCCATCGTGTCGCTCGTCACGGCCGGCTACGAGACCACCAGCGGCGCGCTGGCCTGGGCGGTCTACCTGCTGCTGTCGCAGCCCGGCGCGTGGGCCACGGCGGCCGGCGAAGTGCGGCGGGTACTCGCCGGACGGCTGCCGGCCGCGGCCGACCTGAGCGGGTTGACCTACCTGAACGGCGTCGTTCACGAAACCCTGCGGCTGTACCCGCCCGGGGTGATCTCCGCGCGCCGGGTGATGCGCGATCTGCGCTTCGAGGGCAGGCGGATCCGATCGGGGCGGCTGTTGATCTTCAGCCCGTACGTCACCCACCGGCTTCCTGAAATATGGCCCGAGCCAATGAGATTCGCGCCCGAACGGTGGAACCCCGATGCTCCCGGGTATCGCCGGCCGGCGCCGCACGAGTTCATCCCGTTCAGTGCGGGGCTGCACCGCTGCGTGGGGGCCGCGATGGCCACCACCGAGATGACGGTGATGCTCGCGCGGCTGCTGGCCCGCACCCGGCTGCGGTTACCCGCTCAGCGCCTGCGCGCGGCCAATGTCGCCGCGCTGCGGCCCACGCCGGGCCTCACGGTCGAGGTGATCGACTCAGTGCCAGCGCAGTAGCACCAGCTCGGAACCGAAGCCGGGACCCACGGCCAGCATCAGCGCCGGGCTGCCGGCCGGGGGCGGCTTGGCGATGGTGTCGCGCAGGATGTGCAGCACCGACGCCGACGACAGGTTGGCGACCTCGCCGAGCGAACGCCAGGTCAGTTCGTGCGCCTCCGCGGGCAGGTCGAGCGTCGCGGCGATCGCCGTGATGACCTTGGGGCCGGCCGGGTGGGTGATCCACGCGCCGACGTCGCCGGTGGTCAGGCCGTGGGCGGCGAGGAAGCCGGTCACGTCGTCGGCCAGGTGCTTTTCGACGACGGCCGGCAGTTCCGGGGACATCACCAGCTGCATTCCGGCCGAGCCGATGTTCCAACCCATGATGTGCAGCGTTTCCGGATAGAGCCGGCTGCGCGAGTCCAGGATGTCGGGGCCGGTGGCGCCGAGCCGCTCGGCGCGCCGGTCCCCCACGGCGACCACCGCGGCGGCGCCGTCCCCGAACATCGCCGTCCCGACCAGTCCCGACACCGTCGGCTTGACCGTCGGGAAGGTGAGCGAACACAGCTCGACCGACACCAGGGCGGCGACGCCGTCAGGAGCGCCACGCAGGTAATCGTGCAACCGGCCCACCCCCGCGGCCCCGGCCGCGCAGCCCAGCCCGAACAGCGGCACTCGGCGCACGTCGGGGCGCAGGCCCAGCCGCCCGGCGATCCGGGCGTCCAGCGACGGCACCGCCACCCCGGTGACCGTGGTGGTGGCGATCATGTCGATGTCCTGCGGCCGCAGGCCCGCCTCGTCGAGGGCGCCGAGTAATGCGTCGCAGCCGATTTGGACGGCCTTGTCGATGAAGATCTCGTTGACCTCGCCGAAATCGGTCAGCGAGTGGTACTGCTGCAGCGGCAGCACGAAGTGGCGGCTGTTGACCTTGGCGGCGGCGTGCAGGCGCCGGACGACCTCTTCGTGTTCGCGTAGCGCGGGGAACTTCACGATCTCGTCGGTGATTTCGCGTTGGCTGTAACGATGCGGCGGCACGGCGCCGAACACACCCGCGATGACGCTCATGCTTTACTCTCTTGATTGCCAACCGACTTGGACACGATTCCCGCTAAACCCCGAAGTTTATGCGTTCGGATGGGGTCGCGCAAAAGTTCGATGTATTGAACACATGTGTTATTGGGCCGATTTTCGGTGCGTGTAATCGGGTCGGCCAGCGGGGATTTCGTCATTCGGCCTCGTCGTCGTCCGCCGAGTTCAGCGCCATCGCGATCAGCGCGTCGGGGCTTAACGAGTCGATATCCGCGTCGCTGATTTTCGCGTCGGTGGTCGCGGTTTCCGGCATACCGGCGAGCAATAGGAGTTTGTCGAGCAATCCGGTCCGCCGCAGCTCGCGCAGCGGAATTCTGCGCAGCGCCGACCAGATTCTCTCGTCGTCGGATTCCGGGTCCTCGTCGTGCAGCAGTTGCTGGCGAAGATGGTCGGCCAGCGCGGCCGGCGTCGGGTAGTCGAAGATCAGGGTGCGCGACAACGCCGTCCCGGTATGCGTGGTGAGGCGGTTGCGCAATTCGACCCCGATCAGTGAGTCGAACCCGAGATCGGCGAAGGCGCGGTCGGGGTCGATGGCGTCACCGCCGGGGTGCCCGAGCACCGCGGCCGCGTGCTCGCAGACCAATTCGCGCAGCACCCGCTGCTGTTCGTCGCGGGGCAGTGCGTGCAGGCGGTGCGCCAGCTCGGGGGCACGCGTGCCGCCCCCCACCGGCGCCGCTCCCGCCGGGGCGCCGGCCAACGATGCGCCGCCCAGCCAAAAGCGTTCGCGTGCAAAGGCATACGTCGGCAGATCGACGCGACGGGCGGGCAGGCCGGCGAACACACCCGCCCAGTCGAGGCGGTGGCCGCGGGTGAACAGGTGCCCGGCCGCGTGCAGCGCCGATTCGGTCTCGGGGCGGTCCTTGGGCAGGGTGGCGATCGCGGTGGCGCCCTCGGTGCTCAGCGATTGGTCCACCGCGGCCGTCAGGGCCGCGCCCGGGCCGACTTCCAGGAACACGCCGGCACCCTGGGATTCGGCCAGCCGCACACCGTCGACGAACCGGACCGGCCGGCGGACGTGCTCGACCCAGTACTGTGGCGTGCCGTAGCCGGGGCCGGCGAGTTGTCCGGTCAGGTTGGACACCAAAGGGATTCGCGGGGGCCGCGGCTCGATACCGGCCGCCGCGGCGGCAAAACCGTCCAGCATCGGCTCCATCAGGGCCGAGTGAAACGCATGCGAGACCGCCAACCGGTGCACCCGCGCGCCCGAGCCGGCCAACCGCTCCGCCACCGCCGACACGGCTTCCTGCTCACCGGAGAGCACCACCGCGTCGGGGCCGTTGACCGCCGCGATGCTCACCCCACCACCCACCAGCGGCGCCACCTGCGCCTCGGTCGCGGTCACCGCCACCATCACACCGCCGGGCGGCAGCGCCGCCATCAACGCACCCCGGGCCGCCACCAACCGCGCCGCATCCCGCAGCGACAACACCCCCGCCACACACGCCGCGGCGATCTCACCCACCGAATGCCCCATCACCA
>NZ_JACKSY010000108.1:0-29356 GCF_025821985.1 Mycobacterium timonense | reverse complement strand
AGGCGAGCAGCCTGCTCCCGAAACTCCGGGGTGTACTTGCGACGCTTGCCCGACATACGGACATCCTTCCCGCGGGACCAACGGTCCCACCAGTCGGGTGTCCACCATCAGGGGTCAACCCCAGTGTTGACCGCATTTGAGTGCGCGGAAGCGTGTTTGAATCAGTGTTGTGAATCTGGCGGATTAGGCCGAATCAGTTGGGGTGAACCGACATACAGCTTAACGCTGGTTTCAGGAAGGAACCTCGCCGGTGACAGCAAGCAACCGAGCTGCTGCCGCGATGTCCGTGTTGGCCGTGTTGGCGACCGCGGCGGCCCTAGGGATCCCCACCGCATTTGCCCAACCGCCAACCTTTCCCGACCTATCCGAATTCACCGAGATCGCGCAGGACAGCCCTATATTCACGACCAACCGGATCGGTGGCTACGACGCCGTTTTCGCAACTCCCGACGGACTGCACTGCGCCGCCGCCGCCGCCGACAGCCAATCATGTCAGACCACCAAAGCCGGTGAGATGCCAGGATTTCCATCCAATGCCCCACATCAGGACCTGTCACCGTGTGGCCCCGTGGCCGAATCGGTGAACAGCAGCGATTCCGGCTCGGAATTCGTCTACACACGCAACTGCGAAAGCACCGCAGCATCGCCAGTCCTGCAGCCCGGCCAAAAAGTCACTGTCGTCAAGACTGTCAGTTGCACCATAGGCGACTACCAAATCCCCAACTGCACCCCAGGCGTCCACGGCAAAGCCACCTGCGCAGTCGGCGCCAACCGGCTCACCGCCTGCACCAACGGCAAACACGGTTTCGTAATCCAGTCGTCCGGAAGCTGGACGTTCTGATCAGACGCCCCCAACGGCCCAGGAACCCAGAAAAATCGGCTAGGCAGCGGGATCCGCACGCCAATCCTCGCCGGGCGAGCCGGCACGCCGTAGCGGCTCGATAGTCCCGGCCGCCGAGGCCGCCGCACCCGTGTGGCCCCGAAGCAACCACCCAGCCACGCCGCCGTTATCGGCGGTCCTCACGTGCCGCCATCCGCCGCAAAGACCAAGGCGACACGCCCAACTGAAGATGCTCTACACGCCCACCGGGTGTGCACAATGACTTCGGCGCGTGCGCATCGACATCGGGGGAGAACACCATGCTGTTGGCTTTGGTGTGCGCGTCCGCGAGCTTGGCATCGCACCGGTTAGTGAGCGACTTGTGCGTTCTTGGCGTGAGGTCGACGCCGTGAGCTACGACGTGATGATCCGTCGTCCTGACACGGACGAGGTGGTGTGGGAAGCGAACATGACCAGCAACCTCGTGCCGATGTGGCGACGCGCCGGCGCCGACCTCGCCGAGTTCGCCGGCCGCACAACCGAGGACGTGCTGCCTAACCTCGACGCCGCGATCAGCGCCATGCGGGCCGAACCGGACACCTACCGTATCCTCAATCCGCCTAACGGGTGGGGAGACTTCGAATCATGCTTGGCGTTCCTGGAAGCGATCCGCGACGCGTGTAAGACGTTTGGCGGCAACGTCGTTGAAGTCTGCAGGTGAAACAAGCCTCGACTTCGACCAGTTGCAGCAGTCTCAGGCTAGGTTAGCGTCGGTGATACGACGGCGGATCAGGTCGAGATCGGCGGTGTGCTCGCTGGTTTGCGCCCATGACTGCCATCCGTTAATAGCGCTGTCGACGTCCTGAAACAGCACGTCTGGTCGGCTGATAGGGATTGTGTGGCCGTGGTCGGGCCGGCGGCGATCATCGACGACAGCGATCAACTGCCCGTAATCGGAGGAGTAGTCGTTACGGCGGAATCTGAGTTGGTAGGCGCGCCCGTCGATGTCGACGAAATCCAGCGCCATCCCGAAGTCGATCTCCATGGAACAATTCCCCTTGCTCTGCGGACTCAACCTAACAGCGGCCCGAGCCGGGTAGTGGTGGCGCCGCGCGGCCGTGGGGACTTCTCACAGTCGCCACCATCCAGCCCTACCCGCGGCGCGGGCCCCGGATCCGTGCTGGTACGGGAAGTTCCGTCGTAACCGCTGGGTCGCTGGTGTCGCAGCCATGCGGCGTCCGGCGGCGGCCATAAAGTTTCGAGTATGAAACCGACCAGGGAGCAGGCCGCGATCATCGACGCGGCTAGCGCCGAGAAAGACCTCGTTATCCAGGCCGGCGCCGGCACCGGAAAAACCAGCACACTGAAGATGGTCGCTCGCGCGCTCGGCGACCGCCGGGCGATCTACGTTGCCTACAACCGGGCGATCGCCGCCGAGGCCGCAGCCAGCTTTCCTGGCCATGTCATATGCAGGACCGCGCATTCACTGGCTATGCAGGCCGTAGGAAAGAAATATGCGCACCGGTTGAAAGGGCCGCGAGAGCTCCCTTCACGGCGCGCCGAAATCCTTGGAACCAGCTGGCTGGACTTCGGCCCAGCCGTGCAGATCCCGCCAACGCAAGTAGCGCGCATCGCCGTCGACACGGTAATGCGGTACTGCTACTCCGCCGACGATGAAATCCAAGTGAAGCACGTTCCTCAGCAGAACGGTGTCGTGGGTGCCGATCACGACGAACTGGCGCGGGCGGTGCTGCCGTACGCGCAGCGGGCGTGGGTCGACTTGTGTGATCTCAACGGGCGGTTGAAGGTTCAGCACGACCACTACCTGAAGATGTTCGCGTTGACGCAGCCGAAGCTGCCGACTGATGTGGTCATGCTTGACGAAGCACAAGATTCCAATCCAGTCGTCGCGGCGCTCGTTCAGAGTCAGGGCCATACGCAGCAGATTGTGGTCGGAGACAGCAATCAGTCTCTTTATGGATGGCGCGGCGCGGTAGATGCGCTGGCTGGGTGGCCGGCTGATGAGCAGCTGTACTTGTCTCAGTCGTGGCGGTTCGGCCCTGCTATCGCCGATGAGGCGAATCGGTGGCTGAGCCAGATCGACACCCCGTTGAGGCTGACTGGCAATCCGGCGATCGCATCGGAACTGGTGGACCTCGATGCGCCGAAGGCGGTGCTGTGTCGGACGAACGCGGAGGCGATGAAGCGTGTCATGGACCTGCTCGCCGCGGACCGACGGGTTGCGTTGGCCGGCGGCGGCGCCGATATTCGTCGCCTCGCGCAGGCGGCAGCGGATCTGAAGAGTGGGCGGCGCACGAGCCACCCCGAGCTGTACGTGTTCGCGACATGGGGTGCGCTGCAGGAGTATGTGGAACACGATCAGGCGGGGCGTGACCTTAAGCCGTTTGTCGACCTGATCGACTCGCATGGTGCGGAAACAATCATCGATGCAATCGACGCACTCGTGGACGAAAAGCAGGCAACCACAACTGTTTCCACTGCACACCGGTCGAAGGGGCGAGAGTGGGAATCGGTGGAGATCGCCGCAGACTTCCCCGAGCCGACCGGCCGCGACGAAATCCCGAAGGCTGACGCGATGATCGGCTACGTGGCCATCACGCGCGCGCGCAAACAACTGGACCGCACCGGGCTGGCCTGGATCGACCACTACATGCGGCCTCGTGTTGCCCGTGCGAGCTAGACCTGCCAGGAGCTGCGGGCCGATCACAGTCTGGACCTGGGCACGGTGTACTCGCTAAACGCAAGTAGCCACAGTAGATTTCAAGAGAGGGGGGGCGCGATGGAGACACTATTCGCCAGCCACAACGAGAAGGTCTATCGGCTCACGGTCGGTTCGGTCGATGACATCGCCGACGCGATCCGCGACGAGCATCTAGAGACCATTCCCGCAGGACCGTTCGACTTCTGGCTCACGCCGTCGCTGCATCCCGGCCACCGGAAACTGAACCATGCAGCCACGAAAATCTTGCTCGGGGCTAGCACCTTCACCGGACGCAGCGTGCCCCTGATGCGCGGTCGAGTCGTGGTCACCGCGCGTGATCAGTGGGGTCACCTGCGCAGCTTGACCGACGAGGAAATCACCTGGCTCGCAGATTTCGTTTACGGATTGCCACACCTCGCCGACTGGGTAGTGGAGCGGCGACTGGAGCGCGCTGGCCGCCGCGACCGGCGTCGCAGCCGGGCTGAGCGCGCCACCGCGAACCGTCGCCAACTACACGGACTGCCACCCAAATAAGGAAGTCGGGAATTTGCCGGGCCTACTTCTGTTGTCGGCACCTGCCGCCCTGTGTTAGGCGCGGTGTGCGAGGTCGGCAGTCTGTGTGCAGCTGGAGCACGAGGCGATCAGCCTATCCCCGTTGAACACTGTGGGCTGCTTGGTTAATGCGGGTGGCTGGAGAGGAATTCGGCCGTCAGGGTGATGGGCGGTTCTTGCCGGGAGAGTAACTGGTACAGCTTGGTGCCGGGGTTGAAATGTGGTGGCTTGTGCACGTCGATGGTGGCGTCGCGCAGCAGCAGGGTCAGTGTTTCGGCGAGGCGTTGGGGGCCGGCGCCGTCGTAGCCGGTGCGGTAATAGTGGTAGCCGGTGTCGGGCAGCGGCCAGATTTGGCCCGCACTGTCGCGGAAGAATGCTGCTTCGTCGTCGATCTCGGCGTCGGTGAGCTTACCGGTGGCTGCCGGCATGTGTGTTCCCACGCCGGCGTAGATGGTGTCGTTGTCGCCGTGGATGATCCACGTGTTGGGGTTGTAGGGGTCGCGTAGCCAGCGCACTGGCTGCACGCGGTCGCCGTAGTAGTTGGCGATGAACCAGAAACCGAGTTCTGTGCGCCGGTCAGGTGTGACATCGGTTAGGCGGGCGATCCATCGGAGCGCCATCGAACCGGCCGATCGTGGCTGTATCCGGATCGCGTAGGTGAGTACAGGCATGAACGCCCAGTGGTTGGCAACCCGGAGCGCCTGATTGGCGGCGCGCTTGTCGACGCGGTGGTGAAGGATTTGTGCTGCCTCGTCGGCGGTGAGCTCTGGTACGGGTTGGCTGGTGTTCAGAGTGCTGATCGCTGCTTGGGTCAATCCCGGTGTTAAGTAGTTGTCGTCATGTGGCCGGGGGCCATTGAGCTGCATGAGGATTCGGGTGGTGAGCTTGTCGATCGCCGTGCGCAGCGCCGCAGAATCGGTGGGGGCGGCCAACGCGGCGATGTAGCCGGTGTCAGCCGTAGGTGCATAGGGCGTGACGTGGGTGATGGGCGTGCCGGGGCGCCAGGCCAGCATGGCGTCAAGTTCGTTGAGCAGTGGCGACCACCACGGGATGTCGACGCGCAGCAGGTTGGCAAGATCCCACCACCGGTAGCGGGCCGCGCCGTGGCCCACCGGGTCGTGGCGGTAAACCGGGTTGCGTTCAGCCACAACGACTAACGGCGCGGTTTGCGTGGGCTCGGTTGAGCTGTAAAGGGATGCGGCCTCCCCATTGGGGACGGCGACGGCTTCGATCCGCGCCGGCAGCTGGTCGAGGAGCGCGCCTGGCATCGCCGCCGCGTTATTGATGTGCACGGTGTTTTCGCGGTCGGGGTAGGCGATCGCGACTTGGCGGCCGCCGTCGCTGGGCTGCCAACTGTGGACCGCGAATCGCCCGACGTCAGCAACACTGACCTGTTCGGCGCGGACGAACTGCGCCGGCGTGGGTTCTGGGATCCGTGGGAATAGGCGCGGCACCACTGTGTGGGAGCGGCGCGGGCGGTGCTCGAGGATGAAACGGAGTACTTGTTCGGCCGTGAAGTGGATCCGGCCGCCTTCGGTCCGGGGTTGGGGGAACTTGGGGTCTTTACGGGAGACGTAGTGATAGATGGTGTCCTGTTTGAGTCCGGTCAGCCTGGCGGTCTGTTCGGCGGTCCATGCTGTCTGTGTCCAGCAGGCGCGGTCACTCCATACGCTCACGATGCCTCCGGAATCCATACTCGGTCTGGATTGACGGTACATGGCGATGCCGGATTCTGGCGTAGCGACACGGGACGTTGCGGTGAACGCATATAGTTGCGATGAGCGCAAATTCTTGCTAGAAATGAAATCATGGTTTTCGCATCGCCTCAGTACGGCTCCACGGAGTCCGACGTCGATCTCGCGGCCATCCTCGAGCCGCCTCCACCGCCTGACTGCACCAACGAACACGGGGAGTATGACGCGTGGATCACTGAACTCGAGGGCCGCGCAGCGAGCATCCAGTTCCTAGCTCAAGAAGACGGCGCGGATCCGCTACTGCACGCATTGGAACACCTACGCCGACGCCGCAACGAGATTGAGCAACAAATGACTTTGCTGGTCGCCTACATGCGCGAAAAAGTCAAGCCCCGCCCATACACACTTCAGCAGATCGCCGACGCGGCAGGCCTTTCCATCTCTGGCACACGAACGTTCTACGACACCGATGACGTCCACATGCTCGAGGAACGCATCGCCTTCGCGCGGCGGATCCTCTCCGACCATCACGGAACCCGCGTCGCCGGTCCACCCCAGCTCGCCGCCCCAGACGGCCCCGCCGATCCCGCCGCCGCGGCCCTGGGACGGAAATAGGCAACCAGCTCGATGTCGAGGCACAAACGGGCCGCCAAACAGCGTCACCAGCAGCGCGTCGACCGGCAGTGGACCGCCACCGCAGACGCGCAACGCGCCGCAAAAATGCGCGACGAGATCGTCAACGCACTCGGCCACCCGCTGTTTCGAAGCGCCCGCCGGCGAAGCGCCATCGCCGAGGTCAAGGACGTGCTCGCCCTCGCCGACGAGACAAGGCAATTCAGCGCCGACGACCTGCGTGACTACTACGAGGAACTGTTCGCCCGACCCGTCGAGACTCTCGACGAGACCACGATCGGCGATCTGATCAGCTCGCTCACCGAGCGGCAGACCAATGCGATGCGTATCGCGGAGGTCTTCGTCATTGCCCCTGCGATGCATCGCGTTGTCGTCGCGGCTACGGCAACCATTGACGCCGAGGACCTCAAAACGCTGACCCGCGACGACATCGCCTGGGAAACCGGCTTCCTCGTATTCCCGCACACAGTCCAGATCGGCGACTCCCGCGGATGGGCCGACGTCGAGGCCATCACCTGGCATGTCGCTGCGGCCCGAAACGGCGCGCCAACGCTGGGAATTCACTACTGGTCGCGCTGGGACTGGCAGCAACACATTCCTGGCCCCAACCCGAAACCATGGCCCACAACCATCCAAATCCCCCTCGACCAGACCCAGGCCGCGACCAGCTGCCCCATCCCGCACGAAGCCTTCCGATCCGGCACCCCCCAGCCGGGCTGGACAGCACAAAACGCGATGGCCGAAGCCGGCCCCGACAATGAGTACAACTGGATCTGCGAAAGCGGGCCCACCGCAGCGGTCATCGGCTACGTGTTCGCATTCCTTCGGATAGCGGCCCAACCCATGACCATCACGCCGCGCTGCCGCCAAGAACGCCCCGACACCAAACCACAGAAATGGGAGCAAGTCCGGGTGGTGCAGCTGCGCCGGTTCCACCAGGCCGCCTCCGCCGACACCAGCCATCGGCAAGTCAACTGGCAACACTCCTGGGTAGTCCGAATGCACAAGGTCCGCCAGTGGTATCCCAGCCTGGGCCGACACCAGGTGATCTTCCGCGGCCCCTACATCAAGGGGCCCACGGACGCCCCGCTACTCGCCGGCGAGAAGGTCCAGGCACTTGTCCGCTAAAACACCCTGCGGCCTACCGTGACCGAAGCGGAGGTCACCGGAACCCCTCAACACAGCCCCGCGCCCTGTGAACCGCACGAGGAGAACTACCGTGAGTCGCGTCAGGCGAATCCGAACACGGAGCACGGGACGGTGCGGGAATAACTTCACCCACTCACTAAAACACACATTCGATCACGTTTACTCACGAATCGCCGAACAGTTCGCAACCCCCGCCGCCACGTTCCAGCGGGGAAACCATCGGAGCCGTGATCGCCGGCATCACCATCTACATGGCAATCAACCTCGTGTTCGGGCCGCTGGTGCTATTCGGGTTGGCCAACGCCATCTCACCGAAAGCCGCCTTCCTGATCGGCGCGGTCACACTTGGCGCGGTCGCATTCGGCGGCGGCGCTGCACTGATCGCCCGATCACGACGCCAACCCTGGCCGAAAGGAATAGGCATGGGGCTCATGATCGGCTGGGCGCTCACCTCCATCCTCACCGCCGGCATCTGCACAGGGCTCAATCCCGCCATGTACACCTGGCGGTGACCAGCAATGCTGCTCCACGCCCGGGTTACTGCCGGCCGACACACCCGTCCGCAATTACCGTCACCTCTGACCCCAAGCCTGAAAGCACCCACATGACAACACCACCACCAGATCCGCCCGACCCTGCGGACCCATCGACCTGGGGCCGCCGCGGGCGCCGCCGGCCCCGCCCCCGAAGGCCAACCCCATCACGGATGCCGACCGGCAATGTCATAGCCGGCATCGGCCTCTACATCGCCATCAACGTGCCCGTGTTCATCAAAATGAACCAATACACCGGCACCAGCGAACACAGACACACGGTGATGGCGATCGGGGCGGTCGCGCTCGCGGTGATCGCGCTCCTCGGCGGCGGCGCACTGCTACTCGCGCACAACCGATCGACCAAAGCTATCGGGCTAGGCCTCATCATCGGCTGGGCGCTGATCTCTGTGCTTTCGGCCGGTTACTGCACTGGCTTAAACCCATCGGACTACCGGAGTTACTGATGGTCGGCATGCAGTTACGCGGCGACCGAATCCACCGCTACGTCAACGCATTTTGCCCCCACTGCCACACCGAGCAACCGGATCGCCCGCTGAGCGAAGTCACGCGGCTTAGCGGCTGGCTAGCCGTGCGCGACGAGCGTGTCTGGTTGGAGCGCGGTTGCCCCTCCCACGGGTTGGTGCGCACCCTCTATGACGAGGATCCGGAAATCCTTGCCTACCTCGAGGAGTGGACGGCCCCCACCAAATCACACACCGCCGATGTGGCCGGCAACTTCGACCCAGTGCCGGCGGCCTATCTTCGGGGCCTGCCGGAGATGCAAACCCAGCACACCTGCATCCTGCTTGAGGACATCGCCGCAACGTGTAATCTGCGCTGCCCCACCTGCTTCGCCGAATCTTCACCGGATTTGCGCGGCGTGGTCTCGCTGCACGACGTGCTCGCCAACGTCGATCAACGCCTCGAACGCGAAAACGGCCGACTGGACGTGCTGATGCTCTCCGGCGGCGAGCCCACCCTGCACCCACACCTGCCGGAGCTGCTGGCCGAACTCACGGCACGACCGATCACCCGAATCCTGCTCAACACCAACGGCATACGCATCGCCACCGACAATGACTTACTCGACCTGCTCACCGAGCACCGCGAGCGCGTGGAAACCTACCTGCAATACGACGGCCTATCACTATCGGCCCACCGCTATCACCGCGGCGGCGACCTACGCCGCTTCAAACAAGACGCGCTCCGCCGCCTGTCGGAACGAGAAGTATTCACCACCTTGGTGATGACAGCGGCGTTGGGCGTCAACGACACCGAGATCGGCGACGTCCTCCGGGTCGCCCTGCAAACCCCCTACGTGGGGGGAGTGTCGATCCAGCCGCAGTTCGGCTCTGGCCGCTCCGATTACATCGATCCAACCAATCGGCTCACCCACACCGGAGTACTCGCGCGGTTAGAACCCCAAACAGCCGGTCTGGTCACGTGGCGCGATCTGACCGCACTGCCCTGCTCACACCCACACTGCTGCTCGATCGGCTACCTAATGCGCGACGACACCGGACACCGGCGCTCGTTGGTCGCGCTGATAGGCCACGACAACCTCAAAGACAAGCTCGGCCTCGTCGCCAACCGCATCGCCGACACCGAGCTCCCGCGCGAGCTGCGCCTGGCCGTGCGCGAATCACTGCTCGGCTTACTCTCCGAGCAATCCTCGCTATCGCATCCACAGATCGGCGACATCTGGCGCACCATCTGCGACAGCTGCGATCTAGGCATGTCAACACTGCTCACCCTGGCATCCAGCGCCCTGCCCGGCCGGCACCGCAAGCTACGGAATCTGCTGGGGGAGCGGGTAGTTCGGATCAGCGTCAAACCATTCATGGATATGTCGACAATGATCGAAGAACGCCTCACCCAATGCTGCGTGCACGTCGGCACCCGCTCATCACAAGATCAGTGCGCACCGTTTTGCGCCGTGCAAGCATGGCCCGCGCTGAGCCAGCAGCGGCTATCGGCAGCCGCCGCACGCCAACTACCCATCGTGGCAACGTAATCGGCCACCATCCGCGAGCGAACACGGGAAACAACGCCCGAGCAGAGCAATGCATAACTCGATGACATCGTCGTCGGGTCATGCGAATCGTTGATTCCGGGCAGTAACCAATTCACGACCAACCCGGTAACCGGCCATACGATCTTGCGCGACCGCGCCGACAAAGCAAATCCTGACCTCATCGCCGCCAATAATCAGGCAGAAACTCCCAATCACTGTGATAATCGGGATCTTCCAGCGCGCCAAGCACAGTTGCGCGCGCGGGAAGATCAGGCCAGCCCTCGACTCGCTCGCGCAGCCAGCCTCGCCAATCGACGGGTTGCCCGCCAGCACACAGCGCGGCCCGATACGAACCTTCGATGAGAAGATCACGTTCATAGAGCGCAGTAATCTCTTGACTGCGGGCAATCGTATCCACTGCTGTTTGCTCAACATTCGCCCGAGACAGGACGTCGCTAACGCTCGACTTGATCGCAAGGGCACGGTCGAGAGTTTCATGGCTGGCTTCTCGCCAGGATTCAAGCGCGCGGGGCCAATCGGCACCGGCGTTGGGTTCCCAGTCGGCGACAGGCATCGAACGCAGCTCGGTTAGCAGCAATGTGTCCATATCGCTATAGAGCTGGTAGCCGGGGCTCATGGCCAGCAGGGCGGTGTAGTCCATCGTTGTAAGTCGGTCCCGCCAGTCTGGTTCCAGTTTGCCCATGCGGGCCTGCCGCAGGATCGCGGTCGTGGTCAACTGCTGGCGAGTTTGATAGAGAATATCGCCGTACTGGTTTCGGCGTTCGGTGCTAGCGGCCTGGATTCGGCGCATCTGCTCCTGGAAGTCGTTACGGCGCTGCCGCCAATCCGGCCCGGGAGTAGCGGTCATCGTCCCATTGTCTCAGTCGGCAACGACATTTGGCAGCTCTGAGGCTTCGGCTACGCTGCGAGTCTTCGGCCAGCGTGCGTGACGCCGAATCGGTGGCGGCGCCATGCCGCCGAGATCGGGGGCCTGGCGCCGCATGCCAGCGCTAGCGTTGTGAGATAAACCCGGCTTGGGTTGAGCGCCGATGTCATCCCAGGAAAGAATGAGACACAGTGAGCGAGTTCAAAATCGCGCGGACCCGATCGGACTGGGTGAGGTTCACCGCGATCATGCTGACGGCGGCGCTGTCATTGGGCAATGCGGCACGTTTCGCTGGCCAGAACAGCTGGATCAGCATGGCGCTGACTCTGGCCGGGGGCCTGTGTTTGGTCACCGTGGCGTTCGCGACGATCTCCACCAACCGGCGAGTGCGTCGATGGGTCACATGGGGGCGGACTCATGACCAATGAGCATCTAGGTGTCGATCTTGCGGACGCGTTTCTCGGACGAATGGTCGATCGCGAATTCACCAGTGACAGATAAACACGAGGCCGCCTGCCCAGACTGGAAGTGCCCCATATCGAAAAGAACGAACACCAAGATGGCGCAACAAAGTTCGCCGACATCGCGGGTCGCGCGGGGTCACGGTCCCGCTTTTGCCCAACGTGCGTTTCGGCTGCTAACGTAGGCGCAACAGTCCCCGCCAGGGCTAGAGCTTTCGGCTTCCCCAACCAGGCGGGGCTTTTTCTCTCTCAAGGCTTAGTGCTGAGTGATTCGCCGCCAGACTGGTGCTGCAGGTAGGCCTCCAGCCATCGAGTGACACGTGTTGTGTTACGTGGCAATGGTCCAGCGCGTAATAGGCCCGCAGAATATGGGCAAGCCGCTGGCGTCTCACGCCGCTCGCTTACGTTCTTCGCGCCACGCCTTCTTAATCGCACGAACCTCGTCCTGGGGCAGAACCCCGGCAAACGGCGTGCAGGAACGAAGCGTCGTCGCATGATCGGATGGATCGAGCAGAACTGCGATGATGCGTCCCACGCCAGCATCCAAGATTGCTTCCCATTCACGCGCATATGGCGCGCTGTGAATGTCGATAGCTCCCGAGGCCCGACCTTGCGCCAGATTTGCACGGGCTTTGCCGATCACCACGTCCGGGTCTTGGAGCAGGCGCGGAATCAACGCGGCATGCAGCCACATGGACAGCTGCGCACCGTTGTGTCGGGAAGCCCCCTGGGTCGTAGCTGTGAGTTTGTTGGTCACGGCGCGCTCGGGGATTCGGCGGTGGGTGCCCACCATGACGCAGGGCAGCTGCCCTTGATTACAGAGGTCGACGATGTGTTGCCGAGACACACCAAGTCGCCTGGCGGCCTCACCAGTACGCAGAAGGGTCTCGTCACGCATACCACCAAGCTAGGCAGTATCCACCAAAAACACAAGTGACCTGCTTCGCTGTTGGGGCGTTGGGGCCCCAACCGATCACTTGTTGGCGATGAAAGTCGGCCCTGGCCGGCCGGTCAACGCGCGACGAGGCCGATCACTGAAGAACCGCGCCACCTTTGCGTCACCACGACGGGGAGGTGTGGGCGATCGTCGACCGATTCTTTCCCCAGTGCCAAAGCCACCTCGGTCCCGAGGCCTGGGCCAACACTTACTCGCCGCGGTTGCGTCCAGCAGAGTGGTGTACGAGTCGGGGTTGATCGTTGGGCCCGGCGTGTCGTAGCCGAGTGATTGAAGGTCATCGCGTGATTCTTCGAGAGACCCGTCAAAGTCACTCGAGCAAAGGAATACACGCGATGACCACTGCCCACGATATCGACCTGCCCGCCGTGTTGGCCGAACGACTCACTAGCTGCCACCCCGACGTGCTGCGCGAGTTGTTGGCGACGTTCATCCATACCCTGATGGGTGCAGAAGCCGACGCCCTGTGTGGTGCCGGATATGGCCAGCGCAGCGCCGAGCGCACGAATCAGCGCAATGGCTATCGGCAGCGCCAGTTCGACACCCGGGCAGGCTCGTTGGATCTTGCGATCCCCAAGCTGCGCCACGGCTCGTACTTTCCGGACTGGCTGCTGGAACGCCGCAAACGCGCTGAGCGGGCGCTGACCACGGTGGTGGCCACCTGCTATCTGCTGGGGGTGTCGACGCGGCGGATGGACAAACTCGTCGAGACCCTGGGGATCACGTCGCTGTCGAAGTCTCAGGTGTCGGTGATGGCCAAAGAACTCGACGCCGCTGTGGAAGCCTTCCGGACTCGACCGCTGGATGCCGGCCCGTACACGTTCATGGCTGCTGACGCCCTGGTGCTCAAAGTGCGCGAGGCCGGCCGGGTGGTCAACGTGCACGCCCTGATCGCGACCGGGGTCAACGCCGAGGGCTACCGCGAAATTCTGGGTATTGACGTCACCACCGCCGAGGATGGGGCCGGCTGGTTGACGTTCCTGCGATCGTTGACCGCCCGCGGTCTGGGCGGGGTGCGACTGGTCACCTCGGATGCCCACGCCGGGCTGGTCAACGCGATCGGTGCCACTTTGCCTGGAGCGTCGTGGCAGCGGTGCCGCACCCATTACACAACCAATCTGATGGCGGTTACTCCCAAGAGCTCTTGGCCGTGGGTGCGCACCTTGTTGCACTCGGTGTTCGACCAGCCTGACGCCGACTCCGTTGCAGCCCAATATGACCGGGTGATCGACGCACTGGGCGACAAAATGCCCAAGGTCGCCGCGCACTTGGAGGACGCCCGCACCGACCTGCTGGCGTTCACCGCCTTCCCCAAACAGATCTGGCGCCAGATCTGGTCGAACAACCCCCAGGAACGGCTCAACAAAGAGATCCGACGTCGCACCGACGTTGTCGGCATCTTCCCCGACCGCAACGCCCTGATCCGCCTCGTCGGCGCCGTACTGGCCGAACAACACGACGAATGGGCCGAATCGCGGCGCTACCTCGGACTCGAGGTCCTCAGCAAATCCCGCGCCGACCACACGCCATCAACAGAACAGGAGGACACCCCGGCGGCACTGACCGCCTGAACCACTAACTCGAAGAATCACACGACGACGTCATACACCACGTCCCTGGACTTGACCCTCGCCGCAGAGTGATGGCCGATGGGCAAACGGGGCCACCGCACGGGCCGTTAGGTCGGACATCGCCTCGTTGTCGTGTCTACGGTAGCGTTTCGCCTGGTCAGAGTGTCTCTCCTTTCCCGTATGACTGAATCTCGGTACACTTTGATGTCATGAATGCGGTTAAGACTCCAGGCGCGGCGCTTGCTGAGGTGCCCGCTGGCAGCTTTGTGCGGGTCGATGACCTGCCCGGTAGCCGGGCCGCTGCCAGCTGCGCGGTGTCACGCGCACACAAGGCGGGCGACCTGGTACCGGTCCTCAAGGGCCTCTATTTCAAAGGTGCCAAGAGTCGTTACGGGATGTCCCGCCCGACGGCTGAACAGATCGCCGTGCAGGTGCTCGGCCCCGTCGGCGCCGGACCAGCGGGTGTGTCCGCTGCACGGACATTCGGGCTGACCACTCAAGTCCCGGCAGAGCCGACCTTCAGTGTCGCCGGCCCGGTGCCCACTGTGCATGGCGTGAAGGTGTCCAAGCGCAACAACATGCGCCGCCGCGACCTCAAGTGGACAGAGGTTGCGCTGCTGGAATTGCTGCGTGGCGACTGGGAATACACCGTCGATGACGGCTGGGACGCCCTCGTCGACGCCGCGGATCAGGCTGTCCGGGATGGCCGGGTACGCCTGCAAAGTGTCGGTGACGCCGTTGACGGCGAACGGTCCCCAGCGGCCAGGAAGCACTTCAGCCACCTCATCGAGGATCTGCGCGGCCGCGGCGTGCGAGCCTGATGGCACTGCTGCGCGACCGCCCGCAGGACCTGCAGGGACTTATCGGCGCCGCTGCTGCGGCCCGCGCGCTCGACCCGATCTTCCTCGAGAAGGACTTCTGGGTTACCGAAGTGCTGCGGGCTGCCACGGCTCCGCGCACGCTAACCGCCAGAGACGGCAGCGAGCATCCGGTCGGCGCGGTCTTTAAAGGGCGGCACTAGCCTAAGCAGTGTCTACAAACTGATCGAGCGGTTCTCGGAGGACGTCGATCTCCTCGTGCGATTCCCCAACGTGGACGCCAGCATCGGCGCGAAAGACAAGGTACTCAAGGCCATTCGCGATGCCGTGGCCGACCATCTGCGCTTAGATGCCGCGCACGTAATACACGAGGCAGCCACCACCGGCATCAAACGCAACGTGCGCTACCACTATCCCGGATCAGCCGTCCCCGACTACGGCCCGCTGAGTTCCGGCGTGCTACTGGAAATGGGTTGTCGTGGTGGCACATATCCCACCCAACAACACCAGTTGCGGTCGATGATCGCCGAGTACGCAATCGACCAACTGGGCGAATCACCTGAGGCGTGGGACGAATTCGCCCCTGTCGCGGTAGAAGTCCTCGCTCCAACTCGGACGCTGCTCGAAAAGCTCGCCCTCCTTCACGACGCCGCGTCACGTTCGGAGCAGGAGGGCGAGCAGCGGCTGCTGAAGTCAGGACGGCACGTCTACGACACCCACCAACTGCTCGCCTGTCCCGACGTCACAGCAGAACTCGAGGCGATCGGCCGCGAGGGCGTCGTGCAATTGTGCGCTGACATCGACGAACACAGCCGCGCCGCAGCCTTCAGCTTCACCCCACGACCTGACGGCGGATACGTTCACAGTCCACTACTGGACCCGTCGCACCCCAGCCGCGAAGCCCTCAAGCGGGGCTACAACGCGGCGATGGCCCTGGTGTACGGCGTCCGCCCCAGCTTCGAAGACTGCATAGCCGCCATCGCAACCCACGCTGCACTGCTATGACCAACTCGGCCCATAGTGACGTGTCTGGGGTCCAGGTCCGCCGCGGGCGTCGAGAACAACCGCAGCTCAATCATCACGCGACTCTGGAACCTCAAGATCCACAATCAATTACCGAGTCATCTCTTTAGTGTTCACCGATCGCTTTCCGCTGCGGCGGTGGCCACGGTGATCACTAGTCGATTCCGCTGGCGTCCGCCCCGGCGGGGCCTTCAATCAGCCAGGTATTCAGCCGCGATTGCCCGCTTTCGATCCCACGAAAATGGGCGATCACTGCCCGCCATGCGCGGCCGACGGCGCCGAGTCCTCCTTGGCGCTCGAGCCCCGCTACCCTGGGTCTGGTGACGCCGAGTACTGGCAAATGGGCCGAATTCTTCATGGACCCCCCTAAGGCGATTGAAGGCGTCGTCGGCGTCATGGCCGATCAAATGAAGATCCTGGCGGCCAGTCAAAGGCTGTTGGAGAGACTCGACCAGGCGCCGGCGATTCCCGGTGCGCAGCCGGCCGAGGACATCAGAGCGCAACGGGATGAATTGCTGCGACAATTCGTCGAGGAGGCGCTTGTCCACCACGTCGCGGCGTTGAGGGTAGCGATAGAACTTCGAAACACCGACGACGCGCGCAAGCCGAACGGCACAGATGCGTTCGAAGCCGAGGTCTGGAACAACAAGTATCACGCCTACGTCGATGAGATGAGCCTTGGGCCGCGAAGCCCGGGCGCCAGCGCCACCTGACGGCTCGGCCTTCGAGCTCGGCCACCCCGTTGACATCCGTCTTGCCACGCTTGGATCGATCGATCACGGGTTGGCGCTGAATGAAATCCGCTACGCCCGCTGCATCAGGAACGAAGACTTGGTTTGATCAAGCAGTCGTCATGTATAGGGCCCTCGTGAAATTCGGTGATACCTGCTCTGGCTAAGCATGACCGATCTAGCCCGATCATTTGCAGGTCGCCATGCTTGTTGTATTCGGTCATTATCCGGGCGGGGTCCCAGACAGCGAAGATGACTGCTTTCCACCACGACAGAGCGTGACCTTTGTTGTTGAGATTGTCGATCCAGGTTTGAGGGAAGCACCCAATTTTCAACTGCGCTAGACCGTTATCGCCGGGCTGTACCACCCAATAGGTATGTGGGGAGTCGCAGTCACCAGGTGACTCCCAGTAGTCACGTAGCCAGATCCCGTCCCAATAAGGTTGGGGCCCGGGGGGTATAGGGGGTGGTTGGCTGGACTCGACAGTAGGCAACGACGGCTGTGTTGTCGTCGTGCTCGGTGTCCATGGCTGCACGGTAGAGGAGAGATAGGGCTGTTGCTCCGATACACTGCTGGCGCTGTGGTAATGCTTGGTGACCAGCACGAGTCCGATCAAAATGGTTGCGACAATCGCCACCACACCCAGTGCGCCCGCGACTATCGCCACGTCTTTGCCGTTTGAATGACTGCGCCCCGTGCTGCCATGAACAGGCGGGGGCAGCGTTGCGGCCATCACGTTCGCTGGCCCCGGCGACGCCCGCTCCGTCTCCAGGCCCGGACCCCACATCACCGTCCCCGCGGTATCGCGTTGCGGTTCCCACGAGCTGCGCAGCGCCGCGGCGAAATCCTGACAACGCTCGTAGCGGTCGCCGGGCTGCTTCGACATCGCCCGAGAAATCGCCGCGTCAAGTGAACCCAGGTCGGGCCGCGCATCGCGGAGCCTGGGCGGAGGCGAATTGAGGTGACAACCGATGACCGCGGCAGGGTTCGAGTGCGCAAATGGAGGCGCTCCACAGAGCAGCCGATACGCTGTGGCTGCCAGCGAGTACTGATCCGCGCGCGCGTCGAGCGGCCTGCCTGTTAACTGCTCGGGGGCAGCATAAGTGATAGTTCCGACCGTCATATTGGTGGCTGTCAGACCGCTGACGTCGTCGACGCGTCGGGCTATTCCGAAATCAGCCAACATGATTCGCCCAGTACCAGTTGATGGTTGCGTGAGCAGGATATTGGCGGGCTTGACGTCGCGATGCAGTAGGTCGTGCTCGTGGGCATAGTCGAGCGCTTCAGCGATCGCCACGACGATAGCGAGCGCATTGTCGGGCGGCATTCCCGCCGGAAATTTCTTGCCAAGTAAACGGCCGGCGTCGGTTCCATCCACGTAGTCCATGGAGATCCATAACTGCCCGTCGCATTCCCCACGGTCGTGCACCCCGACGATGTGCGGATGCCACAACGCGGCCGCCAGATCAGCCTCTCGCGTGAAGCGCGCCCGGAACTCGGCGTCAGCCGACACCTCAGCAGGCAATATCTTCAACGCTTCGCGCCGCGGCAGCCGTGGGTGTTCGACAAGGTAGACC
The DNA here is from genome assembly GCF_025821985.1 of Mycobacterium timonense. NCBI lineage: Bacteria > Bacillati > Actinomycetota > Actinomycetes > Mycobacteriales > Mycobacteriaceae > Mycobacterium > Mycobacterium timonense. Next base: position 11,213 of record NZ_JACKSY010000108.1, on the reverse strand, counting down.
TCACCCATGCCACCGGCCCCCAGCAGGTCCACAATCGTGAAGCCTGCAAATTCAGAACCGCTGGCCAACGGCATGTTTCGGAGCCTAACCCAAGCTGGTTCGCCTCCGGCGTCCGTCGCGCGCGCGCCGCGGCCGGCGACTACAACCTCGGTCTCTTCGTGGCGCCGCTTGGGCTCGCAGGTTCTTACAGGTTAGCGAGAGTGGCCGCAATGTCTTTGGTTAATAGATAGAGGTCTAGGTTGGCCATGTCGTCGGGATCGAACGGTTCGAATCCGAAGCGCTGCCACCAGCGGAACACGTCGGCGTTGAGCGCGGTGACAACGACAGCCCGACAAGCTGCCTTGATATTCAGTTCGGCGGCCGTTGCCAGGATGTGCTTGACCATCTCAGTACCAAGACCAAGTCCAGCCACGCGCGTGTCCGTTGCTAGTCGACCGATCAGCAGCGCAGGAACCTGCTGCGGCGCACCCTTGCCCAGAGGTTTGGGGCTGGCCGAGCGATCGACAGCGGTCATCGACAAGGTGGCATAACAGACGACGTTGTGGTCGGCGGTAGTAATCACCCACACCGCCGCTGTGTTGCCGCGGCGGTTCTGGCCCGCATATTGACGCAGCCACAGGTCCAATGGTGCTTCACCAGAGGCGAATTCGTCGCGGTGGTGCTTGTGTGGGTCGAGCAGGGCGGGTCGGTGGAACTGCACCTCAGGCAAGCCAGGTGAACTTTGCCGGCCGCTGCAATGCTTTCGCTAGCCGCTCATTGACCTGCGCGGGGCGGTTCAGTGCTTCGGAGAAAGCGGCCACAGCATCGGGGGTGAGGTGGATGACTGGCCGTTCGGCGAGCAGGTCGTCAGCCGCGCGGTTGGCGGCCTGCAGCACGAACGCCGTGACAGTGAGATGCGCCTCACTTGCAGCCTGCTCCAGTCGCCGCTTAGCGGCGGCATCGACGCGCAGCTGCAACCGATCGTCCTTCATGGAAGTCATGTGCTCACAATGGCAGTACACGATCAGTCTGTCAAGGCCGGGACGTCTGCCAACGTCGGTTTCGGCATCCACGGGCATGCGGCGATAGACTCGATCCTGGCACGGAAGGAGGAGATCATGCGCACCGTGACACAGCGCGACATGCTGCCAGAACGGCTCTATCGCCCGTTCGCAGTGCCGGATCGCCTCGACGAGCTACAAGGACCCGCAACCGGCGTGATCGAATTGCCAAACCGTATCGCATGGCGAGGACGACATCTGTTCGATCTCGCCGACAGGGACGAAGCCGTAGCCGCGTACAGCGCGGTCCTCGCAAGCGGCCGCGAAGCCGACGTGCAAAAGTGGATCAACGCCGACCTACTCCGAAAGCTGTGGCCCCACTTGCGCATCCCGCGGCTGGTGCGCAGGGAATGGGAACATCTCCTCGACACGATTCCCGCCTGACCGCGGCCTGCGCCAGTCAACCGTCTGCGCGGCATGGAACAGCTACCAGGGTTTCTCGGCGAAGTGGCCGCTGTCGTTCTTCCCGCACTCGAAACCGTTGCCGTTGAGTGTGTTTGAGTTGCACTCATGCGGCATCCCCTTGCGGGGTTGGGGTTTTGGCCTCGCCGCGTCCGGCCCCGCGTGGGCGGGGTCTTACGGATGCTCCGCCGGCGCCGGATGCTCCGGCGTCCGCGCCATGGCCTGTACCAACCGGTGTGGTTGGCCCGGGTGCCGATGGGGCCGTGGTCCCGACTGGACCACAACTGGCGTCATCCGGCCAGTCACGGAGATTGAGCGCAGCATTGCGATCGCGATCGACAACGACACCGGTGTTCGGGCACACCAGGTTCTTGTCGATGCGGCCCTTACCTTCCAGGCGGCACGGCGTGCCGTCCGGTGCGGTGCAACCATGGTGCAGTTGGCTGGAAGCAAACCAGCGGTCCGCCACAGTCAGGGTGCTGCTATGCCGGGTGGTCTTGTAGGCCAGCATCGGCCCCACCAATCCCATCGCAGCATCAGAGACTGCCCGCCGGTAGGCGCGCCGACCCATGCTGCGTTTCATCGCGGCCACATCGAGGTCCTCGACGACGATGTGGCCATATGAGCCCGCCAACTGCGTGGTGAGTTGGTGGGCTGCTTCCCGTCGTAGATGCACGCACCGTCGATCCAGCCGGGACAGCTTGGCTTTCGCTGTTCGGTGACCGTGGGAGCCGGGGATGCGGCGGGAAAGTTCACGCCCGGCCCGCCGGCGAGCGGCAAGCGTCGCCTTGAGCGGGGCCGGATTCGGGTACTCGACAATTGTTTCGGCGCCGGTGGTGGTGTCGATGGTGGCGACCGTCGCCAAGGTGCGCACCCCGAGGTCGACGCCGGCGCGCACAGTCGGCTGGGCCACGACCGGCGGGCTGATCGGGGTGCGCAGCGCGTAGCAGACCGACACGAACAACCGGCCCCACCGCTGCGACAGCGTCATGTTGAGGATCTGCGCGCGCCCGCCGGCGAGGTGGCGCTGCACGCGGCGAGTGTTCTCCTTGGACCGCAGCTCGCCGATCACCGGCACGGTGATGGTGCGCCGATCATCCTCGAGGCGCATGGTTCCGGTGGTGAACCGGACCCGGCCGGCGTCGCGGCGGGCGGATTTGAAGCGGGGAAACCCGACGCGGCGGCCTTGACGGGTGCCGTTCTTGCTGGCCTTCCAATTGGCCAGTCCCTGGGCCAGATCGGCCAAACCCGACGAGTAGCACTCCTTGGAATTGGTGGCCCACCACGGGGCGACTGTGTCTTTGGCCCGATTCCAGGCCCACCGCAGCGACTTCAAGTCCCAGTCCACCGACTCATGCGCCGGGTCGGTCCGGCTGGCGTCGAGGTCGGCCTTGACCTGGGCTAAACCCCAGTTAAACGCCTTGCGCCGGGCACCGAAATGCGAGCGCACCAACGCCGCGCGGTCAGGGTCGGTGGGCCAGTCGACCTCGAACTTGACCGCTGTCACCATCCACCCGGTGGGCAGTGGCTCGCCGGGCGAACCGCTGGCCGCATACCCGTCGGCGTCCCCGTCATACAGGTCGAACAACACGGACACCGACTCCACCACAGCCCGGTGCGGCTCAAAATCCGCGCCGACATCCACATACCGGGACAATGTTTGTGTCCCATCGGGTTTCGGCTTGCCGGCAAGCTGCACACCACCGGTCAGCTCGGCCACCCTCGTGGCCTGCTTGCAGGTGCGCATCCTGGCAATCATGCGGCCGCACCCGGTTCACGCTTGGCCGCCGTCAGCGCGCGCATCGCCCGGTTACGGGCACCACGGCGCCCATACAACCGGGCACACATCGAGGTGAGGACCTCGATCATGTCGCGCACCAGATCATCGGTCGTCTCACCGGGATCGGCGACCACGATGCGCCGACCCTGCGCCGACAATGCCGCCTCGAGGTGTTCGACCCCGAACCGGGCCAACCGATCCCGATGCTCCACGACGATCACCTTCGCATCCGGGTCGGACAAGATTCGCCGCAGCTTGGGCCGCTTACCATTCAGGCCAGATCCCACCTCGGTGACCACCTGCTTCACCGTCAAATCCTGCCCGGTCACCCACGCGCTCAACCGGGCAACCTGGCGATCCAGATCAGCGCGCTGATCATGACTGGAGACCCGCGCGTACACCACCACGCCACCGCTCGATGCCGATGCTGCGCCGGCGGCCTTGACCAAAATCAGCCGACCGACCCGCTCAGCGGGAACCGGAAGCGTCCCCTCCCGAAACCAGCGATAGGCGGTATGACGATTCACCCCAACCGATTCCGCCCAATCCGCAAGATTCACAGCACCGATTAGAACACACCAACGCACACTAAAACACACTCAACACGCAACAGCTCGAGCCCCACGACGACTGGGCCGATAGTTTCGCCGAGGTCCTCACCGCAATGCCGCCCACCGACGCCGACGACATGCCCGAGCGCGGCCACGCCTACGTCGGCGGCCTAGTCGCGGTCGGGCTCGCCCTCTTAGGCCAAGACGCCACACTGCACGGCGGAAGACCCGAAGACCTTACGCTTCAACACACCTGGGACGCGATCGGCAAGTGGGCCACTCATGCCGACCCAGATCTGATCGATCACTACCTCTATCAACCCACCCAGACCTACAGCCGCGCGGCCGACCGAGGAGAAGTCGAAGCGGTCATCGCGTTGGCTGGCGCTGCCCGCGATGATCCACATGCCCGGCTGCGCGCGGCGCTCAATTCCGACGGGATCGACGCCAACATCGTCGATGGTGTCTGGGTGGCCGATTGTGGATCTGCCCAACCACGCCGCTACGCCGCCCGCATCGGCACACTGATCGACAGGCACACCGATCGTTACGCCGTGATTGCGCGCGGCGATCGGGGCAGCTGCGTCCTCCTGTGCCACAAGGCCACTTTGGCGATCGCCGAATCCACTACCCGCATCTGGCGGGTCTTCACCAAACGCAGCATGCTAAGCACCCCGGCGTCCATGCTCGCCGAAGGGCTACCCACCGGCATGACCTTCCCACGAACACCGGCCGCACCACCACCCGAAGTCGTAGCAGCACTGGCCTCGGCGATCGGCGTTGAAGTCGCCGATCTGACTGCCTCGCTACACGGTCTTTCATAGGCACAATGACTCCAGACTTCATCGAGCGCGGCAGGAAGTGTACGCATGGCGATACGCAGGCTGACTCGTCAGCAGATTCGGGAGAACCGAAAGAGGCTCGCCTTGAGCCAGGCCGAGCTCGGCGACCGCGTGGGCGCACATCAGGTGCTCGTCTCGAACTGGGAGACCGGAAAAGCTGTTCCCACGGCAAGCCAACGCGCCGCCCTCTTAGAGTTGTTCAACGCCGATACCGGCGCCGGCGTATCTGATAGGAGGAGACCAAGCGTGGCGAAACGGGCGGTGAAGACCCCTAAGCGTGCCGAGGTTTACCAGCACAATGAGCAGGCCGTTTTACGCCCGGAGGCGGGAACGCAGGCACAGTTCAAGAAGCGTCGTGAGCCCAAGCGGTATCTGTACGACGACTCCCTCTCGCCCGCGCTCGACTGGGACGGGAAGAACCACGCGCGCGAGCTCGGCGAGTGGCTGCTCTCGCAGATCGAGGAGGCCGCCCGGCTCGACCCGCCGCACCGGTTCGACTCACCGCACTCCTACGACGGACTTAAGATTGCCGGGCTCAGCGATGCTGTTGAAGCGCTGAAGCGGATCTCGAAGCCGTTCCTCGACTGGGCCGGCAAAGCTGAGCGCATGTCCTTCGACGTGCCGACACTTCCGCTGTTCGTACATGAGCGGCTCTCGACCAAAGCGATCCTCGAGACGCTCAAGGCCCACGAGCGGGACCGACAGATGGAGCTCCAGCTCTTCGCCGACCCCCAGCTGCCGATCCACCAGCAGCTCGCTGCCTACGAGCACAAGGGCGGCTGGACGAACCGGCTGATCCTTGGCGACTCGCTCGTCGTGATGAACTCGCTACTGGAGTACGAAGGCCTCTCCGGGCAGGTGCAGATGATCTACATCGACCCACCGTACGGCGTGAAATTCGGGTCCAACTTCCAGCCGTTCGTCAGAAACCGCGATGTACGTGATGGTGACGACGCGTCAATGACCCGCGAGATCGAGATGGTCAAAGCTTTCCGAGATACATGGGAACTCGGACTGCACTCGTACCTCACGTATCTACGCGACCGCATCCAGCTCGCGCGCGACTTGCTGAGTCCGACGGGGGCTCTTTTCGTGCAGATCGGCAACGAGAACGTCCACCACGTCCGTGAAGTCCTCGACGAGGTTTTCGGCGTTGAGAACTTCATCAGTCAGATCACATTTCGGAAGACAACCGGCTCGACCGGCGAATTCCTGCCAGGCTCGGTCGACTTCTTGCTGTTCTACGCACGCGATCGGAACAGGCTGAAGTTCAACGAAGTCTTCCGGCCAAAGGAGTGGAGCCCGACCGACGCCGGCGCGTACTCATGGGTGGAGCTATCTAACGGCGACAGGCGTCGACTGACTCCGGAAGAACGCGCTGGGACGGCACCTCTTCCCACTGGGGCCAGGGCATACAGGCTCGATAATCTGCAGAGCCAGAGCATGGGGCGCAAGAAGGGTCTCGGCGCGGCGAGCTGGTTTCCGGTCGAGCTTGACGGGCGTTCGTGGCTTCCGAGCGAGCGCAGTCGCTGGAAGACGAACGAGAAGGGCATGGAGGCGCTCAAGGCGGCGGGCCGCCTGCAGGCGACTGATGGCGGGCTCTATTACGTCCGTTATCAGGACGACTTCCCCGCGATGTCGCATGACGATCTCTGGGACGACACCGTCATCGCAGGCTTCACGTCGGATAAGCGCTACGTCGTTGAGACGAGCACGAAAGTGGTCCAGCGCTGCATCCTTATGACGACCAACCCCGGCGACCTCGTGCTTGATCCGACCTGTGGCTCCGGCACCACGGCCTACGTCGCTGAGCACTGGGGCCGGCGCTGGATCACCATCGACACCTCACGTGTTCCACTCGCTCTCGCGCGGCAGCGGCTCTTGACTGCAACGTTCCCGTACTACGAACTGCAGGACCCGGGGCGCGGCCCGGCGGGTGGTTTCGTCTACAAGAGGAGGCGGAACTCGAAGGGCGAGGAGGTCGGCGGGATCGTCCCACACGTGACCCTGAAGTCGATCGCAAGTAACGAGCCGCCCGCAGAGGAGGTGCTCGCAGACCGGCCAGAGGTCGACAAGAAAATCACCCGCGTGACCGGGCCATTCGTGGTCGAGGCGACGATCCCCACGCCGGTCGACATCGACGAGGACGGCTCCGACGACGTCGGCGCACCGAATGACGAGGGCTACATCGACCGGATGCTAGAGGCGCTGCGGCGAAACCCGGTGCTACAGCTCGGCGGGAACATGTCGCTCACGCTACACAACGTCAAGCCGCCCGCGCGGTCGCTCTACCTCTCCGCGGAGGCCTGCCTCGACCCGGATGGCGCTTCGGCTGCAATCATGTTCGGTCCGGAAAACGGGGCGATCAGCGAAAAGCTAGTCTACGAGGCCGTCACGGAAGCCCATATGAAGCACTTCGATCACCTGCTCCTGATCGGGTTCGCCATCGAACCGAACGCGCGAGAGTTCGTGGCGAAAGCAGAGCAGATGGTCGGGATCCCGGTCACCTACATCCAGGCAACGCCGGACCTCGTGATGGGAGACCTACTCAAGACGACACGCTCAAGCCAGCTCTTCTCCGTCGCAGGCCTCCCCGACATCGCGATCCGCAAGCTCGGGCCCCAGGAGGCAAGCGGGTCGGAGCGCTACGAGGTCGAGCTACTCGGCCTCGACACTTTCGACCCGACCACCTTCGAGGTCCGCCATCGGGGCGGCGGCGACGTGCCGGCCTGGTTCCTCGACACCGATTGGAACGAACTCTCGTTCCACGTCTCGCAGGCATTCTTCCCGCGCACGAGCGCCTGGGACAGCCTCAAGAAGGCGCTCAAGGGAGAGTACGACGACGCCGTCTGGGACCACCTCGCCGGAACGACGAGCGCACCTTTCACCGCTGGCGAGAACCGGCGGGTGGCCGTCAAGGTGATCGACGACCGCGGCAATGAGCTGCTCGTCGTGAAGTCTTTGGACGAGGCCCAGTGAGCGCCTTCGAGGTCGAGCAACCCATCCTCAACGGGCCGTTCCACGAGCCGGCCGAACACTGGCGGATCGAGGCCGGGCAGGAGCCAAGGCGCGTCTCGGGTCGCCGTCCAGCTGGCTATTTCTATCGCGACCCAAAGGCGCCGCCACCGGAGTCTGGCGCGCCCGCGCGCGGGACGTGGCAGGAGCTCGAGGTCGTCAACCTGATCCGCGAGCGGCTCGTCCAGTGGCGCGAACTCGGCTACCCGGGCGCGACACGCACGACGCTTGAGTTGCTCCGTTACTGGCGGCGGGAGCGGCAACAGCCTCTCTTTTTCGCCCAGCTCGAGGCGGCCGAGACGATCATCTTCCTGCAGGAGGCGCGCTCGGATCTGCTTCAGGGGATCGATGTGCCGCCCGACGACGTGCCGACTGGCGTTGAGCCGTTCCGCCGCTACGCCTGCAAGATGGCGACCGGTAGCGGCAAGACGACGGTGATGGCGATGGTGATCGCCTGGAGCATCCTCAACAAGGTCGCCGCTCGCGGCGACGCGCGTTTCTCCGACGTCGTGCTCGTCGTATGTCCGAACCTCACGATCAAGGGCCGCCTCGGCGAGCTCGACCCGGCAACAGGCGAGGCGTCGATCTACCGGACGCGCGACCTGGTTCCCCCTGACCTGATGACCTCACTGCGACGCGGCCGCGTGCTGGTCAAGAATTGGCACGAGTTTGAGCGCAAAGGAATGAGCGCCGGGGCAAAGGTGCAGAAGCTCGGCCAGCCAGAGCGGATCACGGCCACGATCAAGATCGGCGCCAAGACGACCTCTGGCCGCGGCGGTCGCTACATGACCGAAGACGCGCTGGCGATCGCCCTGGCCGATCCGAGGATGGACATGCGCATGGTCGAGGATCGCCGCCCGGCGAAGCCTGAAATCCTCGTCGAGGAAACCCGCTACGTCGAGAGCGACGCCCGGCTGATGCAGCGACTGCTCGGGCACGAGGTCGGCGGAAAACAAAACATCCTCGTACTCAACGACGAAGCGCACCACGCCTATCGAATCCGGCAGGGCGGTGCAGGAACCGCAGAAGAGGACGCGGAGGCGACAAACGAGGAGCTTGAGGAGGAGCTCGCGTACGAGTCCACTATCTGGATCGACGGGCTCGACCGGATCCATAAGCACCGCCGGATCAACTTCTGCGTCGACCTCTCTGCGACTCCGTACTTCCTAGCGCGGGCAGGCGACGACACGAACAAGGTTTTCCCTTGGGTCGTCAGCGATTTCGGGCTGACCGACGCGATCGAGTCGGGGCTGGTGAAGATCCCGCAGCTCGCAGTCTCAGACGCGTCGGGCGAGGAGCAAGCCGCCTACTTCAACATCTGGCGCTGGATCATGAGCAAGCTCTCCGGTGCCGAGCGAGGCGGCCGCCGAGCGAACCCCAAGCCTGAGGCCGTGCTGCGATTCGCCGAGCATCCGATCCGGCTGGTTGCAGGCGCCTGGGAGGCAGAGCGGCAGGACTGGGCGCAGAGCGACGAAGAACGCCCGCCCGTGTTCATCCTCGTCTGCAAGAACACGCGGCTCGCCAGCGTGATCTACGACTGGCTCGCCGAAGGGAAACCGCCCGAAGGGATCCCGCCCGCCAACATCGCCGAGCTGCGCAACAAGAACGGCAAGGTGAACACAATCCGCGTCGACTCGAAGGTGATCGGCGAGACCGACGTCGAGGGTGCGAAGAACGACGAGTCCCGATGGATGAGGTTCACGCTCGACACCGTGGGTAAACGCGAGTGGCCCAAGGACCCCCAGGGAAGGCCGGTCTACCCGGAGGAATTCGAGGACCTGGCGCGTAAGCTCGACCGGCCGCTGCACCCGCCCGGCAGGGATGTGCGCTGCATCGTCAGCGTCGGAATGCTCACCGAGGGCTGGGACTGCAACACGGTCACGCACATTATTGGGCTGCGTCCATTTATGTCGCAGCTGCTGTGTGAGCAGGTCGTCGGCCGCGGATTGCGGCGGGCAAGCTACGACCTGACCGAGGAAGGCAAATTCAGCGAAGAGGTCGCGCAGATCCTCGGTGTCCCCTTCGAGGTCGTACCGTTCAAGCAACGCAAGGGGCCGAAGCCGCCGCCGGCGCGACAGAACCACGTGCAGGCGCTCGCCGCTCGTGCGCAGCTCGAGATCCAGTTCCCTCGCGTCGAGGGATACCAGCAGCGGATCCGCAACCGAGTAGATATTGCTTGGCCCTCGATCGCGTCAGTGCGTGTCGACCCGATGAAGATCCCCGACGAGGTCCAGCTCAAGTCAACACTTCTCAACCGCGGCCGCCCTTCGCTGCTGGAGCCCGGCGGAACAGTGAAACTCGACCTCGAAAAATGGCGGCATGCGGCGACCCGTCAGCAGCGTGAGTTCGAGATGGCAGCGGCTTTGACCCGCCACTACTCCCAGCAAGATAAGTGCGAGGCGCCGCCGCAGGTCCTTTTCCCGCAAATGCTGGAGATCGTCAAGCGCTTCGTGCGCGACCGCGTCGTCGTCGACGACGAGACGAAGCGAATCGACGTCTTTCTCTCGCCCTACTGGGGCTACACGATCGAACGGCTAACTGAGGCGATCCACCCCGCGGCGACGGATGGCGAGGACGCGGAGATCCCCCGCTACGAGCAGCGGCGCGGCGTCGGCTCAACGGCCGACGTCGACTTCTGGACAGTCAAGAAGGTCAAGGAGATCGGGCACTCTCACCTCAACTACGTTGTGCAGGACTCGAAGTGGGAGTCATCGGCCGCCTACCACCTCGACCACTCGCCGCATGTCGTCTCGTTCGTGAAGAACCAAGGGCTCGGCTTCGCCATCCCGTACCTGAACGCTGGCGGCGACCACGAATACTTCCCGGACTTCCTCGTCAAGCTCACCGACGGCGTGACGCTCATCCTTGAGACCAAGGGCCACGACGAGCTCGAGGAAGTGAAGGCGCAAGCCGCCGAGCGCTGGGTCCGAGCCGTGAACGTCGAGGGCAGTCACGGCCAGTGGCGATATGCACTGGTGCACAACATGAACGAGATCCCAGCGCTAATTGAGGGCCTCGCGGAGAGCCGCTCTCCTACCGTGAGCGGCTGACGGTGTGTTGCCCTCTATACGAGTTCGTCGGTGTGCCGCTCGTGAGTCGGCTTGAGCCCCAGTCCCATCCTTGGGTTTTCCCGGACGGGCGCTGCTCGTGACGCGCAATGAATGAGGGCCTACCGATGTCGACTAGACCCCACTCTCTAGTGGCAGAGCGTGTTATCGGCCCGGTGTGTATGCGGCGGGTAGTGGGTTCGGCGCGACCGGTGTGCGGTCGAGCGTGAGGTGCCAGCGGTCCAGCCTTCGTTCCATCCCTCCAGAACCTGTCGAACCTTGCGGCGCGCCATGCGCGGTGGTGCGCCGCACTCAAGAACGCTCACTTGATGGGGATGTCCTCCTCGTAGTACGCCGGGGGTACGACCTCAAGCTCGAGCGCGAACCCGACCATGCCGTCCATGTCAACCGTTGGGGTTGACCCCTGATGGTGGACACCCGACTGGTGGGACCGTTGGTCCCGCGGGAAGGATGTCCGTATGTCGGGCAAGCGTCGCAAGTACACCCCGGAGTTTCGGGAGCAGGCTGCTCGCCTG